>NZ_CP173721.1:3375241-3682081 GCF_045181065.1 Microbacterium sp. M | reverse complement strand
GCACGCCGACGAAGGGGTCGTCCGGTCCGTCGGGGAACCATGCTTCCACCACCGGGTTCCACAGCTCTTCGATCTTCTGGCGATCCTCGACGAGGCGGGCCGTGCCGGAGAGTGAGACCCACGAGTCGGAGGAGCTGAACGAGACGTTCGCCTCCGAGTCGGCGGCGAGGTCTGCCACCGGGGCCGACCGCTTCGAGACGAGGAACCACAGGTCGCCGTCGAAGTCCGCTTCCTGGACGGTGAGCGGATGGGCGACCAGCTTGCCGTCCGTGTGCCGGGTCACGAACATGGCGAAGCGGAAGTCCTTGATGAGCTCGGCGACCTTCTTGCGCTCGTCGATCGTGTCAGTCATGGTGTCGCACCTTTCTCGCACTGGATGTGTCACACGCAACGATGCCCGGTCGGCGGAGATGCGCCGAGGGGGTTGAGGGTGGGAGGAACAGCGGCTACCGGCGCATCCGAGTCATTCGACGAGGGATGCCGGTCTGTTAGCGTGGCGGAAGCGTCGCGTGTCGGTGGCAGTCCGTGCCAGATATGGAGGCGCGGGACCCGAAGGAGAGCGACGATGAACATGTCGACCCCTTCGCCCTCACGTGACTGAGGGCGAGAACACCAGGCTCATCGCCTGGAGCGATGAACTGCGTGCCGTGCATCGGCGACTGCGAGCGGCGTTGTCGATCACCCAGGAGGCTCTGGCCTCCGGCGAACCACCGGGTCGTGATCTGCTGCTGTTCTGCCATGGGTTCTGCACGGCGTTGACGGGGCATCACGAGGGCGAGGATCGCGAGTTGTTCCCGGCCATCGCAGCCGCGCATCCGGAGTTGCGGGATACGCTGCGGAAGCTGGAACAGGATCACTCGATGATCGGGCACCTGATCAACGGGATGCAGGCGGCGGTGGCGTCGGCCGCTTCGTCGGCCGAACTGGCGCGACACCTGGAGGGCATCGCCGCGATCATGGAGAGCCACTTCCGGTACGAAGAGCGGCAACTGCTCACCGTGCTCGAGGCGCTGGCGCTGGATGCCGATCCGGAACGGGTGCTCGGGCCGTTGTGACCGTCAGCGACCTGGCTGCGGCGCCCAACCCGACCAGTCGGGACGATCGACGATGCAGAAGCGGTTGCCCTCGGGGTCTTCCATGATGACGTAGTCGGCATCGGCGGGCAGGTTGTCCCAGTGCACTTCGCGTGCGCCGAGCTCGGTGAGTCGACGCACCTCGGCATCCTGGTCGTCGGCGTAGATGTCGAGGTGGATACGTGGCGGCAGGACGCGCTCGGAATGACGCGCATCGAGGGAGATGCAGGGGGTGTCTGCATCACGCGGTGTGAGGACGACCCAGTCCTCGTCCGCCGGATCCCGCTCGACGTAGTCGAGCGCGGCCTGCCAGAAACGGGACTGCGCGGGGAGGTTGCTGACGCGGATCACGATCGACACGATCTTCAACATGCGGGACAGCGTAAGTCGGGGTCCGCGCCCGAACAAGGGGGGATGCGCGGGGCGAGGACCATCGCCCCGCGCATCCGGGGTTTACTGAACCGACCAGCCGCCGTCCGAGGCGAGGATCGCGCCGTTGATGTTCACGGCGTCGTCCGACAGCAGGAACGTGATCGAGGCGGCGAGGTGCTCCGCCGTCGCGACGGTCGGGATCGCCTGCTGGAACGGCGCCAGGCGAGCGGAGCCGTACTCGGACATGTTCGGCGGCATCGGGATGCCGGTGGCGACGCCACCCGGAGCGACCGAGTTCACGCGGATGCCCTTCGGTCCGTACATGAACGCCGCTGACTTCGTGACGCCGATGATGCCGTGCTTGCTCGCGGTGTAGGCGTTGCCGGACGAGTTGCCTCGCAGGCCCGCCTCGCTCGAGACGTTGAGCACCGCGCCGGAACCGGCGGCTTCCATCAGAGGCAGGACCGCGCGCATGAGTTTGAACGGTGCGGTGAGGTTGATGGCGATGACGCGGTCCCACACGGCATCCGTCGTCTCACCTGCGGGGGAGAAGTCGTCGTTGATGCCGGCGATGTTGGCGAGGCCGTCGATGCGCTCGCCGGCGGCGGCGATGACGGCGTCGATGGCGTCCTGCTTCGTGAGGTCGCCGGCGACCGTGATCACGTCGGGGAGCTCGGCCTTGAGGGCCTCGAGCCGGTCGGCGGAGATGTCGGCGGCGATGACGCGTCCGCCTTCGCGTGCGATGCGGGATGCCGTGGCCTTGCCGATTCCGGATGCCGCGCCCGTGACAATGACGGTCTTGCCAGCGAAGCGGCCGCTGGTGGGCTTCTCGGTCCAGCCGGTGGATTCGGCATCCTCGGGGATCTCGCCGCCGTTCGCGGTGCGGACCAGGTCGTCGACGACGGACTGGGGCAGGGCACCCTGGCTCATGGCGACGAGCTGCTGGAGGGGCAGGCCGAGGACGGGGGTGAGGACCTCGGGGTCAGCGCCGGTCTTCTCGAACAGGCCGCGGATGATCGGTCCGCCGGTCGGATCGTTCAGCCACTCGCCGATGGTGGAGTGTGCGGTCAGGGCCATGTCTTCTCCTTGCTCGGGTATTTCGCAACGGTGCGTCTACTTATTTCCCAGGGTACTCCTCGGTAGCCTGTGAGCGTGCCGAGACCTCGTAGTGAACAGGCGCGCCAGGCGGTGCTGGCGGCGATGCGTGCTGCGCTCGTGGATGAGGGTTACTCGTCGGTGTCGATCGAGGGCCTTGCCGCGGCGGCCGGAGTCTCGAAGCAGACGATCTATCGGTGGTGGCCGTCGAAGGCGGCGATCCTGGGGGAGGCGCTGCTGTCGGGTGCGCTGCCCGGTGCGGATGTCGCGCTGCCGCACACCGCCGACCTCGAGGCCGACCTGCGGGCGTGGTTCTCGGCGATGTCCGCTGCCCTCGGGGATGTCGATGGCGTGGCGCTCGCGCGTGCGCTGATCGCCGTGACAGCGACGGATGCCGAGCTGGGTTTGGCTCTCAATGACAAGCTGGCAGCGCCGATCCGTGGGTGGGTGTCTTCGCGTTTGGCTTCGGCTGTGACAGCCGGCCAGGTGAGGTCGGATGTGGATGCCGAGGTGATCGCTGATCAGTTCGTCGCGATGGCTTCGTACGCGGCTCTTCAGGGGAAGGTGCTCGGGGCGGAGCAGGTGGATGCTGTCGTGCGGGTGCTCATGCGGGGGATTGCGGCGTAGCTTCCATAACTCGCTGAACTTGTCGAAGCGCGCGGACATCAACTTCGGAGATGTGCAGCATCATCGGATGACTCCGCCACATACGTCCGCGCCAGGCGCATATCCCCGAAGATGGCGCACGCACAGATTGTCGTGACACGTCGCGACAATTGTGAGGTGCGAGGTCGGCTCCAGTGACGCGATGCCGCCAGACCGACACGGCAATTGTTGTGACGGCGTCGCAACAATCAACGACGGGCTAGAACGCCCCGCAACCTCTCCCGCAGCCCCGGATCGCACACGTACACGTACGTCCCGAGGATCCCGCGGGTCAGCAGCACGCCGTAGATGTTCCGGATGAACACGAGCAGATCCTCGTCGCCGAAGGCGTCCTTGAGGTGCCCGGTGTTCTCCTTGCCCTTCTTGTCGCGGTATGCCTCACGATCGGCGATGATCTTCCCCGAAGCGGAGACTCGTAAGTCCGGTCCGATGATCACGCCGGCGTAGTTGAGGTCGTAGCCCTGCACGGTGTGGATCGACCCGACCTCCTCGAGCGAGCCGGGTGAATTGATCCAGTCCTTGTCCGTGCTGTTCCAGCGCATGCGCTCGCCGTCGAGCTCGATGTCGTAGGCCGAAGCATCCCGTCGCGATTTCCAGTCCCACGCGTAGCCAGCGACGAGGCGGGAGAGGCCCGCCGAAGCATCCTTCTCCCGGATCGCCGCGCGCATCTTGCCGAGGTCGTCGAAGAAGCGCAGGTCGTAGTCGCCGAGGTCCGCTGGCACGGGATCCTCTCCGCGCAGCGCCGAGCGGACGAACTCCACATAGTCAGCTCCCGCGCGCACCCGCATCTGGGTGGTCAGTCGGTAGTGGCGGTGGGCATCGCGAGCGGCGCGCAACTCAGCATCCAGAATCGCAGGCGACAGGTCATGCGGCCGAACGCTCTGCGCGCCGTCCACGAGCAGCAGTTGGTGGCGGCTGCGCTTCTTGATCCAGTCGAGCTGCGTGCGGGTCGGGTCGTCCGCACCGAACAGGTCGATGTTGATCTCGCGGAACTTCTTGTTCTGCACGCCGGATGCCTGGTTCGCGCGCTGTCCGAGCCGATGGGTCTCATCGACGAGCACCAGGTCGTATGAGGTGGAGGATTCGCCGAGCTGGAACGGCGTGAGCACCATCGACGGATCGAGCTTGGGCGTCTTCTTGAACACCTTCTTGATCGATTCGCGCAACGACTGCTGCGGGATCACGAGTGCCATGCGGAACCCGTTCAGGAGCTCGCGGTTCTCGGGGACGAAGAACTCCGAGAACATCGAATCCGGCTCGACATCGTCGTGGTGCTCGAAGTCGCGGATGTCGGCGAGCAGCTTCATCAGGTAGATCGCGATGATCGTCTTGCCCGTACCGGGGTCGCCCTGCACGACGAGCGTGGAGCGCGCGGCCGGGTCGGCGAGGTCGGTCAGCAGGCCCTCGACGATGTCGCTGATCGCGATCGCCTGGTCGTCGCCCAGCGCCTTGAACGGCGACAGCTTGAACAGGTCGGAGTTCTCGATCTGCGGGATGCTGCGGCTGAACAGGCCCTCCGCGCGAAGCGCCTCGAACACGTCGCGGAACGACTCGCGATACAGGGCTCGGTCGTAGTAGTCCGCGTCGGTCAGCCCGTCGTTGCCGTTGAGGATGCTGTACTGCCCGTCGCCCGAGAACCAGCGGATCAGGTGCGACTCGAGATCCAGGCACGCGGACTTGTTGAACCTCGGATCGACCACGACGCGGATGCTCTTGAGGCCCTCATTCCGCTTCGGGCCGTCGAGGTGCTGCCGGATGCGCTTGTGCGCGCGGGTCGTCTCGCCGACGTAGAGCTTCCTGGGGCGAGTGTCCCCGTCGATGACGTAGACGACGGGCCAGTTCGTGTGCTGCGGGTCCTGCGCGGCCCAGGCATCGACGTGCGCTCTTTCGAACTGCACGCGTCGGATGCTGGTCATGCCTGCGGTTCGTGCTTGTTGATGACGCCCTGGTTCTGCTCGACGGGATACTTCCGCTCGGTCTTCGCGAGCTTGTTCATGACGATCTCGTCGAGGTCGACTCCGAGCCTGTTCGCAAGATGGATGCAGTAACTGACGACATCGGCGAGCTCGTCTTCCACCTGCTGCTGGTCGGGGTTGTCGGTCCACTGGTACAGCTCGAGGAGTTCGGCGGCCTCGATGCTGATGCTCTTCGCGAGGTTCTCCGGGGTATGGAAGTGGTCCCAGTCGCGGGTGGCGACGAACGCGCGGAGAGCGGAGGTGGTTGAGGGGGACGGCATGGGAGTGACGGTAGCAGTCAGATGAGGCAGTGCGGGCGATCGGTGGCGTCGACCGCAGCTCCCCGTGATGCAGATATGTTGAGAGCGTGAACCGGCCGCGCGCAGAACAAGACGCAGTTCGAGAAGATGTCTTTCGCTGGCTCGATGCGCGACGCCGTGCGGGCGCTTACGAGTTCAGCCGCGAGGAGCTGATCAACTACAGGTTCAACGGGCAGCGGATTCCGCTGCTTGATACCGGCCGTGGCATCCGGAACCCGGCGGACTTCGATTCAACTTTGACGATCATGACGAGCTCGAAGAAGACGGAGTACTCAGACGGGATCAGTCCCGAAGGGCTGGTCACGTACTCTTACCAGTCGCGCGAAGGTGGAGACAACGTCAAACTGCTGCGCGCTTTCGAGCGTGCTGACCCTCTGGTCTACTTCCTTGGGGTGAGACCGGGCTACTTCGTGGCCTTCTATCCGGCGTACATCGTCCATGACGACCCCGCCCAGCGCACCGTAAGTATCGCTCTCGATGAATCCCTCCGCCTCTTCGAAGACCCGCTTCACCTCAAGGAGTATGAGCGGAGATATGCGGAGCGTCTTGTTAAGACGCGCCTTCACCAGCCGATGTTCCGTGCCCGAGTGCTCCGTGCTTACGAAAGCGCGTGCGCCATTTGCAACCTCAAGCATGCGGAGCTGCTCGATGCCGCGCACATCATTGCGGACTCGCAGGCTGAGGGCGTCGCCGAAGTGACCAACGGGCTGGCGCTTTGCAAGATCCATCACGCGTCCTACGACCAGAACCTCCTAGGCATTACCCCCGACTACGAAGTCCGGATCGACCGAGACCTCCTCGAAGAAGTTGATGGGCCGATGCTTCGACATGGGCTCCAGGATATGCACGGGCGACCGCTGACGTTGCCGCGACGCCAGGCGGATCACCCCTCGAGGGACCGGTTGGCCGAGAAGTACGCACTGTTTGCGGCGTAGTGGTCGCGCCTAGGCGGAATGGTCGCGAATTATGCGATTGACGGCGGGGATGTCTGCGGGTGCCCAATCGAGCAGTTGAAGCTCGGCGAATGGGACCCACCGGAGATAAGCATGTTCGGTCAGGCGAGGTTCGCCATCGACGATCGCCGCGTAATACGTAGTGAGAGTGACAACGCCGAACTCATACTCGTGGGTCGTCGTGTCTACGAGTCCACCAGCCGAGATCCTGCAAAGTAGTTCTTCTCGTATTTCGCGAACTAATGCTTCGTGCGGAGACTCACCGGGCTCGATCTTCCCGCCGGGGAACTCCCACTTCCCCGGTAACGACATGGACGGACTGCGTTGGGCCGCGAGCACCGCGCCATCACGGATCAGTACGGCTCCAACGACGCTGATATGCCTTTTCACGCGATGCCCCATCAACTCGACGGCTTGCTCGAAGCCTAGTTACACGCAGGCGTCCCGTGCGGTTTGGTCAAGGGCCGAGGGTGCCCGTGATAACGCTCGGGCATCGGCTCAGAACGGCGTCTCGTCCGCCCCTGACCAGCTCTGCCCGGGTGCTGCCCATCCATCCGCCGTGCTCGGGCTCGTCGCGGCACCGGCCGGCGCCGGCGCCGCGACATCCTGCCTCTGCCCGCCACCGAACTGTCCGCCACTCGACGACCGCTCTCCACGCGTCACCTGCGCGGTCGCGTACCGCAGCGACGGACCGATCTCGTCGATCTGCAGCTCCATGCTGACGCGGTTGTTGCCCTCGCGGTCCTGATACTCGCGCTGCTGCAGCCGCCCGCTGGCGATCACGCGCATGCCCTTGGTGAGCGAGCCGGTGATGTTGGTCGCGAGATCGCGCCAGGCGGAGCAGCGCATGAAGAGGGCGTCGCCGTCCTTCCACTCGTTAGCCTGCCGGTCGAAGCTACGCGGCGTGCTAGCGATAGTGAAGCTCGCGACCGCGACCCCACCCTGCGTCTGGCGCAGCTCGGGCTCAGCGGTCAGATTCCCCACGACGGTGATGATCGTCTCGTTCATGTTCTTCACTCCGGTTCCGTATGTTCTTCATCTCGTGTCGAGACTGCCTCGTCGGTGAGGTGAACTCAGCGTACGCCGCCGGGCCGACATCGAACCCGAATACCCTCGAACCATGACCACCGACGTACGCAACATCGACACCGCCCTCGCCGCGATCTCCGAGCACTGGCAGCCGCATCGCCTGACCAGCGTGAACGACTACGACGTCAAGGTGGTCAAGCTGCAGGGCGAGTTCGTCTGGCACACGCACCCCGACACCGACGAGCTCTTCATGGTGCTCAGCGGCGAGCTGACGATCCAGCTCCGCGACCGCGATGTCGTCCTCGGGCCGAACGACGTGTTCGTCGTCCCGAAGGGCGTCGAGCACTGCCCGAAGGCCGACGCCGAGGTGCAAGCACTCCTGTTCGAACCCCAGGGCACGGTCAACACGGGGGATGCCGGAGGCGACCGCACCTCGCCGCTGCGCGAACTCGGCTGACGCTCGAAACCCGCGTCTTTCTGCGGAACTCGACCACCGCGATGTGACGATCTCGTTACGAGATCACGACCTCCGACGAATCTCCGGTAGAACTTTTCATGACAGTACAGTTGTACATTGCACTGTCATGCTGTTCCATTGGAACCGTACGCAAAGGCGCTACCGACAGAAAGGTCAGGTCCTGTGACCACCAAGAAGAAGAGGCTCGTGGGGCTCATCGCAGCCACGACCGCATCCGTCCTTCTCCTCGCCGGCTGCTCTGCCGGCGGAGGCGAAGCAGGCCAGGGTTCCCAGGGATCCGGCTCCGGCGACCCGCAGACGGGTGGCACCGTCCACATGCTGCAGAACGCCGATTTCTCCTATCTCGATCCGTCCCGCGGTTTCGATGGCGGCGTCAACGCGTTCTACCGCCTGATCTACCGCGGCCTCACCATGCAGGCCGCCGGCGACGCGGAAGACCCGAACGCGATCGTCCCCGACCTCGCCGAGTCGCTCGGTGAAGTCTCCGACGACGGCCTGACATGGACCTACACGCTCAAGGACGACATCTTCTTCGACGACGGCACTCCCATCACGTCGGCCGAGATGAAGTTCGGAATCTCCCGCACCTGGGACCCCCAGGTCGGCATCGGCTCCCCGTACCTGCGCCAGACCATCGACGCCCCCGAGGGCTACCAGGGACCGTACGTGTCCGGTGACCTGCCGACGATCGAGACCCCGGATGACAAGACGATCGTCTTCCACCTGAAGAAGCCGTTCCCCGAGTTCGACAACGTGCTCGCCCAGCCCAACGCCGTCCCGTTCCCCGAGGGCACCGGCGCCGGCGACGAGTTCATCAAGGACGTCATCGCCTCCGGCCCGTACACGCTCGCCGAGTACACGCCAGGCAGCCTGATCCGCCTCGAGCGCAACGAGTACTGGGACGAGTCCACCGATGAGGTCCGCAAGGCCTACCCGGACGAGTGGGAGTTCGAGATCGGCATCGACGGCGCCACGATCGACGAGCGCATGATCGCCGGCCAGGGTGACGACAAGGACGCGATCTCCGGCACCATCGGCGCCGCGAGTCTGCCCCGCATCCAGACGCCGGAGCTCCAGGAGCGCGCGATCACGGCCGACGCCTACTGCACCACCTACATGGGGCTCAACACCACCAAGGCGCCGTTCGACGACGTCAAGGTGCGCGACGCGATCAACTGGGCCATCGACCGCTCCGCCCTGGTCAACGCCAGCGGCGGCACGCAGCTCGCCGACCCGGCGTACTCGATCATCCCGCCGACCGTGAGCAGCTTCAAGGACTTCAACCTCTGGGAGACCGAGGGCGACAAGGGCGACTCTGACAAGGCGCAGGAGCTCCTCGCCGAGGCAGGGCTGGCCGACGGATTCGAGTTCACCCTCGACATCCGCTCCCAGCCGCTCATGCAGGCGCAGGCCGAGGCCATCCAGGAGGCGCTGAAGAAGATCGGCGTCACCGTGAACCTCAACGTGATCGAGACCTCGGTCTACTACGAGACCATCGGCACGCCCTCCCAGCAGCACGACGCCGCCATCACCGGATGGTGCCCCGACTGGGCCTCCAGTGCGAGCACGATCATCCCGCCGCTGTTCGACGGTCGCAACATCACCGAGAAGGGCAACTCCAACCTCGCCCAGATCAACGACCCGACGATCAACGCGCGCATCGACGAGATCGGCGCCCTGCCGGCCGACGAAGCCGTGTCCGCGTGGGGCGACCTCGACGAGGAGATCATGGGTCTCTCGCCGATCGCACCGCTCGTCTTCGGCAAGGCGATCTTCCTCCCCGGTGAGAACATCGCCGGCTACAACCCGAGCACCAGCATGACCGACCTCACGATCATCGGTCTCAAGGATCCCGCGAAGGGCTGAGCATGACCTTCAGCCCGACATCGCTCGAGGCCGAAGCCACGCCGGGAGGTGACCCAGCGCTCGAAGAGACGCTGGAGTCACCCCCGGCCTCTGGCCGGCGGATCCTGCGCGCGTTCCTCCACGATGCAGGATCCGTGCTCTCCAGCGCGTACATCCTGCTCATCCTCCTCATGGCGATCTTCGCGCCGCTGCTGACCATGCTCAGCGGCTGGGGTCCGTACGACTTCGACCAGTCGGCGATCGACCCGAACATGGGGGCCATCCCGATCGGGCCGCTCGGCGGCATTAGCGCCGAGCACTGGTTCGGCGTGGAGCCCGGCAGCGGCCGCGACATCTTCGCCCGCATCGTCTACGGCGCACGCGTCACGATGACCGTCGCCCTCTCGGCGACGCTGCTCACCACGATCCTCGGCGTCGTCATGGGCATGCTCGCCGGCTACTTCGGCGGCCTGGTCGACACGATCATCTCGCGCGTCATGGAGTTCCTCATGGCGTTCCCCGCGCTGATCTTCATGATCGCGATCCTGTCCGCCCTCCCGGCCGACAACCGCGTCTTCCTGCTCGTCGTCGTCATCTCGCTGTTCGGCTGGCCGTACCTCGCCCGCATCGTCCGATCGCAGACGCTCTCCCTCAAGGAGCGCGAGTTCGTCGAGGCGGCCAAGGCTTCAGGCGCGAGCAGCGTCCGCATCATCTTCCGCGAGATCCTGCCGAACCTGCAGTCCACCATCATCGTGATGGCGACCCTCGCCGTCCCGGGCTACGTCGGCACGGAAGCAGGACTCTCGTTCCTCGGCGTCGGCGTCGTCCCGCCGACCCCCAGCTGGGGGCAGATGATCGCGGCCGCGACCCCGTGGTATGCCGTCGACCCGATGTACTTCGTGATCCCCGGCGCGTTCCTCTTCCTCCTCGTCCTGTCGTTCACGACCCTCGGCGACCGCATCCGCGTGATCGTCGCCAGCGGGGAGGCCCGTTCATGATCCGCATCGTCGCCTCCCGCATCCTGGGCATGATCGCCGTGCTGTTCCTGGTGACCCTGTTCACGTACGCGATCTTCTTCCTGCTGTCGGCCGACCCGGCCGTGCAGATCTGCGGCAAGAACTGCACGCCGGAGCAGATCGAGCAGATCCGCGTCAACCTGGGCCTCGACCTGCCGTTCTGGACCCAATTCTGGAACTACGTCGCCGGACTCTTCGGCGGACGCACCTTCATGGTCGCCGGCAGCCCAGTCGAGTGCGCGGCGCCGTGCCTGGGCTACTCGTTCCAGACGAGCCAGATGGTCAGCGACATGATCGTGCAGCGTCTGCCCGTCTCGATCACGATCGCGCTCGGCGCCGCCGTGCTCTGGCTCATCGGCGGCCTCGTCTCCGGTGTGCTCAGCGCCGTGAAGGAGGGCAAGTTCCTCGACCGCTTCTTCGCCGGGCTCACCCTCGGCGCGATGTCGATCCCGAACTACGTGCTCGCCCTGGCGCTGCAGTTCATCCTGGTCGTCGCCCTCGGCTGGCTGCCGTTCCCCCAGGTGGTGAGCTTCAGCGACGACCCGGTGCAGTGGTTCCTGAACTTCCTGATGCCGTGGATCGTCCTCGCCGTCGGCTACGCGGCGGTCTACACGCGACTGACCAGAGCGAACGTCATCGACACGCTGCAGGAGAACTTCGTCCGCACCGCCCGCGCGAAGGGGCTCCGTCCGAGCCTGGTCTGGCGCCGGCATGCGCTGCGCCCGGCGCTCACCCCGATCGTGACGATCTTCGGCATGGACATCGCTGGCCTCCTCGGCGGCGCCGTCATCACCGAGAAGGTGTTCGGCCTCAACGGCGTCGGCAAGCTGACCGCCGACTCGATCACGGCCAACGACCAGCCCGTCATTATGGCGGTCACGCTGCTGTCCGCCTTCTTCGTGATCGTGGGCAATATGGTCGTCGACCTGCTCTACACCGCCATCGATCCGCGCGTCAGGACAGGAGCATCGGCATGAGCATCCCCACCGATGACACCATGACCGGCCCCCTGCTTTCGGTACGGGACCTCACCGTCTCGTTCCCCACCGCGCAGGGTCCGGTGCAGGTGGTGAAGAACCTCGCGTTCGACGTCCCCCGCGGCGGCGCGCTCGGCATCGTCGGCGAATCAGGCTCGGGCAAGTCCATGACGAGTCTCGCGATCATGGGCCTGCTGCCCAAGAGCGGCACGGCCACCGGCTCGGTCCGCTACGACGGCGCCGAACTGCTCGGGATGCCGGAGCGCCGGATGCGGGACATCCGGGGGGATCGCATCGCGATGATCTTCCAGGATCCGCTCTCGTCGCTGAACCCGTATTACAAGGTGGGGACGCAGATTGCGGAGGCCTATCTCTCGCATCGCTCAGGAGTGTCGCGCCGCCAGGCGCGCACCGTGGCGATCGAGGCGATGGAGCGCGTGCACATCCGCGATGCCGCACGACGCGTCGACCACTACCCGCACCAGTTCTCCGGCGGGATGCGGCAGCGCATCATGATCGCCATGGCTCTGAGCATGAACCCCGACCTGATCATCGCCGACGAGCCCACGACCGCACTCGACGTCACGGTCCAGGCGCAGATCCTCGACCTGCTGGCCGAGATCCGCGCCGACACCGGCGCAGGCCTGATCCTCATCACCCACGACCTCGCCGTCGTGAGCGAGGTGACGGACGACATCGTCGTGATGCGGGCGGGCGAGACCGTCGAGCGCGGCTCGGTCGAGCAGGTCTTCAGCGACCCGCAGGCCGATTACACCCGGCGGCTGCTGGATGCCGTCCCGCGCATCGACGACGAGATCGGAACGCTGCGCACGACCGAGATCCCGGTTCCGTCCGCAGAGAGGAGCGCCCTGTGAGCCCCACGACGCCGCTGTTCCGCGGCACGAATCTGGTCAAGGAGTTCAAGACCGGATCCGCCGCCCCGTTCGGACGCGCGAAGGCCTTCCGCGCGGTCGACGACGTGTCCCTCGAGGTGCGCAGCGGCGAGACGCTCGCGCTGGTCGGCGAGTCCGGCTCTGGCAAGTCGACGACCGCCCGCCTCGTCGCCCGCCTGATGGACGTCACGAGCGGAACCGTCGAGTTCGAGGGCGTCGACGTCACCCGCACGAGCGGCGCCGCGCTGAAGGAGTTCCGCAGCTCGGTGCAGGTCATCTTCCAGGACCCGTACTCGTCGCTGAACCCGAAGCACACCGTCGAGCGGCTCGTCACGGCGCCGCTGGTGTACCAGGGGCGGAAGATCCCCGGGGGCGCCCGCGCCTTCACGCGCGAGCTGATGGAACGCGTCGGCCTCAACCCGCTGCACTCCGAGCGCTACCCCTCGCAGTTCTCGGGCGGCCAGGCGCAGCGCATCGGCATCGCCAGGGCGCTCGCCGTCGGCCCGAAGCTGGTCATCTGCGACGAGGCGGTCTCGGCGCTGGACGTCTCGGTGCAGGCCCAGGTGATCAACCTGCTGCGCGATCTGCAGGCCGACGAAGGCTTCGGCTACCTCTTCATCGCCCATGACCTCGCCGTCGTCCGCCAGATCGCGACGCGCGTCGCCGTCATGTCGCAGGGGCGGATCGTCGAGACCGGCTCGCGGGATGACGTGTTCGAGAACCCGACGCACGAATACGCGAAGACCCTGCTGCAGGCGGTTCCGCGCATCAACCCGGAGTGGGATCGTCGTCGCAAGGAGGCGGATGCCGCGCGCACCGCGAAGGAGACAGCACCATGACCACCGAGTACCTGCTCCCCGGCATCCGCGTCCGCGAGCAGCGCACGACCGTGCCGCTGGACTGGAGCGCCCCAGATGGCGAGACGATCGAGCTCTTCGTGCGCGAACTCGTCGACCCCGAGCGCGACGACCCAGCCCGTCCGCTGCTCGCCTTCCTGCAGGGCGGGCCTGGTGGCGCGAACCCCCGCCCGCTGGCCCGCGACGGCTGGATCGACGAGGCCCTGCGCGACTACCGCGTCGTCCTCGTCGACCAGCGCGGCACCGGGCTCAGCACCGCGATGGATGCCGTGACGGTCGCCGCCCGCGGTGAATCCGGCGGGGACTTCCTGGCCTGCTTCCGCGCGGACTCGATCGTCCGCGACCTCGAGCACGTGCGCACCTCGCTGTACGACGGACGCCGGTGGACCACCCTCGCGCAGAGCTTCGGCGGCTGGATCACGCTCACGTATCTCTCCTTCGCCCCCGAGGGGCTGGCGGCGAGCTACGTGTGCGGCGGCATCCCCGGCATCCCGCCGAAGGCCGCGGAGGTCTACCGGCGGACGTTCGATCGCGTCGCGACCAAGACGGCCGAGTTCTACCGCCGCTATCCGGAGGACGAGGCGACCGTCGCGCGCATCGCCGACCGGCTCGCCCAGGGCGACGTCCTGCTGCCGGATGGCGACGTGCTCACCGTGCGGCGCTTCCAGGCGCTGGGGATCGACTTCGGCATGAAGCCCGGCTACGAGCGCCTGCACTGGCTCGTGGAGAAGGCGTTCACGAGCGACGGCCGACTCTCCGCCGGGTTCCTGCAGGATGTCCTCGCGCTCTCGTCGAGCGCGGGCAATCCGCTGTTCTGGACGCTCCAGGAATCCATCTACGGCGACCCCGCGAGCGGGCCGACGGCGTGGGCGGCGCAGGCCGAGCGCGACCGCCGCCCGGAGTTCGACGAGTCGCGGCGGCCGCTGCTGTTCACGGGCGAGATGGCCTTCCCCTGGATGTTCGACGACGTGCGACTGCTGCGCGGCTTCCGCCGTGCGGTGGACGCGCTCGCCGCGAAGGGCGACTGGTCGCCGCTGTACGACCCCGAGGCGCTCGCGCGCAACGAGGTGCCGCTCGCCGCCGTGGTCTACTTCGACGACATGTACGTGGATGCCGGTCTGCAGCTGGAGACGCTGAAGGGCGTCGGCAGCTCCCAGTACTGGGTCACCAACGAATTCGAGCACGACGGGATCGGATCGGGCCGCACCCTGACCCGGCTCCGCGAGCTCGTCCGCAACCGAGGAGGAGAACGCACATGACCGACCAGACGATCCAGCCGCGCCCGCCGTACGCGGGGACCCGCTACCCGCGGCTCGTGGAGGTCCCCGCCTTCCGCGAGTTCATCGCGCAGGGCTGGGACGACGTGCCCACGCACCCCGACCTGCCCGAGGGCGCAGCAGAGGCCGCGGCATCCCACCGCACCCGCTTGAGCGCGGCCTTCGCCGGCCAGACGCTCGTGCTGTGCGCCGGCGTCGCGCCCGTGCGCAACGACGACGCGTCCTACGGGTTCCGCGCCGACAGCAGCTTCGTCTGGCTGACCGGATGCCAGACCGAGGATGCCGTGCTCGTGATGTGGGCGCGACCTGGCGGACACGACGCGGTGCTGTACATGCCGCCGCCGTTCCGCCCCGGCGACGACGGCTTCTTCAGCAACGCTCTGCACGGCGAGCTGTGGGTCGGCCCTTCGGCCGGCATCGCCGAGTGGGCGCAGGCGCTGCAGATCGCCGTCGAGCCGCTCGCCGCTCTCGAGGCGCGCTCAGGGGACCTGCGCGGTGCACTCGCCGCACGCTCGGCCACCGATCTCGCGGCCGCGCACGGCGCGACCGTGTCGACCGACCTCGAGCGCACGCTCTCGACCCTGCGCATGGTGAAGGACGAGTGGGAGATCGGTCAATTGCGCGAAGCGATCGACGCCACGGTCTCGGGGTTCGCGGCGGTCGCCGCCGAGATCCCGCACGCGATCTCGGCCGATCTGGGCGAGCGCTGGCTGCAGGGAACGTTCGATCGGCATGCGCGCACGTTCGGCAACGGTCCCGGCTACTCCACGATCGTCGGATCCGGCGCGCATGCGCCGATCCTGCACTGGGTGCGCTGCGACGGCCCGATCCACCCCGATCAGGCGCTGCTGCTCGACATGGGCGTCGAAGCCCGCTCGCTCTACACGGCCGACGTGACGCGGACCGTCCCCGCGCAGGGGACGTTCTCGGCCGCGCAGCGCGAGGTGCACGACCTCGTCGAGCGCGCGCACCGCGCCGGCCTCGACCGCATCCGCCCAGGCACCGCGTACCTCGACTTCCACTTCGCCGCGATGCAGGTCGTGGCGCAGGGCCTGCACGACTGGGGCCTGCTGCCTGTTTCGGTCGACGAGGCGCTGTCGCCGCAGGGCCAGCAGCACCGCCGTTACCTCGCCTGCGGCATCGGCCACCATCTCGGGCTCGACGTGCACGACTGCAGCCAGGCGCACTACGAGGACTACATGGGCGCCGACCTTGAGCCGGGCGTCGTGATGACGGTCGAACCGGGACTCTACTTCCACGCGCACGACCTCACCCTTCCGCCCGAACTCCGCGGCATCGGCGTGCGGCTGGAGGACGACGTGCTCGTCACAGCGACCGGCTCGGAAGTGCTCTCCGGCGCCCTCCCGATCGACGCGGCGGGCATCGAGGCATGGACGCGGCAGCAGTGGGCGGCACGATGACGACGGCATCCGGCATCCGCGTCGCACCGGCGCTGCGCGCCTTCGAACTCGACCGTGTGCGGATCGCCGACGACAGCGTGTTCGCCCCGGCCCGCGATCGGATGCTGCATCTCGCGCGCGTGTATCCGGTCGACCGCCTCCTCGCCGTCTTCCGCGCGAACGCGGGCCTCGACACCCGTGGGGCGACGCCGCCGGGCAACTGGGAGGACTTCGGCCACCCGAGCGAACAGGCGTGGGGCGAGGCCGACTACCCCGGCCGCGAGAACGCGCAGACCGCGAACCTGCTCCGAGGGCACTACGCCGGGCACTTCCTCTCGATGCTCTCGCTCGCGTACGCGGGCGAACAGGATGCCGCGCTGCGGGCGAAGATCAACGATTTCGTCGGGGGTCTCGGCGAGGTGCAGCGCACGCTCGCCGCGACCGGACGGTACTCGCACCCCGGCTTCCTCGCGGCTTACGGCGAATGGCAGTTCGCCCGCCTCGAGGATTACGCGCCCTACGGCGAGATCTGGGCTCCCTATTACACGACGCACAAGATCATGGCCGGGCTCCTCGACGCGCACGAGCTGGCCGGCAGTGCCCAGGCACTCGAGATCGCCGTCGCCATGGGGCACTGGGTCGCGCATCGGCTGACCCGACTCGATCATGACCGCATCCAGCGCATGTGGTCGCTCTACATCGCCGGCGAATACGGCGGCATGAACGAGACGCTGGCCCGGCTCAGCGCGGTCGCCGACGAGCCGCTGTTCCTCGAGATCGCGCGTCTGTTCGACCAGGACGACCTCATCGACGCCGGCGCCGATCGCCGCGACATCCTCACCGACATGCACGCCAACCAGCACCTGCCGCAGCTGCTCGGCTACGTGCACGAGTACGAGCTCACAGGCGACCGCCGTTACCTGGACGCCGTGCTCGGACTGTGGGACCAGATCGTGCCCGGACGCATGTACGCGCACGGCGGCACGGGGGAGAGCGAGCTGTGGGGTCCACCTGGTGCGGTCGCCGGCGACATCGGCCACCGCAACGCCGAGACCTGCGCCACCTACAACCTGCTCAAGATCGCTCGGCAGCTCTTCGCGCACACGCGTGATCCGCGCTTCATGGCGTACTACGAGCGCGCCGTGCACAATCACATCCTCGGATCCCGGCGCGCGGTCGACTCGGACGACAGCCCCGAAGTCACCTACATGTTCCCCGTGCACCCCGGCGCCGTCGCCGAGTACGACAACATCGGCACCTGCTGCGGCGGCACCGGTCTCGAGAACCACGTCAAGTACCAGGACACCGTCTTCTTCGCGGGGGAGGAGGCCGAGCTCTGGGTCAATCTCTTCATCCCGTCGACCCTCGAGTGGCAGGAGCAGAACGCGACCGTTCGCCTGCAGACCGCGCTGCCCTTCGCGGGAACAGTCGACGTGCGCGTCGACGACGCCGGCGGCTTCGTCGACCGGACGCCCCTCACGGTCCGGGTGCGGATTCCGGAGTGGGCCGTCGGCGAGGTCACGGCTCGTATCGGCGAGGAGCCGGTGGATGCCGACGAAGAGGGCGGCTACCTCGTCGTGCGCCGCCCGTGGCGGGCGGGCGAGACGTTGCGCATCGCGGCGCCGATGGCCCTGCGCGCCCTGCCGACACCCGACGACGCGACGCTGCACTCGATCGAGTTCGGGCCGTCCGTTCTCGTCGCCCGGTCGGATGCGACGACGACGCTCGACCTCGCGCTCGCGAACCGGCGTCGCGTCGACGGTTCGATTGCCGCGGATGCCGCGGTCGATGCCCGTGCGGTGGGAGATGTCCTGCGCGCCGATGGCGCGGTGCATCTCGACGGCTTCCGGTTCGAACCGGTCTGGACCGGCGGCGATGAGCGCTACCACCTGTACGTCCGTGCGGCGGCCCCCGTGATCGGCTTCGTCGGAGCCGAGACCGACGTGCCGGTGCGGTCGCGACAGGACGGTCGATCGCTCCTGGACGACGTCTGGCGGCATCCGTCTCCGGCAGCGCGCGCGGCGTTCCTCGATCGCGTGGCTGCGGCGGCCGCCGACGCCCGCCGTGACGGCCTGCTCGCACAGGCGGAGCTCGTGCGGGTGCTCGAGGCCGCGGCCGTCGCCGACGTCGACGGCGCGGCGACCCCCGCTGTCGCCGAGGTCGTCGAGACGGATGCCGCGACCGTGACCTGGTCGGAGCGCATCGACGACGGCATCCGGAGCATCCGCTGGGAGGTGCCGGCGGCGCTCGCCGCCGCACGCACGCTGCCGTCGATCGCGATCCTCACCGACACGCTCGCTTCGCCGTCCGGCTGGTTCACGACGCTGCCGGTCGTCCGTGTCGTTGCCGAGGACCTCGGCGGCTCCGGCGACCTGCGGATCGAGCTGGCCATCGGCGACGACGGCTGGGCGCCGTACGACGGACCGTTCGCACTCCCGGGCGAGGGGCACCATCGGGTGAGCGTGCGGGTGACGGATGCCGATGGCGCCACCGCCCATGCCTCTCGCGAATTCGCGGTCGACGTGAGCGCGCCGACATCCCGCGCGACCGTGCGCCGACTGGGCGCGAGCGTTGAGATCACCTTGTTCGCCGATGACGACGTGTCCGGCGTGGAGCGCATCCAGTGGGAGGGGCCTGGGACGTTCTGGGCGACATTCCAGGAGTCCTTCGTCCGCGCGCTGTCCGAGCACGAGCAGATCATCGAGTTCGCGGCGACCGACCGAGCGGGCAATGAGGAGTCGCGTCAGCGGCTGGTTCTGCCCGCACGTGATGCGGGTGCGGAAACCGGCCGCGCCGAACCATGGACATGAGTCCGCGCGTCCACTAACATTGCAATTGTACTTACCGCCACAAGGCGCCGAAGAGCACAGGAGTACCGATCCATGAATGAAAAGAAGCCGTGGCACGGCGTCAATCTCGCGACGACGCTGCCGATCAACCCCGACTTCTCCGTCAACTACGACGCCTACGCCGAGCACATCCGCTTCACGACCGACAACGGCGTCACCGGCATCATCCCGAACGGCTCGCTGGGTGAGTACCAGACGCTGACCGACGAGGAGCGCAAGCGCGTCTACCTCACCGCGGTCGAGGCCGCGCCGGCCGGCGTCGCGGTGATCCCCGGGGTCGGCGCGTACGGCGCGCTCGAGAGCGTGCGCCTGACCGAGCACGCCGCCGAGCACGGGGCCCCTGCCGTCATGCTGCTCCCGCCGAACGCGTACCGCGCGAGCGACGCCGAGGTCATCGATCACTTCCGTCGGGTCGCGGCGGTCGGTCTGCCCGTCCTCGCGTACAACAACCCGATCGACACGAAGATCGACCTGCGTCCGGCTCTCCTCGCGCAGTTGTTCGAAGAGGGCCTGATCGTCTCGGTCAAGGAGTTCTCCGGCGACGTGCGCAACGCATACGAGATCCACGAGCTCGCACCGGGACTCGATGTCTCGATCGGCTCCGACGATGTCGTGCTCGAGCTGGGCATCAACGGGGCCCGCGGATGGGTCGCCGGTTACCCGAACGCGATTCCGGCATCCACGGTCGAGCTGTACAACCTGGCGACGTCGGGGGATCCTGCGAGCTGGGCGAAGGCGCACGAGATCTACCGCGACCTGCACGCCCTGTTGCGCTGGGACTCGAAGACCTGGTTCGTCCAGGCGATCAAGCTGTCTCAGGAGGTCGCCGGCGTCGCGCCGGCCGGCATCACGACACGCCCGCCTCGTCTGCCCCTGCCCGACGACGTCCGCGCGCGTATCATCGCCGACACCGAGGCCGTTCTGGCCAAGGGCTACCGCTGATCCGGAGATGACATGAGAGCACAGCGGGTGTTCCACGCCGTCGACTCCCACACCGAGGGGATGCCGACGCGCGTGATCGTCGGCGGCGTCGGGACGCTGCCAGGCTCGACCATGGAGGAGCGGCGCCAGTGGTTCATGGCGAACAGCGATGATCTGCGCCTGCTCCTGATGAACGAGCCGCGGGGCCACAGCGCGATGAGCGGTGCGATCCTGCAGCCGCCGACACGGGCGGATGCCGATTTCGGCGTGCTCTACATCGAGGTCTCCGGGTGCCTGCCGATGTGCGGGCACGGCACGATCGGGGTCGCGACGGTCCTCGTCGAGACGGGAATGGTTCCGGTCGTCGAGCCCGTCACCACGATCCGCCTCGACACACCGGCCGGACTGGTGATCGCCGACGTGCACGTCTCGCACGGCCACGCCGACAGCGTGACCATCCGCAACGTGCCCTCATTCGCGGTCGCTCTCGACCAGGTCGTCGACGTGCCGGGGCTCGGCGCCGTGGAGTACGACCTCGCGTTCGGCGGCAACTTCTACGCGATCGTCTCGCTCGAGCAGATCGGGCTGCCGTTCGAGCGCAGCCGCAAGGACGACCTGCTGAAGGCGGGCCTGAGCATCATGGCGGCGATCGAAGCGCAGGGCGAACCCGTGCACCCGATCGACTCCACGATCCGCGGATGCCACCACGTCTACCTGAAGGCGCCAGGTTCGACCGCGCTGCACTCCCGGCACGCGATGGCCATTCACCCAGGGTGGTTCGACCGCTCGCCGTGCGGCACGGGGACGAGTGCACGGATGGCGCAGCTGCACGCCCGCGGCGAGCTGGCGCTGAACACCGACTTCGTCAACGAGTCGTTCATCGGCACGAGCTTCACCGGCCGGCTCGTCGAGACCACGGAGGTCGCCGGCATCCCCGCGGTGATCCCGACGATCACGGGTCGCGCCTGGGTGACGGGCACCGCGCAGTACATGCTCGACCCGAGCGACCCGTTCCCGCAGGGATTCGTGCTGTGAACATGACGTGCGCGGCGCGCGGCGCCGATATCGTGACAGCCAGGCACCCGCGAACAGCGGTCGCCGCAGGGGTGGACCGGAAGAGGGAAGCACATGACCGGAATTGATGCGCGTAACGTGGTGCGCCTCAGCAAGCAGCCGAGCATCCGCGACACGGTCAAGCGGGCGCTGCGCTCGGCCATCATCAGCGGGGAGATGCAGCCGGGGCGCGTCTACTCGGCACCGAGCCTCGGCGAGGAGTTCGGCGTCTCGGCCACCCCGATCCGCGAGGCCATGCTCGAGCTCGTGCGCGAGGGGCTGGTCGTCGCGATGCCCAATCGCGGCTTCCTCGTCACCGAGGTGTCGCCGAACGACCTGTCCGAAGTCACCGAACTGCGACTGTTCCTCGAACCCCCGGCGGTCGAGAAGGCGACCCCGCTCATCCCCGAAAGCGCGTTCGCCGGGCTCCGCGGGCAGGCCGACGACATCGTGCAGGCCGCCGAGCGCGGCGACCTGGTCGAGTACCTCAGCGCCGACAGCGACTTCCACCTCGCGCTCCTGCAGTACGCCGGCAACGAGCGACTCGTCTCGCTCGTGGCGTCGCTGCGCTCGCAGACCCGGCTCTTCGGCCTCTCCGAACTGCACGAGCACGGGCACCTGGCCGCCTCCGCGCAGGAGCACCACACGATCATGGATGCCATCGAGCAACGGGATGCCGCGCGTGCGCGCGATCTCGTCTCGCGCCACATCGAGCACGTGCTCGGCGACTGGTCCGGCCAGGTGGACGGCGAGCAGAGCAGGGCGGGAGCGACCGCGGAGTGAGCAGTTCGACAGCACGCGCCGACGTGGTCATCGTCGGCGCGGGAGTCGTCGGCGCCGCGACGGCGTACTTCGCCGCCCTCGTAGGGCTCAGCGTGATCGTCGTCGAGCGCGGTTCGATCGCCTCCGGCACGAGCAGCCGCTGCGAGGGGAACGTACTGGTCTCGGACAAGGAGGTCGGCCCCGAACTCGAGCTGTCGCTGTACTCGCAGCGCGTGTGGCGCGAGGACCTCGCCGAGTACGCCGACCTCTGGGAGTTCGAGTCGAAGGGCGGACTCGTCGTGGCGCGCAGCGAATCGAGCATGCGCGCACTCGCCGACCTGGTCGCGCACCAGCGCACTCTCGGCATCCGCGCCGACATGATCGACGACATCGCCGGCGTCCGCGCACTCGAGCCGTACATCAACCCCGCTCTCGCCGGCGGGGCGTTCTACCCGGACGATGCGCAGGTCCAGCCGCTGCTGGCGACGCATCAGCTGCTGCGTCTCGCGCGTGAGCACGGCGCGCAGGTGCGGACGAGGACGGCGGTCCACGGCATCCTCACCTCCGGCGGCAGGGCCGAAGGCGTCGAGACGAGCGCAGGGCGCATCTCGGCCGGGGCCGTCATCAACTGCGCCGGCCCCTGGAGCGGAGAGCTCGCGGCCCTCGCCGGCGTGCACCTTCCTGTGCTCCCACGGCGCGGGTTCGTGCTCGTCACGGAGCCGGTGCCCGTCACGGTGCATCACAAGGTCTACGCCGCCGAATACGTCGGCGACGTCGCCAGCTCGGATGCCGGGCTGCAGGTGTCTCCCGTCGTGGAGGGCACCCCCAGCGGGACGATCCTCATGGGCGCGAGCCGCGAGCGGGTGGGCTTCGATCGCACCTTCTCGGCCGACGCGGTGGCGCGCATCGCGGCGAGCGGACTCGGACTCTTCCCCGCGCTGCGGGACGTGGGCGTGCAGCGCGCGTACTCGGGCTTCCGACCGTACTGCCCCGACCACCTGCCGGCGATCGGCGAGGACGCCCGGATGCCGGGGCTCTGGCACGCCGCGGGTCACGAGGGCGCGGGCGTCGGCCTCTCGGTCGGAACAGGCAAGCTTCTCGCGCAGGCGCTGCGCGGGGAGCAGACGGATCTCGATCTCGCACCGTTCCGCCCGGATCGTCTGGAAGGAGTGGCCGCCGCATGAGTGCACAGGACGACACGATCCGCTTCGACGGTGCGCCGGTGGCCTTCGTGCCCGGTCAGACGATCGGCGGCGCGCTCTCGGCCGCGGGCATCGTCTCGTGGCGCACGACGCGCAGGGACAGCGCTCCGCGCGGACTGTTCTGCGGCATCGGCGTCTGCTTCGACTGCCTCGTCACGGTCGACGGCGCCCGCACCCAGCGCGCGTGCCTCGTCGCGGCGTGCGCCGGCCAGGACGTGCGCTCCTCCGACCCCCACGAGCCGCTCCCGCTGCCGGAGGCATCCCATGACTGAGACCATCGCCGATCTCGCCGTCATCGGCGCCGGGCCCGCCGGGCTCAGCGCCGCCGTCGTCGCCGCGGAACTCGGTCTGTCGGTCGTTCTGGTGGATGCCGGTGCGCAGACGGGCGGACAGTTCTGGCGGCATCCCGATGAGCGGCATCGGGAGAGCTTCACGGCCGACGAGTCCACCGGGCACCATCACTGGCGGCACTACACGGACCTGCGCGACCGGCTGGGCGCAGCCATCGGCTCGGGCCGGCTCACGCACCTCGCCGGTCGGCAGGTGTGGCGGGCGGATGCCGTCGCGGGCGGCGTCGCCCTGCGCACGAGCCCTGTCGCCGGCACCGATGCGCTGGCTCCGGCGGAGCGCACGACACAGGCGCGCCGCCTCGTGATCGCGACCGGTGCGTACGACCGTCAGGTGCCGGTACCGGGCTGGACCCTCCCTGGCGTGATGGCGGCGGGCGGTGTGCAGGCGATGCTGAAGGCGAACCAGGTCGCCGCCGGACGTCGAGCGGTGGTCGCCGGCACGGGGCCCTTCCTGCTCTCCGTCGCCGCAGGGCTCGCCGACGCAGGGGTCGAGGTAGTCGCGGTCTGCGATGCCAACGCGCTCTCGCGGTGGGCGTCCACGCCGCTGCGTGCGCTGCAGGAGCCGAGCAAGCTCTGGGAGGGCGCGCAGTACGCGGCGACCTTCCTGCGTCACCGGGTGCCGCTGCACACCCGCACCGTCGTCACCTCCGTGCGCGGCGAGGGCCGTGCATCGGCGGTCGAGCTGTCGCGCGTCGACGGCGCCGGACGCGTGCGCCCCGGGTCGTCCAGGACGGTCGAGGCCGACCTCGTCGCGTTCGGCTGGGGCTTCACGCCGCAGCTCGAGGTCGCCGTCGGGCTCGGACTGCGCACTCACGTCGACGTCGACGAGTCGCTCGTGATCGACGTCGACGATGACCTGCGCACCTCGAATCCGCTGATCTTCGCGGCCGGCGAGGTGACCGGGGTCGGCGGGGCCATCGCGTCGTGTGCCGAGGGCGAGCTGGCCGCAGCCGCGGTCGCGCAGGACCTCGGCCGGACGGTGGACCGGCGACGGATGCAGCGTCATCGCCGCCGGCTCCGCCGCGGCCGGAGCTTCGCCATCGGCATGCACAGGGCGAGCCCCGTGCCCGAGGAATGGAGCACGTGGCTGACACCGCAGACCGTCGTGTGCCGATGCGAGGAGGTCTCGGCATCCGAAGTCGAGGACGCCGTGTGCGGACTCGGGGCGGACGACGCCCGAGACGTGCGCGTGACCGCGCGCCCCGGCATGGGCCTGTGCCAGGGCAGGGTCTGCGGGTTCGCGCTGTCGAAGCTCGTCGCCGCGCACACCGGCGACGCGGCCGGTGCGCCCTCGCTCGAATCGCTCACCAACCGGCAGATCGGCGTGCCGGTGTCGCTCGGCGACCTCGCCGACCTCGTGCCGGACCGGTCTTCATCTGAGGAGTCATGATCATGCAAGCCACTTCCCCCGCCGAGGTCGATCGGATCGTCGCGCAGGCCGCTGCCGCGTCCGCGCGGTGGCGGCGGGCGTCGATCGCGGATCGCGCCCGTGCGCTCGTGTCCGTCGCCGACGCCCTGGATGCCCGAGCCGACGAGCTCGTCCCGATCGCTCAGCGCGAGACCCATCTCGCCGAACCGCGGCTGCGCGGCGAACTGCGGCGCACCACCTTCCAGCTCCGGATGTTCGCCGCGATGCTCCCCGAAGGGCTGTGGCTCGACGCCCGCATCGACCACGCCGACGCGGAGTGGCCGATGGGTGCTCCGCGACCGGACCTCCGTCGTCAGCTCGAGCCGATCGGCGCGACACTCGTCTTCGCGGCGAGCAACTTCCCGTTCGCATTCTCAGTCGCCGGTGGCGACACTGCGAGTGCGCTCGCCGCCGGCAGCGCCGTCGTCCTCAAGGCGCACCCCGGTCATCCAGAGCTCTCGGATGCGACGACCGATGCCGTGGTGGCGGCGCTCGCCGACGCCGGTGCCCCTGAGGGCCTGTTCCAGACGATCCACGGGACCGACGCGGGCGTGCGCGCCCTGCAGGCGCCGGAGATCAAGGCAGCGTCCTTCACCGGATCGGTGCGGGGAGGTCGCGCGCTGTTCGACATCGCGAACGCCCGTCCGGAGCCGATCCCGTTCTTCGGCGAGCTCGGCAGCACCAACCCCGCGTTCGTCACGCGGAGCGCCGCGTCGAAGGATGCCGCGGGCATCGCGCGCGACTTCGTCGCGTCGGTCACCGGCAGCGCGGGGCAGCTCTGCACGAAGCCCGGAGTGCTGTTCGTTCCGTCGTCGTCCTCCGTCGTGGCGGAGCTGGCGGCGCAGGAGCTGCCCGCGGCCGGTCCGCTGCTGAACCAGGGGATCGAGAGCGGGTTCCAGGGCGCGCTCGCCGGCGTTCGTGCTGTCGACGGCGTGGAGGCGGTCTCCGAGGGGGCCGATGCGCTCGCGCCCGTCCTGCTCTCCACCACGTCCGAGACGTTCCGTGCGCACATGGACGCGCTGATGACCGAGATGTTCGGCCCAGCCGCGCTCGTCGTGGCCTACGAGGACGAGAGCGAACTGGTCGAGTTCGCGTCGCGCCTCGAGGGGCAGCTGACCGCGACGATCATCGGTGAGCCCGACGACGGGATCGCCGCTGAGCTCCTCTCTGTGCTCTCCACCCGAGCCGGACGCGTGCTGTGGAACCAGTGGCCGACCGGGGTCTCGGTGACCTGGGCGCAGCAGCACGGCGGCCCGTACCCCGCGACGACGGCGGTCGGTTCGACCTCGGTCGGCATGGCCGCGATCACCCGCTTCCTGCGCCCCGTCGCGTACCAGAACGTGCCGGACGAGCTGCTTCCGGATGCTCTGAAGGAGGGCAACCCGCTGGGCATCGCCCGGCGCGTGGACGGTGTTCTCGTCCTGCCGTGATGTGGTGACCGAATCGGGGCTCGCGGTACGCCGCGAGCCCCGATTTCGTTGTGCGGTCAGCGCGTCGGAAGCCAGACCCGCATCGCCTCGCCGCCGTCGAATTCGGCGAACGGGCGCAGGTGCAGCACGGCATCCTCGAGCTCGGATGCCGAGGCGGCGGCGTACAGGGTCGTGTCGGCGGGCAGGGTCCGCCGCTGCGCGGCCAGTTCGAGCCGCGGACCGAGCGGACCACCGGCGTCCGCGCTCTCCTGCGCGCTCGTGGCGGTGTCGATCGTGACGGCCTCGACGTCGCCGACCGCGCAGTAGACGACGGGGCCGCGGCGCAGGGCCACCGTTCCGCGGACGGCGTCGATGCGCGGGTCGGGGCGCACGACCGAGACGGTGACCGGCAGCTGCAGTTCGAGGCTCGTGCCGTCGACCAGAGCATCCTCCAGCAGGATCCAGCCGTCGTCGACGACGACATCGACGGGCGCGCCGTTCCTGTGCAGCGCGACCGTCGCACCGGCCGTCCACCCGGGGACGCGCAGCGCGAGCCGACGGCGACCGGCGGCGACGTCTCCGCTCACGCGGATGCGGACGAGTCCGTCGGCGGGGTACGCGGTGTCGATCTCGACCGTCGCGCCGTGGGCTGCGACGGTGGCCGACGCGTAGAGGGCGATGTCGAGGCCGTCTTCTCGCTCGGCGGCGATGTGCTGCTCGAGCGCCGCGAACGTGCGCATGAGGTTCGGCGGGCAGCAGGCGCAGCTGAACCAGCGGCGTCGAGCATCCGGGGCCTTTCCGCCGTACGGGCGGTCGTCGCGCACCTGCAGCGGATTGACGTAGGTGAACGTGTCGCCTGCGGTGGAGATGCCCGCCGCGACGAGGTTGTACAGCGCAGTCTCGGCGACGTCGAGGATGTCGGCTCGGCCGGTCGCCAGGTACATCCGCCATGCCCAGCCGAACAGGGCGACACCCGCGCAGGTCTCGGCGTACGCGCGGTCCGGCGGCAGTTCGAAGGCCTCGCCGAAGGACTCGTCCTCGTGGCGGGCGCCGGTGCCGCCGGTGACGTACATGCGGCGCTGGACGAGGTCATCCCACTGGGTGAGCATCGCGTCGAGCATCTCGGTCTGACCGGTCTCGAGGTAGAGGTCGGTGATGCCCTGATTCAAGTAGAGCGCGCGTACGGCGTGACCACGCATCGTGGTCGCCTCGAGCGCGGGCGTCTCGTCCTGGTAGTAGACGGCGCCGAACATCACGCCGCCGAGGAACCCGGCGCCGCGGCGGCGCACGAACGCCTCCGCCAGCTGAAGCGGGGCGGAGGCGCCGGTCGTGCGGTGCAGTTCGACGAGAGTCGTCTCGATCAGAGGATGCCCGCAGTACTCGACCGCATCATCGGCTCCCATCCGGTGGACGACGTGATCGACGAAGCGCTCGGCGACTTCCAGCAGCCGGTCGTCGCCGATGGCGCGGTGCGCGCCGATCGCGGCCTGGATCAGGTGCCCGAGGCAGTAGAGCTCGTGCCCCTGCGCGAAGTCGGTCCAGGGCTGGTGGCCGTCACGGCGCAGATAGGCGGAGTCGAGATAGCCGTCCTCCTGCTGTGCGCGTTCGATCAGGTCAACCGTGCTGTCGAAGAACGCGCGGAGGTCGGCATCTTCCTCGCGGCCGAGCTCCCATGCCGCGGCCTCGAGGGTCTTGTAGATGTCCGAGTCGATGAACAGGAATCCGCGGAAGTCGGCATCGGATTCGCCGGTGAGCCGGCGGAGATTCTCCAGATTGCCGTACTCCTCGAGCATCGCGATGCCGTGCGGGAGCGTCGTGTTCCGGTTCCGGTCGTGCCACTCGCGGAGCAGCCCTCCGGTGACGAGGGGGACTATGGGGAGCGGATTGCGCACGCCGAGGCGCGTGCGTCCGACGGCGGTGCGACTGGCGGTCACGAGGGAGGACACGGGCGAGAACCTCATCTCCGAGGTGCTCTGGGTGGCACCTCTCAGGTGAGTGCAATTGTACTTGTACTGGATTCGGGGCTGTCAAGGTATCGACTGCCGAGCGAGCGCTACGGAATTCGACGAAATGCGATAAGCAAAGTCAAGCTGGCTATGAATCATCAAAAATGCATGCATCTATGCCAAGCCTCTTGGTGATTCGCTCCCTGATTTGGAGCACCCTCCGCCGTCGGCGGATAATTCCGGCATCCGCGCCGCCCGTCCCCGGCCGGAGAATCGACATGGAATCCACCTCCTCAGCACCTCGTCCGGCTGTCGCCGTCCTCGGCGCCGGCCGCCTCGGAACCGTGCTGTCCGGCGCCCTCCGCGCCGCCGGATTCGACGTCCGCGGGCCCCTGAGTCGGCACGACGACGTCCCCGACGTCGATGTCGCGATCCTCTGCGTTCCCGACGCGGCGATCCCCGAGGCCGCCGTCCGCGTGCGCCCGCATGCGCATCTCGTCGGACACGTCTCCGGCGCCACGGGACTGGACGACGTCGACTTCAGTATCCATCCGCTGCAGACCTTCACCGGTACGGAGGATCCCGACGTCTTCCACGGGGTCGGCGCCGCCATCGCCGGGCGCACGCCCAAGGCTGTCGCGACGGCTGACGAACTCGCCCGCGCCCTCGGCGCTCGGCCGTTCGAGATCGATGACGCTCATCGGGCGAGCTATCACGCTGCGGCATCCTTCGCGTCGAACTATCTGCTCACCCTGCTGGATGCCGCAGAGCTCCTCGCTCGGACCGCCGGCGTCTCCGATGCCCGCGACCTGCTCGCTCCGCTCGTGCGGCAGAGCGTGGACAACTGGCAGGCCAGGGGAGCGCGTGCGGCGCTGACAGGGCCGATCGTCCGCGGCGACGTCGCGACGGTCGAGCGCCAGCGGGAAGCGGCCGCCGGCGAGAACCTTGGTGCTCTTTTCGATGCGCTGGCGGAGGCGACGGGCGAGATCGTGGGCGGTGACGGCGTTTCGACGCGGTCGGTGCGCTCCCTCGCTCAACGAGCGGACGGCTCGACGGAGGAGGCCCCATGAAGATCCTCCGCGCGATCGCCGAGGTCCGCGACGCCGTCGCCGCCGCCCGCACGAGCAACCAGACCGTCGGCCTCGTCCCCACGATGGGCGCCTTCCATGAGGGCCACCTCTCCCTCATGCGAGAAGCCCGGAAGAGCAACGACCTCGTCGTCGTCTCGCTCTTCGTCAACCCGACGCAGTTCGCGGCGAACGAGGACCTCAGCACCTATCCGCGTGACGAAGCCCGCGACGCGGCGCTCGCCGAAGCCGAAGGCGTCGACCTCCTCTTCGCCCCGGAACCGGGCGAGATCTATCCGGACGGCTTCGCCACCACGGTCCACGTCGCCGGAGTCACCGAGGTGCTGGACGGCGCGAGCCGCGGCATCCACCATTTCGACGGCGTCGCGACCGTCGTCACCAAGCTCTTCGGCATCGTGCGTCCGGATGTCGCGTACTTCGGGCAGAAGGACGCCCAGCAGGTGCTCGTCGTCCGCCGGGTCGTGCGCGACCTGAACCTCGACGTGCGCATCGAAGCCTGCCCGATCGTGCGCGAGGCCGACGGGCTCGCGATGAGCTCGCGCAACGTCTATCTCGACGCCGAAGCCCGAATGCAGGCGACCGCGCTCAACCGCGCGCTCGACGCCGCGCACGCGCTCCACGACGCGGGGGAGGGGGATGCCGCGAAGATCCGCGCTGCCGCCGCCGAGGTGCTCCGGGACGCCGGCGTCTCCCCGGAGTACCTCGAGCTCCGCGACGCCGAGACCCTCGCGCCCGTGGCGACGACCGAGCGCGACACCCTGATCGCCGTCGCCGCCCGCGTGGGCGCGGCCCGACTGATCGACAACCACACCCTTCGTTCCGCTGAACCGAGAGGCGACGCCTGATGCGACGCACCATGCTGAAGTCGAAGATCCATCGCGCGACCATCACCGGCAGCGACCTGAACTACGTCGGATCCATCACGATCGACCCCGACCTGCTCGAAGCCGCCGACATCCTGCCGCACGAACAGGTGCATGTCGTCGACGTCGACAACGGCGCCCGCTTCGTCACCTACACGCTGGTCGGCGAACGCGGCTCCGGCGTCATCCGGGTCAACGGCGCCGCCGCCCGCCTCGTGCACAGCGGCGACACGATCATCGTCATCTCCTACGCCGAGTACTCGCGCAAGGATCTCGCTGCGTATGAACCCGTGGTCGTGCACGTCGACCGGTCGAACGCGATCGTCCGCGTCGACGACGCCGTCGGTGAGCTGGTGATCTCGTGAGCGCGCACCCCTCCCCGACGAAGCGCCTCACGCTGGGCGACCTCGCCGCCGCTCGCGACGCCGGAACGCCGATCGTCATGGTCACCGCCTACGACTTCCCCAGCGCGCAGATCGTCGAAGCGGCCGGCGTCGACGTCGTCCTCGTTGGCGACTCCGCCGCGATGACCGTGCTCGGTTACGACTCGACCGTGCCCGTCACGGTCGACGAGATGCTCATGCTCACCCGCGCCGTCCGCCGAGGCCTGGAGCGTCCGCTGCTGGTGGGCGATCTGCCGTTCGGCTCGTACGAGGCATCGGATGCCGAGGCGATCGCCACCGCGCAGCGCTTCGTCAAGGATGCCGGCGTCGACCTCGTCAAGATCGAACGCGGCGGCACATCGGTCGATCGCGCCCGTGCGCTGGTCTCGGCCGGCATCCCGGTCGTCGGGCACGTCGGCCTCACTCCGCAGACCGCCGCGTCGCTCGGCGGCTACCGAGCTCAGGGCCGTCGCGCCGACGCCGCGCTCGCCGTCATCGAGGACGCGCTCGCGCTGCAGGATGCCGGATGCGCGATGCTCGTCGTCGAAGCCGTGCCCGCCGAGGTGACCGCGGCCCTCATGCCGCTGCTCAGCATCCCGGTGATCGGCATCGGCGCCGGAGCGGGCACCGACGGTCAGGTGCTCGTGTTCCATGATCTGCTCGGCATCCATGCCGGGGGAGCGGCGCGGTTCGTGCGGCGATACGCCGACCTGCGCGGCTCTGCGATCGCGGGTGTCGTGGCGTACGCGGATGAGGTGCGCAGCGGGGCGTATCCGGCGCCGGAGCACACGTATGCCATGGCCGAGGGCGAGGCCGCGCGGCTCGCGGAGCTGCTCGCGGCGCGCTGAGGCCCTGGAGCGAGATCAGGACGTCTGTCTGAGATCAGGACGATCCTGGCCGGATCGTCCTGCTCTCGAGCCACTCTCCTGATCTCGCGCGGTCAGTTCAGTCGGCGGCATCCTCCGGAACCCGGCGCAGGAGATCGCCCGGTTGGCACTCGAGCACCTCGCACAGCGCATCCAGGGTCGTGAACCGCACCGCCTTGGCGCGGCCGTTCTTGAGGACGGCGAGATTCGTCGGCGTGATGCCGATCCGATCGGCCAGCTCGCCGACGCCCATCTTGCGGCGCGCCAGCATGACGTCGATGTCGACGATCACGGGCATCAGATCACCTCGCCCAGCTCGGTTCGCAGCGCCTGTGCTTCGTCCTCCCTGGCGATCGCCTGGCGCAGCAGCGCCTTCATGACCACGACGAGCAGCGCGATCCCGCCGAGGACCAGCGCCGCTCCGCAGATCAGGCCGACCAGGCCGGGCGCCATCGACCCCGGCGCCAGGATGATCGCCAGTGCCAGTGCGAGGACAGCGGCGACCGCGAACGACGCGACGATCGCGTTCACCCATCCGAACGAGGATGCCGAGAAGATCGATCCGCGCCGCACCTTCGTCAACAGCATCCAGACGGACACGGCGAAGACCTGCATCGTCAGGATGCCGAGCGCGGCGATGCTCACGAAGGCGATGCGCCCCCAGAGCTCCTCGCCGGCCAGATCGAGCCACAACGCCGGCACGATGAGCGCCTGCACCGCCACGGATCCCAGCAGTGCCAGGGCGATCACCACCTTCAGCACCACGATGGTCACGTTTCCCATGGTTCCGACCTCTCATCGAAGAACAATAGGAATCTATCGTTAATCGTTCGATCTGGGAAGTGCCTGCGAACCCGGGGTTTCCCTTTCGGCAGCACGGTTAACGATATATCGTTGACTATCGCTCACCTACGAGGAGGCATCATGAACGGTTCATTCCCCACCGGCGGTTTCGGCTTCGGTCCCAACGGCCCCGGAGCGTCGATCTTCGACGCGTTCGAGCAGTTCCGGCAGACCTTCGAGCAGCAGCGCCCGGGTGGCGCGTCGCGCATGGCACGGGGCGACGTCCGCGCCGCCGTCATCGCTCTGCTCGCCGAGCAGCCCATGCACGGCTACCAGATCATCAGCGAGATCTCGGATCGCACCGGCGGCGCCTGGAAGCCCAGCGCCGGATCGGTCTACCCGACCCTGCAGCTGCTCGCCGACGAGGGCCTCATCACTGCCGAGGAGCAGAACGGTCGCAAGACCTACTCGCTCACCGAGGCGGGAATCGCCGAGTCGGAGGCGGCCGCTGACAAGCCCGCCCCGTGGGAGGCCTTCGGTGGACGCACCGCCGCGAACCTCACCGCGCTGCCCAAGGCCGGCATGGAGCTCGCCGGCGTCGCCGCCCAGGTCGCCCGCACCGGGACTCCCGATCAGATCCAGAAGGCGGTGGACGTCCTCGACGATGCGCGACGTAAGCTGTACGCGATCCTCGCCGACAGCTGATCGGAGCGCGCATGGATTCGACGTCGGATGCCGTGGGCGAGAGCGTACCGGCGCAGGCGCCTGCGGCGCCGTTCGCGGAGGAGGCCGAGCAGGGGGTGCCGGAGCATCGCGCCCGCTATCGCCGCATCGTCGGTTTCGCAGCACGTGAGTTCCTGACGGTCTGGTGGTACGAGCTGGTCCTCCCGCGCTTCGGTCTTGCGTCGCGTGCGGAGCGGACGCGAGCGGCGCGCATGCAGCGCTTCGCCCGCCGCTTCCACGCGCTCGCCGTCGAGCTCGGCGGGCTCATGATCAAGGTCGGACAGTTCATGTCGTCGCGCCTCGACGTCCTGCCGCCCGAGATCACCGCTGAGCTCGAAGGGCTTCAGGACGAGGTCCCCGCGGTCGCGTTCGCCGACATCCGCGCACTCGCCGAGGCTGAGCTGGGCGTGCCGTTGACCCGCGCCTACGCCTGGTTCGATGAAGTGCCGCTCGCCGCGGCATCCCTCGGCCAGGCGCATCGCGCCCGCCTGTCGGATCAGGATGCCGAAGACACCGGGCTGCGCGACGTCGTCGTCAAGGTGCAGCGCCCGGGCATCGACGGGATCGTCGCGACCGACCTCGCCGCGCTGCGGCGGGTCGCGCGCTGGGCGAGCCGCGTCCGGCTGGTCTCGAACCGTGTCGACGCGCCGGCGCTCGTCGAGGAGTTCGCCCAGACCTGCCGCGAGGAGATCGACTACCTGCACGAGGCGGCCGGCGCCGAACGGTTCGCGGCGGACTTCGCCGACGACCCGCGCGTCTCCGCCCCCGAGGTCGTCTGGGAGCGCAGCACCCGCCGCGTGCTCACGCTGTCTGATGTCACGGCGATCAAGATCAACGACACCGTGGCGCTGCGCGCCGCGGGGATCGACCCGACCGATGTCGCGAACGTGTTCGCCGACGTCATGCTCGATCAGGTCTTCACGCACGGCTTCGTGCATGCGGATCCGCACCCGGGCAACATCTTCGTGACGCCGCTGCCCTCGGACCCCGGCGGCTTGGCGTGGCGCCTCACGTTCGTCGACTTCGGGATGATGACGTCCGTTCCCGACAGCCTGCGCGCCGGTCTCCGCACACTCGTGATCGCCGTCGCCGGTCGCGACAGCAAGGGCCTCGTCGCCGCAGCACAGGAGATCGGCGTGCTGCTGCCGTCCGCCGACACGCGAGAACTGGAACGGGCGCTGACCGTCCTGTTCGCCCGCTTCGGCGGCATGGGCTTCGCCGAGCTGCGCCATGTCGACCCGAGCGAATTCACCGGCTTCGCGACGGAGTTCACCGACACCGTGCGCGAGCTCCCGGTGCAACTGCCCGAGAACCTGCTGCTGCTCATCCGCGCCGTCTCGCTGACATCAGGGCTGTGCAGTGCGCTCGACCCCGCTTTCAACATCTGGGATCCGGTCGAGCCCTACGCGGCGAAGCTGCTCCAGGACGAGGGAGGCAACCTCGTGCAGGACTTCAGCCGCCAGGCGGCGGCGAATGCCGGCATCCTGTGGCGACTGCCGAAGCGGCTCGACGACGTCATCTCCCGCGCCGACAGCGGCACTCTGTCGTTCGACACGTCCCGGCTCGAGCGGCGCCTCGACGTCCTCGTCGGCATCGGCAGGCGCGTCATCTCCGCCGTGCTGTTCATGGCCCTGGTGGTCGGTGGCGCGCTGATGCTCGCGACCGCACCGGTGTTCGCCTGGATCCTGATCGGCGTCTCGGCGCTGCCGCTGCTGCACGCGCTGTTCGGCGGGCGGCGGCGGACCTAGCCGCGGTCGATGTCTGCGGTCGGGGCGTCTCCACTGGTCGACGCCTGCACGCGCACCTTCTCTCGCAGTTCGACCGGCGGCCAGACCACGAGCAGGAAAACCGCGATCGGACCGAGGACCAGGGTCGAGAAGAACCAGTTCCACGCCGATCGGTTGCGCGTGCGCGCATAGCCTGCGGAGAGCAGCGCCATGCTGAACCACAGCGAGGTCACGGTCACGGAGAGTGCGGGATCGGGCATGCCCGAACGCTATCAGTCGGGAGCTGGCTCGGCCTCCGCCTTCGCGCCCTCCGCCGCTCCCGTGATCCGGGCGGCCATCCCGGCGAAGATCGATCCGTGGAAAGGCAGGACGGCGAACCAGTACAGCCGCCCGGTCAGCCCGCGCGGGAAGAAGATCGCCCGCTGTTCGTAGCGGGCGCCCTCGGCATCCGGCACCGCCCGCAGCTCCAGCCAGGCGGATCCGGGGACCTTCATCTCGGCGCGCAGCCGCAGCAGGCCGCCGGTCTCGGCGTCCGACTCCTCGACCGCCTCGACCCGCCAGAAGTCGATCGCGTCCCCGATCCGCGCGCGGGTGCGGCTGCGGCGTCCGCGACGCAGACCGACCCCGCCCATCAACCGGTCCATCCAGCCGCGCAAGGCCCAGAGGAACGGTGACGAATACCAGCCGTTCTCGCCGCCGATGCCGACGATCACGCGCCACAGCTGGTCCACCGACGCCTTCGTCTGCAGGGTGCGCTGATCGGTGAACACGGTGCGGCCGGCCCAATCCGGGTCACTGGGCAGCGGGTCGCTCGGGGCTCCGGAGACCTCGGCATCCTGCCAGCTCGTCTCGACGCTGTCGGCGTCGACGCGTCCGAGCGCGAGGCGGACCGCCGTCCGATACGGGGTGAGGCCGCCATCCGGCGGCGGGATGAGCGCGTCGATGTCGTCGTTCTTGACGACGCACTCGTTCTGCAGGGAGGCGACGAGGGGACGCGCGATCGAACGGGGCACCGGTGTGACGAGGTTCACCCAGTGCGATGCCAGCTCGGGCGTCAGCACGGGGAGTGCGGCGATGCCGCGCTGGGGGAGACCTGCCTCGACGGCATAACCGTTCATCATCTGCCCGTACCGCAGCACGTCCGGGCCGCCGATGTCCACCGTGCGATTCACCTCGTCGCCGACACGCGCCGCGCCGAGCAGATAGTGCAGGACGTCGCGGATCGCGATCGGCTGGATGCGGTTGCGCACCCACTTCGGCGCCGGCATGTACGGCAGCACCTCGGTCAGGTGCCGGATCATCTCGAATGACGCCGAACCAGACCCGATCACGACGCCGGCCTGCAGGACGAGCGTCGGCACCCCTGAGTCGAGGAGGATCTCGCCGACCTCGACGCGGGAGCGCAGGTGCGGCGACAGCTTCACATCGTCCGGATGCAGGCCGCCGAGATACACGATCCGGCGCACTCCGGCATCCTTCGCGGCCTGCGCGATCGTCGTCGCGGCGCGCTGGTCGGCGTCCTCGAAACCCTTCCCGGCACCCATCGAGTGGATGAGGTAGTAGACGACGTCGACGTCGTCCATGGCCGTGCGCACGGCATCCGCCTCGTCGGCCGAGCCCTCGACGATCTCGCACTCCGATCCCCAGGGGAAGGACGCGGCGCGGGCGGCATCCCTCGCGAGCACCCGCACTCGGTAGCCGCCATTGAGCAGACGGGGCGTCAGGCGCCCGCCGATGTACCCGGTCGCGCCGAGTACGAGCGCTCGAGGAGCACTGCCGTCCTCGCGGGGGAGGGCGCGCAAGGCGCTCTCGCGGCCGGTGGGCTGGGTGAGCTCGGTCATGTCCCGAGCGTAGGCGGCGGGCGGCGCAACGGCGAAGCGGTTGCGCTCGAGGGGGAACTGTGAATTCTGCGGTGCGCCGTCACGTGTACGCTTGTACGCATGACTCCTGCGCCCGGCCCGGACCTCGCGACCCGGCGTGCCCGCATCGCAGTCTCTGCGCTGTTCCTCACCAACGGCGCCCTGTTCGCGAACATCCTGCCGCGCTACCCCGAGATCAAGGCCGCGCTCGAGCTCGACAACATCGCGTACGGCGTCTCAGTCGCAGCCTTTCCCGCCGGCGCGATCGTCGCCGGTCTCGCGGCCGCGGTCCTGATCCGGAGGCTCGGCTCGGCGCGGGTCGCCGTGGTCGGCACGGTGCTCACCGGCCTCGGACTGTTGTTCGCGGCCTTCGCGCCATCGGCGGTGCTGTTCGCCCTGGCGCTCTTCCTCGGCGGCGCATCGGATGCCATCACAGACGTCGCGCAGAACGCGCACGGCCTTCGCGTGCAGAAGCGCTACGGCCGCTCGATCATCAACTCCTTCCACGCGATCTGGTCGATCGGCGCGGTCCTCGGCGGCACGATGGCTGCGGGTGCGATCGCCCTGCACATCCCGGTCGGCATCCATCTGTCGATCTCGACGGCCCTGTTCGCGATCGTCGCCCTCGTCGCTCTGAGGTTCTGCCTCCCCGGCCGTGACGAGGAGACGACCGAGGATGCCGTCGCCGACGTGCCGGAGATCCAGGGCGCCGTGCGCCGAGGAGTCAGCCCGCGCACGATCTGGATGCTCGTCGCCCTCACCCTGATCGCGATGGCCGGCGCCGTCGCGGAGGACGCGGGCAACACGTGGGCCACGCTCTATCTGTCCGAATCGCTCGGGGCACCCGCCGCGATCGCCTCGCTGGGCTTCATCGCGCTTGTGGGTGCGCAGTTCATCGGGCGGCTCCTCGGCGACGGGCTGGTCGACCGCTTCGGACAGCGCGCCGTCGCGAGGGTCGGCGGCCTCATCGCCGCGGTCGGCATGGGCTTCGCCCTGGCCTTCCCGAGTGTGCCGGGGACGATCGCCGGATTCGCCGCCGTCGGATTCGGCATCGCTACGCTCATCCCGGCTGCGATGCACGCGGCCGACGAACTGCCAGGGCTGCGGCACGGCGTCGGACTGACGGTGGTGTCGTGGCTGCTGCGGCTCGGATTCCTGCTGTCACCGCCGTTCGTCGGTTTCATCGCCGAGACCATCAGCCTGCGCGCCGGTCTGCTCGTGGCCCCGATCGCCGGACTCGTCGCGTTCGCGCTCGCCGGAGTGCTGGAGAAGCGGCCCGCGCGCGGCTGAACGCGGGACGGATGTCGGGAGAATCCCCGCATGTCGGGAGATTCGGGTCGGTTTCGCCCGACATTCGGGCATCGTCCCCACATCTGTCCCGGATACCGGGGCCACTGGTTCCGCAGCGCGAGCGGTGAGGAGTCGTGACCGGGGTGGTCAACGCCGCGCGTCGGCCGCGGCGAGGCCGGCCCGCATCGCCTCGCGATCCGCGGCATCCCACGGACCGGAGGCGGCCAGCGGGATCTCGGTCATGAAGCGGCGCTGGTCCTCCGGGATGCGGGCGACCACGGCATCCGGATCCGACCCGGCAGTCGCGTAGAGCGCCGGGCCGTCGGCGTAGAACGGGTCGGTCAGGACGAGCCGGCCGTCCGAGCCGCGCATGACGTTCGACGGGTTCTCGTCGATCGGGCCGCACCAGGGCAGCTCGGCGATGGCGCGCGCGTGGATCTCCCGCAGGATGCCGGTGAGCTCGGCGACGCTCTCGTCCTCGTCCGCGATGAGGCGGTGCAGCCCTGCGGCATCCGCGGGATCGACGGAGTGAAGGCGCTCCATGAGCATGAGGTCTCCGCCGCCGATGAGCCGGTGATGCGCGAACAGTCGCGGCACGAGCAACGTGTGCTCGGTGCGACGGTAGAGCTCGGCTGTGTAGGGACCTGTGGGATCGAACGGGCTGATCCGCGCAACCGTCTGGCCATCGGACGACAGCAGCGCGATCGCCCAGTCGCCGGCGCCGATGCGCGACCAGCCGGCGCTGGTGAAGAAGTGCTCGACGTCACGGTGGTCGACGTTCGGTGCGAACGACGGGATCTTCGGGGTCATCGATCCAGTCTCCAACGATTCGGATCAGAGATGTCAGGGACGCGGTGAGACGGCACTGAGTGTCGCTTGTCGGGCCGCGTTTGAGGCTGCTCAAGCCGCTTTGTCGTGACACTTCCCAGACGTGTTTGAGGGTTGCGGCATGACCTGGGTCAAGATCGACCGCGCAATATCTCGCCCGACGTTGCAGGATAGAGCTCTAGCTCGCGCAGGAAGGACCCGGACTCGTACCGTGAGATGGCCTCGGATTCCTCGCTCCGTCGACAAGGTGGTGGCAAACGTAGACGCGATGCGCGACTCGTCCGACCGTACGTCGGCGAGCGTGGATAAACTCCTCCAAGAACTCCAGGTTGAACGGCTTGACGCTCAGCGGCGCAGGTGGTTGAGTGTCGGCGCGGGATCCGCACTCGCACTCTTGGCGGGGGCATCGGGGTGGGGGCTGCTGCTCGCTTCGACTCCGCAGAACTCACCGGCCATAAGCCCCACGGGACGGATCGGCATCGTTTCGGTGGGTTCTCTGCCTGAATCCGTTGTCCGGGTGCACGCCGACTTCAGCGCCTCAAGCGACGAGCCAGGCTCGTTCAGCATCGTAGTTTCGGTGTACCCCAACCCAGCGCAAAATCTCCTCACCTCGAGTTTCAAGCCCACTATCGGATTTCTCTTCTGCGGAGACTTGCGCGAGGGCCTGACCCTCACCGAGGCCAATCAGGGCCGCCAACCTTCCCCGACGCCCGTAGCTGGCTCGACCCTATTCGACTCAGTTGTTGGCGAACGTGCTGAATGCGACTACCTCGAGATCACCGGTATCACGAGCCAGGTCGCGCTTCGCGGCTCGACTGATACGGCATTCGCATCGACGGAGGGCTCACGCGTCTTGTACGCGTTTCCTGGCGTCGTAGCACCGCTCCTCCCCGAGTCAATTAACGCTTCGACGGCGCTTCCACTTCCGTCAGAAGCAGAGATCACCGTTTCCTTGCGCGATGTACCAGCGGATTTGCAGGTTTCGCAATCGATGCCGCAGATCCCGGCAGACGGTCAACTTTCATGGACGTCAACGCTGGGATCGGCGATACCGCCAAGTGAGTATCGCCTCTCTGGCGTTCTGGAGAACGCGCAGGCGAGCGCGAGTGTGGGGCTCTTTGCTGCTGGCGCGCTCGTGGGGATCGCTGGTGCCGCTGTCCTTTGGGCGATGGAGGCCGCCATAGGGACGATTCGGAAGTCGAGGCCGTAGTGCACGCGATGTGAGATGTGGTGAATCGGGAGCCTGACGGTGACCTTGACCGTTATTCAGGTCCATGTCACGCGCAGCACTCACCCACCCGACTACCCCTGGCCAATTGGGCTCATCTGCACGCGCCGCAGCCATCACCTACTCAGGCGCTGCCGGCTGATATCGAGCTCCTAATGATTCTCAAACGCGCCGATCAAGCCCTCAACGCCGCGAGCGCTGCAATCCCTACTTCTGAGCGCGGGCAGGCCGTCCTTTTCGGGCGTTGACCTTGGCGGCGTTCTTGAGCAGCTGCTCGTCGGTGCGGTCGTAGAGGCGGAGTAGTGCAAGCTCGAGGTATCGGGCGCCCTCAAGCACGTAATTTATGGTCACGGCGGATTCGTGCGAGCCCGTGTTGCCGATCCATTTGACGGCTTCGAGGGCGTCGGCCACGTCGGGGTACGTTGGGCGCAGCGCCTCGATCCTGGCGTGGGTTGTCAGGCGCCGTTTGTTGTTTGCCGGTTGCATCTTTCGGACTTTGAGGTGAGTGAGGAGGATCTCGACGGCCTGGCGAAGCTGGTTGGCCGCGGCGCTGGGGTTGATCCAGATCAGCTCGTTCGCGGCGCCAATCGCAGCGGTCACGGGATCCGGTGTACCTGGGACTGGGGCGATGGTGTGCAACGCAGGTGAGATGTATTTCACGCGGAGGTTACCTCCCCACTTGGGTCCGTCGAGTTCGTTCGATTCATCGCTGACGAACCAGTCGCCGGCGATGGTGAGCTGGGCTGTGCAAGTCGGGTCGGAACAGCGCAGCATTGAGGTGAACGTTCCATGGAGAATATCGGGGTCAAGATAGCCGTCGTCGACGACAGCTTGATAGGCGGTCTGTGTCGATGGGACCGTGACCGTCTCGCCGACGCGTTGGACAGTGCTTCGCTGGCAGATGGGGCAGGAGATGCTGGGCCAATGGTCATCGGGGAACCAGTCGGCAAGGGGGAGCAGAGGGTGTCGGTGCAGCACGATCTGACCTTAAGGCACAACTAGCTCGCTGAACCGCGGCGAGGGTGGACTACCGAGTCGTGGTGCGGTGGACAGATGAGGCACCGCTGAGGGACAGCACGCGGCGCCCGCCGTCAGCCGTGCAGGGCGCGGGAGCAGCCAGCTGATCTCGGACACGCGAACAGCGGACCGGGGTGCTTTCCGAGGATCCGGGTTGTCTGGTTCCACTGCTCATGGTTCCCGAGGGTCACGTAGATCCGTTCGATGCTGGTGTCGGCGAAGATCTCATCGACCAGGTGCGACTTCATCCACCAGTCGCCGAGATGGAGGATCGTCGTAACGTCGGGGGCGAGAACGGGGAGGGTGCCGGCGATGACGCGTGCCCAGCCGGTGCTGCCATGCCAATCGCCGCACACCGCCACGCGCTGGTCGTGCAGCGTGATGCCGTCGGCCGACTTGATCGCTTTCATGGGGGGCTATCCGATGCACTGACTCCATCGTCCGTCATCGTCATGCCGACACTGTAAATCGGGCGTCGGACACCAGGACAGCGGGATTACTCCTTCTCCGAGGGGAACCGTCTGCGTGGCTTGGGAGAGTCGTATCCAAGCGCCAGAGTAAATGCTGGCTTCGTGCCGCTCGGATCTCGTGTTCATTCTTCTCCAACCTGGCCATCAACCATGCCGCGAGACAACATGCTGTGGCGAGTGTATGGAAGACCTCGTCGTCAAAGAGCGAGGCTGGCGAGTCAGTGAAGAACGTCTGATCCTCCCCCACGATGAAGTAGTCAGTCACCGCTTCGTCGCTCACATGATTGACGCGCGAGAGAACGACGAAAGCGCGTGTCAGGTAACCCGTGGTGTCTAAGTCTGCAAGCATTCCGCCCTTGCCGGTGAACTTCGGAAGCGCTGTCGCGCGACGCATCGGATCGTCTGGATGCCGGGGGATTCGCTGCTCGAGGTTATCAAGCAGAGTGTCCCAGTCGTCATCGCCCGGTCGGCTGCTTCTCGCGTACTCGTGGCGCTTCGCGAGCAGCGACACTTCGAGGCGGTCGATGCCGCCCACCGTGAGGTATGCCCACTGGGCGGTGACGGCATGCTCGAGGGCGCTGCGGACGATGACTCGACCTTCTGCGGCGAAGCCGTTCTTCTCAAGCAGAAGGTACGCCTTCGCTGCGCGGCGAACGCGTTCGACGAGACCTCCGAGGACTTGGAACTCCCACGCACTTTCGGCGTCGAGGTGGACGCCGCCACGGTGATGGCGGTCCTGAACGAACCGGAGCACCCACGGGGCGGTGAGGTGGCGTGGTGGCAGGTCCGACATGGCTTCACGGTATCGCCACCGAGGGGGTGGGGTCGTGCATCGTCGACCTCACCTCGACTATGGCAGCGCGATGACGCGCGGGTTCCAGAACACGATGGGCACAGTGCCGGAGCCGCAGGTCGCGTCCTTCGACATCCCGATCCGATAGCGGATGTCGAACTCGTCCGCGGTGTCGGCGACGTACTCCAGGACCTTGCGGTCGTTCCAATCGGAGTACGGGGCGAAGGTGACGACTGCCAGGCGGCGTCGCTTGTCGTTCGGCCCACGGTACTGGTAGGTGCGGACATGGTCGCGCACCGCACTGTGTCCGAGGAGGCTGCACTCGTCGCGGTGGCTGTACCGATGACCACGCCCGGCGAGGCCGCTAGCGCTCGCGAGCATGTGGAAGCATCCGGAGCGGGGGCCCTGAGTGAGCCCTCGCGCGTCTGCCCAGCCGATTTCTGCGGCCTGATCTGGTCCCGAGTCGGCGCTTCTTGCCTCGACGAGTAGCTCTCCGCGCCTGATACAAACTCTCGGAGGGCGGTGGTGTAGTTGGTTTCGTTGACGCTGGCGAACTGGCGAACGATGGCCTTGCGGCCGCTGTGAGTGGTCACGATGAATCTTCCTCGGTTGCTCCGCGCAGCACACCGACGAAGAGTCATGTGTACTGATGTGAGTAAGTGCGATTCATCGACCTTGTCCTCGTCTGTATCGGTGCGCGGACCGAGACATCGGAGAGAGGCAAGCACTCGTTGCCGGGAAGGGTGCGACGACTGGAGCGGCCATGGTATTCCCGGTGAGCGTGACGAATCTATGGCAACGGTGAGCAGAGGCGGGGCGAAAGGCGCCACGTCGGACCGGGAACGTTGGCTGACGGCTCTTCGGCCAGAGGAAGGAATCTTCGGCTCCCACGTGCCAGCACGCAGCTGCCGTCTCCTATGACCGGTAGTCGCGATTCGCGCGCCGCCAAAAGTGGCCCGGGCACGGCTACTTGGGGCCGACCGCCGCCGAATGTCGGAGGCCCTCGTTACAGTTGGCTTCGGACGACTCTGGGGGTCACGGATGGGATCGAGTTACAACAAGGAGCGCTTCGCCGAGACGGTGAAGCGCGACTACTGGAATAGGCGCACGGTTCGCGAGACGTACGGCCTGAACAAGTCCGTTCACGAGGTACTGGCGCAACGCGCCGAGACCAAGCAACTCGGTCACCCGACGGCGTTGGAGTTGCCGCTCGGCGGCCGTTTCACTGAGAGTATGACCGTCGGGTTCCTCGACCTGACCGACTTCACTCGCCGAACATTTTGGGATGGTCAGGACGAAGTGGTCGACCTCGCGCACGCCGTGCTCTCAGGCTTCATCGAGGTCGTCGACAGCCACGGCGGGTACCCGCTCGGCCTCCGCGGTGACGGCCTCTTCATCGGCTTCGGGGGAAACCCAGGTTTCGCCTCTGCAATGGCTCTCGCCGCCTGCGCCATCGCCATCGACGCGATTCAGTCCGAAGTGAATCCGTGGTTGAAGGATCGCGATCTCGAGCCCATTCAGGCGCGAGCAGGCCTGGACGCCGGGGAGATCACCTTTGTCCGAACAGGCAACCTCGAGCACAGCGAGATTAACCCGCTTGGATTCGCCGCGAACTTCGCAGCCAAGTGCGAGAAGAAAGCCAAGTCGTGGCAGATCGTCGTCGGCGAGGGGCTTGTCAGTACCTTGCGTGACCAGTCCGACTTCGCGCACCACCCGGACTCCCCGAAGACCTACGAGAGGTATGGGGAGAGAAAGTACTACCGCTTCTACGACTTCTCCTGGAAGCGCACACTCCGCAACTCCGATGGCGTCGCCGACGCTCTCCGAGGTGCGTCCACGTCCAGCATCATCACGAGTTAGGGGAACTCCATGTCAATGCCAGCACTGCTCAGCCAGTTCGGACTGGATACACAACGCTTCGTCACGGCCGAAGGACGTGTCATTTTCGACGGAGTCACTGCGACGGCCGGCGGCTACTCGCACGCTGAGTACGGGTCGGTCTCTGCGATGAGCTCACACGGATTCCACGGGGACGGTCCCGAGCCGACCGACGAGACCGCTCCGGCGCCGTGGTGGGAGGACGAGACGCAGTTGCAGCGACACCGTGACGCACTGGCCACGGCGTTCCCCGGATTTCGTCCACTGGAGTTCGACGGCGAGAATCCCCCGATGTGGTTCGGCGACATCGACACCGGTCGAGGGAGGTTCACGGTTGCCATCGCCCTGCGCCATGACCGTGGCCTGCCGTTCGTCCGTGTCGTCAAGGGTTCTAAGCTCGGCATCGCGACGGGCCGAAACTGGATTCCGTCCCCGCATCTCTATCTCAACGGCAACCTGTGTATCGCAGACCAGTCGGACTGGGACCCCGACGTCCACACGGTCGCCACCGCGGTCGCGTGGACCGCCCACTGGCTGGCAGCGTTCACCGAATGGCGCATCACTCGTCGGTGGCCGGTCGAAGGTTTCCAGCAGAATGCCGCGTAAGCGCTCGGTGCCGCCCGCCGAAGGCAGTCAGCAAGCCCTGGATCAAGCGGCCAACTGGGTGCGATTCGCAGACACCAAGGCGACGGTACTGACCGCCGCGCTCGGGGTGGTGATGACCATGCTCATCACCAACACCCCGCACATCATCAAGGCCGCGGCGTCGTCGGAGGAAGCCGCCACGCGGTTCGGAGTCGCCGCGTTCGTCGTAGCCTCGGCGTTCCTGTTCACGCTCGGTTGGCTCGTACATGCCATCGTGCCGCGGCGGAGTGCAGCCGGTAGGACCAATCGCTTCTCCTGGCCCGCGCTGGCATCGACCGACTACGAGGATCTCGTTAGCCACAATGAGGCGGTTCCCGCGCACGAGGACGCGTGGAGGCATACGCTCGTCCTTGCCCGGGTCGCCGACGAGAAGTTCCGAGCCTGTAGAGTCGCTGCCTACGGCTTCGCGGTGTTCATCGTCTCAGCTGTCGTGTGCGTGGTCGCGGCGGCACTCGTCAACGGCTAGCGCAACTGGCTCGGCGGTTCTCGGAGCATAGATCAGCGAAGCCCCACTCAGCGCCGAGCGGGGCTTCGCCAGATCGTTGCAAGCTGTCAGTGTCTCTTGCCGGTGCGGCCCGGACCGTTACAGAACGGACAGCCAGCCCCGCGTCTGCCGGTTCGGCTGTATACCGGAGCTCTGTGTCATCTATCGGCAGACCTTCGAACACTTTCAGTAGATGCTTCTCCAGGTCCAGAACATCCGTCGGCCACTTGCCTCCGCTGGGCCCCAGCGGGCGCTTGACTGCCGTGCGGGACCGTCGGCGCTCCCGCTTGCAGGTGATATTCCTCTCGGGTGGAGGCGCTACAACGTACGCGGTCGGAGTCTCGTGACTCTTGGTGTATCGGAGCAGAACTTCTGTTTAAGACAGAGCGTTGTGCAAGCTCAAAGCATTCCCAATAAGAAACCTCTTGACACGGCATCCGCTCCGTCGTAACGTACAACCAAATGGTTGCACAAACAGAACTGAGCGAAGCGGAGATCGACCGTGTGTTCCACGCACTGGCGACGTCGACGCGACGAGACATCCTGCGCAGGACGATCCAGCAGGAGCAGTCCGTCTCGGCACTCGCCGCCGAATACGAGATGTCGTTCGCGGCCGTCCAGAAGCACGTCGCCGTGCTCGAGGCCGCGCACCTCATCGTCAAGCGCGCCGAGGGACGCGAGCGGCTCGTCCGCGCCGACCCTGCGATGATCGCCCGCGCCAGGGCGCTCCTCGCCCGATACGAAGAACTGTGGCGGGCGCGCGTCGCCGGCCTCGATGACCTGCTGGCAGAGCAAGACCGCCCCGCCGGCCACGCACAAGAACGAGAACAAGGAGACTGACATGCCCGTCACCGACGTCATCACCGACGCTGAAAACCTGACCATGACCGTCATCGCGGACTTCGCCGCACCCGTCGAACGGGTGTGGTCGGCCTACAGCGACCCGCGACAGCTCGAGCGGTTCTGGGGTCCTCCCGGATGGCCGGCGACCTTCACCGCCTGGGACCACACGGTCGGCGGGCGCGCGCACTACCGGATGAACGGCCCGCACGGCGAGACGCCGGCCGGTCTGTGGGAGTTCCTCGCGATCGAGGAGCCGCACCTTTTCGAGGTGCTGGACAGCTTCGCGGACGAGAACGGCGCGCCTGTCGAAGAGCCGCCCGCGACACGGATGATCTTCGAGTTCACGCCGACCGACGACGGCACCCGAATGGTGACCACCAACCACTTCCCGTCGGTCGAGGCGCTCGAGCAGCTCGTCGGAATGGGCATGGTCGAGGGCCTGAAGCTGGCGATGTCGCAGCTGGACGTCGTGCTGCAGGACCTCCGCGAGTACGCACAGGGCAAGGGTACGCAGGTCGAGCTGCTCGACGACACGCACGTCCGCATCACGCGGCTCGTCAACGGCCCGCGCGAGCTCGTCTGGCGCGCGTACCATGAGCCCGGACTGGTCGAGCAGTGGATGCTGGGACCGGGCGGGTGGGAGATGACCGAGAACGTCATCGCCACCGAGGTCGGTGCCTCCTATCGGATGTCGTGGGCTCCGGTCGGCGACACCGAGGGCGAACCGTTCGGCTTCGAGGGCGAGATGCTGGTGATCGACCCGCCGCGGCGCGAAGTCACGACCGAGCGGATGCAGGGCCAGACCACTGAGGTCCTCAACGATCTCAACCTCTACGAGGAGGATGGGGCCACCCTGATCACGGTGTTCATCGAGTACCCCGACAAGGAGACTCGCGACATGATCCTCGCCACCGGCATGGCCGACGGCATGGAGGCGTCGTACGCGCGACTCGAGAGCACCCTGCTCACCGTCTGACCTGCGCGGATCAGCGATCGGTCGTCCCCTGCGCGGGGCGACCGATCGCTGCGTCCGCGGCCGTCGGACGGCCGGCCCACGGTCAGCCGCGCGGTTCCCGTGTCGACCAGAGCGCGAGGACGACGAGCACCGGCTGGAAGAACAGCCGCACGAACCGCTTCATGTCGGTATCGAGACCGAACCCGTCTCGGTGATGCATCCACTGGGCCACGTTCCCGGGGAAGACCGCGATGAAGAAGAGCGCCGCGATGGTGCCGACGAGCCGGCGGCGCTGACGGGACAGCAGCAGCGCGGCCCCCAGGCCGACCTCCACGACACCGGACGCGACCACGGTCGTGTCCGGGTCGAGGGGAACGGATTCCGGCACCTGCGCCTGGAACTCGTCGCGGGCGAACGTGAGATGCGAGACGCCCGCAAAGACGAGCGCGGATCCGAGGAAAAGGTGGCCGATGGTCCGCGCGGGAGACGACATGATGCGAGTGTACGCGCCGGCCACGCCGTGTCGACGGGCTCGCATCGCGCACCCGCACCGACGTACGGTGGACCGATGATCGATTGGACCTCCTGGACCGGAACAGCCATCGCCATCGTCATCGCTCTGCTCGTCGCCGTCGCCGCAGTGGTCGCCCTGCGCCTCATCGCGATGATCGTGAGCCGCAAAGTGCCCTGGGTCGCCGACCTGGATCGCCGCGTCCGCCGCGCGTGGGCCGCAGTCAGCACGGTCGTCGCCCTCTGGATCGCCTGCGCGATCACTCAACCGGTGGGGGAGCAGTGGTGGCCGGGATTGTCCCGGCTCTTCCTGATCCTCACGATCCTCTTCGGCGCCTGGCTGATCGCCGCCCTCGTGTCGTTCGGCTTCGAGCGCCTGCTGCTGCGCAACGACACCACGCTCGTCGGGGCCGACATGCGCCGTCGTCGCACCCAGGTCATCGTGATCCACCGGCTCGTGCTGGTGTTCATCGGCGTCGCCGCCGTCGGCACCGCCCTGTTCACGTTCCCCGAACTGCGCGTCGTCGGCACCAGCCTGCTCGCATCGGCCGGCATCGTCAGCATCATCGCCGGCCTCGCTGCCCAGTCGATCTTCGGGAACCTCATCGCCGGCATCCAGATCGCCTTCACCGATGCGATCCGCGTCGGAGACGTTGTCGTGGTCGAAGGCGAGTGGGGCAGGATCGGCGAGATCAACCTGTCGTACGTCGTCGTCTACATCTGGGACGAGCGCCGGCTCGTCGTTCCCTGCAGCTACTTCACGACCACTCCGATCGAGACCTGGACGCGCCACTCGGACAAGATTCTCGGGACGGTCTACCTGGAACTGGACTGGCGAGTGCCGATGGATGCTGTGCGCGAGAAGTTCCTCGAGATCGTCGAAGCGTCGCCGGCGTGGGATCGCCGCTCGGCCGGCGCGGTCGTCACGGACGCCGTCGGCGGCAACGTCACCGTGCGGTTCGTGATGTCGGCGAAGGACTCGTCGGATCAGTGGGATCTGCGCTGCGAGGTGCGCGAGCGGCTGATGACCTGGCTGCAGCAGGAGCACCCGGAGGCGCTGCCGCGGACGCGCGTCGTCGTCGACGAACCGGCGACCGCCTAGGACGAACGCCGAGGGAGACGCTCTGCTAGCATCATCCCGACCACACGGGTGCCCGAGCACGGGCTGAGATCTGGCTGATGCTGCCTGCGACCGTCGAACCTGTCCGGGTAATGCCGGCGTAGGAAGTAGGACTCCTGTGAGCACCCCCACCGCCGACCCGCCGCGCGTGCACGAAGATGGCCATCCGGCGCTGCGCGACTGACGGCCGATGTCAGGCGAGTTCGGGCAGCCGCCCGCGCAGCCGTCGCGCGGCGTCGGCGGGGTCGTCCGCCTCGGTGATGGCGCGGACGACCACGATCCGGCGCGCCCCGGCATCCGCGACCTCGTCGACCGTGCGGTGATCGATCCCGCCGATCGCGAACCACGGGAGCACGGCGCCGTCGCGGACATCAGCCTCGGCCGCCGCGCGCACGAGCTCGAGACCGACGCCAGGGCGCCCCGGCTTGGTCGGCGTGGCCCACACCGGACCGACGCAGAAGTAGCCGAGATCGGTCTCGGCCCGCGCGGCATGCAGCTGGGCGGCGTCGTGGGTCGAGAGCCCGAGCGCGACACCGTCGCCGACCACCTGCCGCGCGTCAGGCCGCGGGAGGTCGCCCTGCCCGAGGTGCAGGACGGGGGACGCCGCGGTGGCGGCGATGTCGGCGCGATCGTTGACGGCCCAGAGCCTGCCGTGACGCTCGGCGACCTCGCGCAGGATGCCCAGGAACTCCAGCTCCTCGGCCGCCTCGAGCCGTTTGTCGCGCAACTGGATGATGTCGACCCCGCCCGAGAAGGCGGCGTCGACGAAGTCGGCGAAGTCTGCACGGTCGCGGCGGGCGTCCGTGCAGAGGTACAGCTGGGCGTTCGAGAGGAGCACCCGGCGAGTGTATCGACGTCCGCGGACGTCGTCGTCATCGGCGCCGGCGTGATCGGCCTCGCGATCGCCTGGGAACTCGTGCGTGCCGGCCGCGATGTGCGGATCATCGATCCGTCGCCGGCATCCGGCGCGACATATGCCGCAGCGGGCATGATCGCTCCGATCAGCGAAGAGCGGCTCACCGAACCGGCGCTGCACGCACTGGCCGTGGCGTCGGCATCCCGTTATCCGGCGTTCGTCGCGACGCTCCCTGACGCGTGCGGTTACGAGGATGCCGCGACGCTGCTCGTCGCGGTCGACGACGCCGATCGTCGGATGCTGGACGACGTGGCCGCGCGGCATCCGGATCGGGTCGAGCATCTCACCACGCGCGAAACCAGACGCCTCGAGCCGCTGCTGGGGCCGCGGCTGTCTGCGGTGCGCCGGGTGCACGAGCACCGCATCGATCCGCGTGCGCTGGCGGCGCGGCTGCGGGCGGTGCTCGGCGACCGCATCGTCCGAAAGCGGGCCACCGGCCTCCGGCGCGCGGACACGGCATCCCCCGTGACCGGCGTCGACTTCGCCGACGGCACCGCGATCTCCGCCTACGAGGTCGTCGTCGCCGCGGCGCTGGGTTCCACTGATATCGCAGGGATGCCGGCCGATCTGCGCCTGCGCCCCGTGTACGGCGACATCCTGCGCCTGGGCATTCCCGACCACCTGCGGCCGCTTCTCGCCCACACGGTTCGAGCACACGTGCGCGGCGCGTCGGTCTACCTCGTACCCCGGCGCGACGGAACGGTCGTGATCGGCGCGACGCAGCGCGAGCACGGCGGCCCGGCCGTGTCGGCCGGCGGCGTGTACGAGCTCCTGCGGGATGCCGCGATCGCCGTCCCCGCGGTGGCGGAACTCACCCTGCACGAGGTCACCGCGCGGCCGCGCCCGGTGACGCCGGACAACGCACCGCTGCTCGGCCGCGCCGCGCCAGGGCTGATCATCGCAACAGGATTCGGTCGGCACGGTGTCATGCTCGCGCCGATCGCGGCCGCCGCTGTCCGTGCGCTGGTGGTGGGCGATGCGCCGCCGGCGATCGAGTCCTTCAGGCCGGACCGCTTCACCGGCGCGCCCGGATCGGATGCGCCGGGGCCTCCCGTCGCCGCCGTATCCGATGCCGAGCCCCGTGTCCCGCACTTCCCGTCGACCCACCGTGCACACCCGACCGAATCCCTGGAGACTTCATGACCGACATTCTGCTCAACGGCGCGCCAGCCCAGGCCGCCGGCACCGTGACCGACCTGGTCGCCGAGCTCATCGGGCGAGACATCGGCCAGGACGGCACCGCGACAGACGGATCACCGCTCGGCATCGCGGTCGCCGTCAACGCCGTCGTCGTCCCGCGGAGCCGCTGGGGCGATGCGTCGCTGACCGAGGGCGACGAGGTCGAGGTCCTCACGGCGGTGCAGGGTGGTTGACACGATCGATGACCCGTTCGAGGTGGCGGGGGTCGCGCTCGGCTCGCGGCTCATCATGGGCACCGGCGGAGCCGAGAGCCTCGCCGACCTGGACGACGCCCTCGTCGCCAGCGGCACAGAACTGACCACGGTCGCCGTCCGACGCTTCAGCCCTGGCGAGGGAACCGCGTTGTATCCGATGATCGCCGAGCGCGGCATCCGGCTGCTGCCGAACACGGCCGGATGCTTCACCGCACGCGAGGCGGTGCTCACCGCCGAACTCGCCCGCGAGGCGTTCGAAACCGACTGGATCAAGCTCGAGGTGATCGCGGACGAGGACACGCTTCTACCGGATGCGATCGAACTCGCGGACGCGACCGAGCAGCTCGTGCAACGGGGCTTCTCGGTGTTCGCGTACACGAACGACGACCCCGCGCTGGCGCTGAGGCTCGAACAGCGGGGAGCCGCAGCCGTCATGCCGCTGGGGGCGCCGATCGGCACCGGCCTCGGCATCCTGAACCCGCACAACATCGAACTGATCGTGTCGCGCGCGTCCGTGCCGGTGGTGCTGGATGCCGGCATTGGAACGGCCTCGGATGCCGCGTTCGCCATGGAACTCGGTTGCGATGCCGTGCTGCTGGCCACCGCGATCACACGAGCCGACCGCCCGGCGCGGATGGCGGAGGCGTTCCGTCACGCGGTGATCGGCGGACGCCTGGCGGCGCGGTCCGGGCGGATTCCGCGCCGCGAGCACGCTCTCGCATCGTCGCCGATGAGCGGGCGGCCGGATCTGTGAGCGGTCCACTCATCGCGCCGGGCGGAGCGCTCGACGCCGCCGCCCGCACCCGGTACGCGCGGCAGATCGCGCTGCCGGGGTTCGGCGAGATCGGTCAGAGCCGTCTCGCGGCCGCACGCGTGCTCGTGATCGGTGCGGGCGGCCTCGGGACCCCGGCGCTGGCAGCGCTCGCCGGTGCCGGCGTCGGGACGATCGGGATCGTCGACGACGATGTCGTCGAGGTCGCCAACCTGCATCGGCAGCTGCTGCACGGCACCGGCGATCTCGGTCGGGCGAAGACTTCCTCCGCGTCCGAAGCGATGCGCGAGATCAACCCGGACGTGCAGGTGCGCGAGCACCGGGAGAGGCTGAGCGCGTCTAATGCCGAGCGCCTCTTCGGCGACTACGACATCGTGGTCGACGGTTCGGACAATTTTGCCACGCGGTACGTCGTCGCGGACGCCGCCGAGCGACGCGGCATCCCGACCGTGTGGGGCGCGGTGCTCGGTTTCACCGGGCAGGTCGCCGTGTTCTGGCCGCCGCACGGCCCCGGCTATCGCGACCTTCATCCCGACGTGCCCGACGAGGCGGGAACGTGCGCGACCGGCGGCGTGCTCGGCATGGTGTGCCATGCGATCGGTGCGCTGATGGCCGCCGAGACCGTCAAGCTCATCACCGGCATCGGTGCGCCCCTGATCGGGCGGCTGATGCTCTTCGACGCGTCGGATGCGACCTGGCGCACGCTCGAGGTCGTGGCGGACCCGGGGCGCGACTCCGGGTCGGCGGGTGGTTCCGGATGGCGATCGGATGCCGTGGAGGCGCCGCCGATTTCACCCGTCGATCCGGGGACCGCGCCCGCCGCGGTCACGCCATCGGCGCTCGCCGCCGAACTCGCCGGCGTTCGCGTTCCAGTCGTGATCGATGTCCGCGAACCTCTCGAGACGGACGGAATCCTGACCGGATCGCTGCGGATTCCGCTGGCCGATGTGGAGGCAGTCGCGCTGGACGATCTCGACCGGACGGCTCCGGTCGTGACCGTGTGCGCCTCGGGCGGGCGGGCCCGGCGAGCGGCGGAGGTGCTGTCCGCGCGCGGGTTCCACGACGTGCGCTGGCTCGCCGGTGGTGTCGTCGCCGTGCGGTGACCGCGGTCGGGTCGTGGCGGGTGTTCCGACGCAGCGGCGCAGTCGGCGTCAGATCAGGCGGCGCAGCGCCTCTTCCAACGGCACGCCCTGTGCGTCGGCGCGGTCGCGCAGTCGCGCGTGCTCGTCCGGCGTGAGAGAGATGCGAAGCTCGATCGCGTCGACCGCGGGGGAGTCGAGCCCCGCGAGCAGATCGGATGCCTCGGCCCACAGCGGCGCGGCCAGCGATGCCGCCGCGGCAGGGGACGGAGCGGATGCTGCGGCTGCCGCCGCGGTGTCGACAGCGGAGGCGGGCGCCGGTTCCCGAGGCGGGGCGGAGTTCGTCGCGTCCGCGCCGGATGCCGGGCTCGTCGCGCCCGAAACGATCGCCGCTGCACCGGCGACGGCGGCCCCGGCGTCCGTCGCACGGGTGAAGCCCGGTCCGCGGCGCGGCTCGATCTTCGCCTGATACGCCTTCGCCGCGGCGTTGGCGCGTTCGTCGGCGGCCTCGTTCAGAGCGTGCCCGGCGTGCCCCTTCACCCACGAGAACGACACGTCGCGCCCGCGCATCGCCTCATCCAGCGCCTCCATGAGGTCGCGGTTGAGCACGGGGCCGCCGTCCGACTTGCGCCAGCCGCGGCGCTTCCACCCCGGCATCCATTTGGTGATCGAGTCGATGACGTACTTGCTGTCGCACTCGATGACGAGCTTCTCGTCCGTGCCGGCCGTGGCGCGCAGCAGTTCGAGCACGGCCTGCAGCTCGCCCTGGTTGTTGGTGCCGTGCGGCGAGCCGCCCGCAGCCCAGTTCGCGTCGTCGATGTACCAGGCCCAGCCGTTGGGGCCCGGGTTGCCCAGCGCGGAGCCGTCTGCGGCGGCGGTGATCGTCATCCTTCGAGCGTAGCCGCGCGCGGGGTGCGGCTCGGGCGTGGCGGATCAGGCGCGGCGGAACGTGTAATAGCCGGCCACGGCGCCGTGATTGACGACGCCCTCGCCGGTGCCGAAGATGCGCGCGGACGTCGTCGCCCCGCTCTCCACGAACGTGTACCCGGTGTGCTCGAGACGCCAGCCGATCTTCTCGACCTCGCCGAGGAAGTAGCCGACGGTGTCATCCGTCGACATCATGTTGCCCGCTGATCCCCACGACGAAGACTCGCCCGTGAGCAGGCTCACGTCCAACTGCAGATGCAGCAGCACGTCGCCGCGCGTGCGGGCGTCCTTGGCGTGCTGCAGGAGCCGATTGGCGGCGTCGGCTGTGGGCATGGGTCCCCCTCGGTCTGGATCGGATCGGTCGCGATCGGCACCAGCGTAGCCGGGTCAGCCCCACTCGATCGCGATGACGGTGGTGCGCTGGATTCCGTCGTCCAGCGCCGTCTCGAATCGCACCGGCATCCCTGGGTGAGCGACCGAGAACCAGAAGGTGGCAGGCTCGGCATCCGGGGTCTCGCGCACGTCGTAGCGCAGGCAGTCCACCCGGCCGATCGGCAGGTCGAGCGCTTCGGTCGAGAGCACCGTGCGATCGGACGGGAAGGCGGCGTGCCGCTGCAGGTCGGTCCACGCGACGCGGCTGCTGGTGATCTCGCCGTCGACGATCCCCGTCGGACCGGCTGTCCAGCGATCGAGGGTGGCGCCTTCGGCATCCGTCTCGCGGAACTTGTTCACGCGGATCGTCCGCGTCCCGTCCGGGTTCTCGACCTCGATCCGGATGGTCTTGCCGCCGCCGGTCGCACGGCGGATCTCGTCCGCCGTGAACGGGGTCGGCAGGAGTCCTGGTCCGAGGAGGTGGGCGTCGGGATCGGCGTCGCTCATGGTGTCATTCTGCCTGTTGGGATACGTGGGGCCGATGATTTCCTCTCGCGTCACCGGATCATCGAGAACAGGAGCAGGCCGGCGCCGATCAGAATCCCGGTGCGCCCTCTTCGGCGAGGAAGGACTCAAGGAGGTCTCGGGCGTCGAGGGCCGCGAACGAACGGCAGTCGTAGAGCGGCCGGCTCTCTTCCTGATCGCGGTACGCATCGACGTAACCGAGCGCCGGGATCTCGAGGAGAAGCGCGTCGAGGTACTGGGCGTCTGCGAGGTCCCAGCTGTTCGAGTGGAAGCAGTACTCGAACGCCGAGATCGACCGCTCTTCGAGAGCAGTGTCGGCCTCATGGATCGCCAGCGCGATGTCGACGGCGGTGTAGTTCGGCGTCCGTGGTGTCAGGTCGACGAAGATGCGTTGGCACAGGCCCTCGCACGGCTTGGCATCGGCGCGGACGCTCGCATCCAGACCGTCCTGCACGTCGGAGATGCGATCAGAGATCTGCCCCAGTGCTTCGTCATCCAGGGACTCCGGGATGCCGAGCACGCTGCACCCCGTCAAGACGGCCAGCGCCGGGAGGAGCAGAAGCAGCCGAGTCGAGTCGCGCGTCACAGAGACATCAGATCACGGATCGGCGCGACCGCGCGCATGCCCCGAGGGCGGGTTACGCGCCGACGATGCGATCGACCGCCTCGCGGAGGAGCGCGCGATCGGTCGCAGTCACGTCGAGTGCGCTGTGGATGCTGAGGCCCTCGATCAGGGCATCGAGCAGCTGTGCAGTCGTCGGATCGAAGTGGCGTTCCAGCACGACGCGACTGCGGATCATCCACGCACTGGTCAGCTCGCGGTAACGGCGGTCGCGCGCCGCGAGCGTGTACAGCTCGTGCGAGAGGACGAGCTCACGGTGACCGGCGAAGACATCCTGCTGGATGAGGTCGACCACGGCATCCTTCGCCTCCTCGCGGGTCATGTCGTGGCCGAGCCTGGCCTCGAAGCCGTCGGCGATCGCGTGGGAGAAGCGCGTGAACGCCGCGCGCAGCAGCTCGTCCATGCCGTCGAAGTGATAGGTCATGGAACCCAGCGGGACGCCCGCAGCCTCGGCCACGCGCCGATGCGTGGTCCCGGCGACACCGCGTTCGGCGATGACGTCGAGACACGCGTCGATGATGCGGTTTCGGCGCTCGGGGTCGTACCGCGGGTTCGCTGCCATCAGATGCTCCGGATGACCCTGGCCGGGTTGCCGACCGCGACGACGTCCGACGGGACGTCCTTGGTCACGACCGACCCGGCCCCGATCACGCTGTTGTCGCCGATCGTCACGCCGGGGCACACGATGACACCGCCGCCGAGCCAGACGTTGTCGCCGATCGTTATCGGCTGTGCCGCCTCCAGCTTGTCGCGCCGCGGCTGCGGATCGACGGGGTGCGTCGGCGTGAGCAGCTGGACGTTCGGCCCGATCTGGCAGTCGGCGCCGATCGTGATCTTCGCCACATCGAGTGCCGTCAGGTTGAAATTGACGAAGGTGCGTGCGCCGATGGAGATGTGTTCGCCGTAGTCGACGAACAGGGGAGGACGGATCACGGCGTCCGGAGCCAGCTCGCCGATGAGGTCCTCGAGCCAGCCGCGGGCGGCAGGGTCCCCCGAGATCACCTGGCGGTGGTACAGATCCGCCAGCCGCGCCGCTCGAGCGGCGCGTTTCTCGATCTCGGGGTCGTCGGCGATGTAGAGGTCGCCGGCCAGCATCCGCTCATGGTTGGTCCGGTCGTCTCCGAGGAAGTAGTCCTGCATGCGTACAACTGTACACATGGTGACACCGGGGAGGCCGATCAGGGAGTCGGCGGTTCGCCGTCGCTGTGTTCGGAGGCCTCCGGTGCCGGAGGCGCGACGGGGAAGACGATCGATTCGACGGAGGCGCCGAGACCGACGCTCAAGGCGTCGATGTCGGATGCCGGGAGGGTATCGACGGCATCCGTTTCGACGGGCTCCCCCGGCAGCGCGGCCCAGGCGCTCTTGTCTTCGGGGCCCTGCGTGAACATTCCCATGGGTCCATTGTCCGCTCGGTCGTCGACTCAATAGTCCGCGATGACGATCTTCTTCTGCGTCATCATCGTGTCGTAGGCGCCGGGGCGCTCCATGAGCTCGCCCATGTTCTCGGGCACGATCTGCCAGCTCACGCCGTAGCGGTCGGCCAGCCAGCCACATTGCTCGGCCTCGGGGACGGCGCTCAGCGCCGCCCAGAGCCGGTCGATCTCCGCCTGATCGGCGCAGCGCACCTCGAGGGAGACGCCGCAGTCGAACGCGTACACCTGCTCGGCTGCGGAGTCCCGCATCGAGAACGGCTGTCCTGCCAGCTGGAACTCACCGAACATGACGTCCTCGACGGCGGCGGGACCGGTCGGTTCGGTGTACTCGGCGATGAAGCCCAGATGGGCGTCGTCGAACAGCGACACGTAGAACTCTGCGGCCTCCTGCGCCTTGCCCTGCACCGGTCCGCTGAACATCAGCTGCGGGATCACGAAGGGCCGCGGCTCCCGCTCCGGCTCGGCCAGAACCAGCTGCCAACTGACACCGAAGCGATCCTCGACCCAGCCGTAGTGACGGCTGAACGGATACTCGTCGAGCTCCATGAGCACACGCCCTCCGGTCGCGAGTCCGGCCCAGGTCTCATCGAGTGCGCGTCGCGCGGCCTCGACATCGTCGTCGAAAGCGAGCGGATCGAAGGTCAGCATGAACGAGATCGACGGGTTCGGCCGGAACTCGGCGCCGGCGTTGATGAGCGCGATGCGGTATCCGTCCACGTCGAGATCGACGACCAGCGTGTCGCCGGCGAAGTCCGCCTGCCACTCGGGGACATCGTCGGGGTAGCGGGCACTGACCCGCGCGCCGGTCTGGGGGAGGACCTCGCTGTAGAAGCCGCCTGCCTCGTCGGCGTTGTGATTGAACCAGAGATTGGGGACGATCTTCTGCGCCATGACTGCTCCGTCGCTCGATGTGCTTCCAGAGTGCGCCAGCGGGGCCGCTGTGGCAAGGGGCGTCTGTCAGGTCAGCCCGCGGAACGGACGGCGTCGACGAGTCGGCGCCACGGACCGACGAGTTCCGGCTCCGGCAGTCGCTGCTCGAGGTGCTGCGCCGGTGTGCGCGCACGGATGCTCCAGACGAAGCGGTCGGCACCGCGTGAGGCGGACCGTGCGGGCTCGTCCTCAGGGGTCGGTTCGGGCGCCGGGGCCTGCTCCGACCCGGGCGTCGGTTCTGGCTCCGGGGTCTTTGCGGGTCCCGGGGTCGATTCGGCGCGCGGGTCGGCCGTCGGCTGGTCGTTCACTGCTGGATGCTCCGGCGCGGCGTCATCCTGCCCTGATGCGTCGTCCGATGCGTGGCCCCACGGGCAGGCATCGACCAGCACGAGCCACCGCTCGACATCGCCGTCGGCCGCTTCCACCTGCCATCGCCTGTGCAGCCCGGCGAAGCCGCCGGTGCGCACGACGACGATGGTCACGACGTCATCGTGGTGCTGAGCGCTCATCCTCGTATACGCCGACCGTCCTCCACGCCGTGCGGACAGCGGTCGTCACCTCCGATTCCTCACCGTACAACTCGGTCGCGGCATCCGCAGTGGCATCTGCGAACGTCAGGAAGTCGGCGGTGCTCGACAGGCCGCCGGTCAGCGCGCGGTACCAGACCTGCCCTGCCCGTTCCCACGCGTGGCCGCCGAGTGCCCGCGCCGTCAGGGCGAAGGCGCGGTTCGGGATGCCCGAATTGATGTGCACCCCGCCGTTGTCTTCGGTCGTGTTCACGAAGTCGCGCATGTGCGCCGGCTGCGGGTCCTTGCCGAGCTCGTCGTCGTCGTATGCGGTGCCCGGCTCGAGCATGGAGCGCAGCGCGCGGCCCTGCACCTCATCGGTGAAGATGCCCTCACCCACCAGCCAGTCGGCCTGCTCGGCGGTCTCGCCGGCGGCGTGCTGCTCGGTGAGCGCTCCGATCACATCCGCGATGGATTCGTTGAGCGCGCCGGACTGGCCCTGATACTCGAGCCCTGCGGTGTGCTGGATGACGCCGTGGGCCAGCTCGTGCCCGATCACGGACAGGGATCCGGTGAAGCCGCGGAACACCTCGCCGTCGCCGTCGCCGAAGACCATGCGCTCGCCGTCCCAGAAGGCGTTGTCGTAGTCGACGCCGTAGTGCACCGTGGCATCGAGCGGGGCGCCGGCATCGTCCAGCGAGTTGCGGGCGAATGCGCCGAGCAGCAGCTCGAATGTCGCGCCGAGTCCGTCGAACGCCTCGTTGACCGAGGCATCCTCGACCGGGCCGTCGTCCTCGGAACGGACGACGACGCCCGGAAGCGTCTCGGTGTTCTGCGCGTCGCTGATCGTGCGGTTCGGCGCATCCGAGAGCTCGGCGACGAGCGAGCCGTCGGCGTCGATCGACAGATTGATGCGCCCGCGGAACGCGGGGCGACCGGCCAGAAGCGTCTGCCGCGCGGCATCGGCGGCATGGGGGAAGCGGCCGGATTCGGCGAGGCGTGCGAGCAGATAGGCGGGAACGATGCCGGGCGATGTTGTGCTCATGACAACGACCGTACGCCGGACCGGGGACATACAGGTGGCTCGCGTAAAATCGGCGTAATGACCGATGCCTCTGACCCCCTGCTGGACTCCGGCATCGACCCCGCAGACCTCGAGACGACTCTGCGCGTGCTCGCCGCGCTGCACGAGATCGATCAGGACCACCCTGATTTCATCACCGTCCGCCGCGCGACGGCGACGATGTTCAAGGCTGCGAAGCGGGTGCGCCGCAAGGAGATCCGCGACGCGATCGCCGAGGCCGACAAGTCGGTCGTCGCCAACACCGCCACTGGTGCACCCGACCGCATCGACGATGAGACGCGAGGTATTCCGCTCGCGGCATCGACAGAGGCGCCCATCGCAGGCACGCTGCTCAAGCCGCGCAACTGCTACATCTGCAAGCAGCCGTACACGGTCGTCGACGCGTTCTACCATCAGCTCTGCCCCGACTGCGCGCGGTTCAGTCACGCCCGGCGCGATGCCCGCACCGACCTCACCGGTCGCCGAGCACTGCTCACCGGTGGACGTGCCAAGATCGGCATGTACATCGCCCTGCGTCTGCTGCGCGACGGCGCACACCTGACGATCACGACACGATTCCCGCGCGATGCGGTTCGTCGGTTCACGTCGCTGCCGGACTCGAGCGACTGGATCCACCGCCTGCGCATCGTCGGCATCGACCTGCGCGACCCGGCGCAGGTGATCGGACTCGCCGACTCGGTCGCCGCTCAAGGACCGCTGGACATCCTCATCAACAACGCCGCGCAGACGGTGCGGCGCTCGCCCGGTGCCTACTCTCTCCTGGCGGATGCCGAGCTGCAGCCTCTCCCCGACGGACCCCTGCCTGAGATGGAGACCTTCGGCCACACCGCCGACCCGCACCCCCAGGCGTTGCAGGCGTCGGTGGACGCGCACCCGCTGCTCTCGGTAGCCGCTCTCGCCGGAACCGTCGCCGAGCAGGGCGGTCAGGCCTTGACCGCCGAAGAGCTCGCGAAGCTCGCCATGGCCCCGGGCTCGTCGTCGCTGGAGAAGCACACCGACGGCACCGCGATCGATGCCGGCGGCCTCGTGCCGGATGTCCAGCGGACGAACAGCTGGGTGCAGTCCGTCGAGCAGGTCGATCCGATCGAGATGCTCGAGGTGCAGCTGGCCAACACGACCGCGCCGTTCCTGCTCATCAGCAGGCTCAGGGCCTCGATGGCGGCATCCGATTTCGACAAGAAGTACGTCGTCAACGTCTCGGCCATGGAGGGGCAGTTCGCGCGCCGCTACAAGGGACCGGGGCATCCGCACACGAATATGGCGAAAGCGGCATTGAACATGCTCACGCGCACGAGCGCCGGCGAGATGTTCGAGACCGACCGGATCCTGATGACCGCGGTCGACACCGGGTGGATCACGGACGAGCGCCCGCACCACACGAAGGTGCGCCTCGCCGAAGAAGGATTCCACGCTCCGCTCGACCTCGTCGACGGCGCCGCACGCGTGTACGACCCGATCGTGCAGGGCGAATCGGGCAACGACCTCTACGGCGTCTTCCTCAAGGACTACAAGCCCAACCCCTGGTGATCGCGGCCTCGGGTTCCGTGATCACACCTGACGATGCTGGATAGCATCGTCAGGTGGACATCATCTCCGCAGCAGCGAACGTCGTCAGCCTGGTGTCCGCGGCCGCTCCAATGGCGCGTCGTGGTGCGATCAGGCGCGAGTTCCAGAGATGCTTCGAGGCGGCCTTGCGACGGGGCCTTGCCGTCCAGAACAAGGACGACAGGGGTTCATCGGCTTCCCTCGTCGTCGCCGCACTGCCGGCGGGCGGCGCCTACCAACTCCTCGTCTCGGAGGACTCGCCGCTGGTCGGCGCCGCCCAAGAAGCCATGTGGGGTCCCATCCTCGCGGAGCACCTGTCCGCTCTCAACGTGCTCACCGACGACGTCGACATCCCACAGCTCGCACGGGACACGGCAGGATCGCTGCGGGAGGAGATCGAACGAGCCGCGCGGCAACCGGGAAACGCCCTCTTCCAGTTGGTCGTCGTTGCACAGCTCACGTCTTCCTCGAGAACACATAATGAGCCCGTTCGCATCGGCGGTGTAACCAATATCTGGGATCTGCCCCTGGCGCCCGAGCCGACAGCGCGCGGTGAGAGCGATGAGATCGAGAGCGTTCTGGCCGAGTCCCCCGTCGCCGTCTTGAGCAGCGGCGCCGGGCTGGGTAAGAGCACCCTGGCATGGTTGGCCGCGCGACGCCGGGCAGATGAGGGTGATCCACCGCTGGTCTGGTGGATGAACGCTTCATCGCGCGAAAGCCTCAGCGCGTCCTGTGATGCTTTGCTGAGGGCACTCGAAATCGTCCCCGGCAACGAGGCTCTGCATCAGGTTCGATCGTTGTTGTCTCAGCATCACCGTTGGTTCATCGTCCTGGATGACGTCAGTGACGGTGACCTCGTGGGCGCTGTGATCCCGAGTGGAGCACAGCCTGGATCGGCGCTGGCGACGACGCGAGACCGCACGCTCCGTTCGCCGGGACGTATGGTGAGTCTCGGTGCCACGGACGAAGTAACGATGGAACGCATTGCGCGGTCGCTTCTGCCATCGTCAGCGGGTACCGGTCAGATCAACGCGATCGTCGGCGCCTGCAGCGGACACCCGCTCGTCCTTGCGACCATCTGCCGTTTCGTCGCGGCCACCGGAGTATCGACTGTTGAACTGAGCGAAATGCTCAGGACCGAGCCGTCGACGGTGCTCTCCGAAACGCTCGGATCGCACTATCCGGTCAGTTTCGCCGAGGTCGTCGCTCGCATGCTCCAGAGCATCGATGACGTCTCGAGCCTGCAAGTGGTGTTGGCCGCGGCAGTCGGTGGTGGACAGCAGATTCCGCAGTCTCTCCTCGAATCCGCACTGCCACTCGCGGCATCCGATATCCGGAAGGGCATGCGCCGTGGCAGTGCACTAGGTCTCATCGAGACGGGTGGCTCGGCGGTCAATTGCCACGCGGTCGTCTCCGACCTGATCCTGGCCGCGCTTCCGGATGCCGCGTCGACAGTTGCCTCTCGGATGCTGGCATCGATCCAGGCGGGTGCATCCGATTCTGACGGATCAGAGCTGCGTCAGCTCGCTGTGATCGCGAATGCTGTGAGTGCGCGGGTCGCCGAGGACGCCGAGGGTGTCGTCTCCACGCACCTGACGCTTGCCGATGCCCTCGCTACCCGGGGTCTCACGCTCAGCGCCGAGGAGCAGATCGACGTCGTCAAGGCACGGCTCCCCGAAGACGCATCCGCGGACCTGATCGGCGAGGTACTGGTCGTCGAGGCGCGCGTGCGGCTGACCGGTGGTGACTATGCGACGGCGATCGACGTGGCGGAGATGGGGATCCGCATGGGTGAGGATGCGCAGCTGATTGGCGTCCAAGCCGCGTGTCTGATCGTGCTCGCGTGGTGCCACGAGAACCTCGGAGACCGTGCTTCCGCGTTGCGCAACGCGGAAGCTGCGGCTGTACTCGTGCCCGATGACCAGGATGTGCTGGCACTGCGTGCGCGCTTCGGCATTCCTGATCGACCGTCGCCGGAGCATGTCGACGGGTACCTCGCGCTGGCGCAGGATCCCGCTGTCGGCGCGTCGTTGCGTGCGCTCAACTTTGGATTGGCCTCGCGTGCCGCGACCCGGCTCGGTCAGAGCGGGGATGCCATCGCCTTCGCCCGTCAGGCGCTGGACCTCGATCGCGCCCAAGTCAGTGGTCGGTCCGTCGACATCGCACGCGATCTGAATGACTTGGGCATGGCGCTCCTCGACGCGGGAGAACTCGACGAGGCCGAGACCGTCTTGCGCGAGTCCATGGGTATCTACGAGGGCGAGAATCCGGGTCATCCGATGGGAGTCCCGCCCCGTATCAATCTCGGGCGCCTGCTCGTTGAGAAGATGAGTCAGTCTGGGGCTGTCGACGAAGCTGTGCTCGACGAGGCGATGCATCTGCTCGAACCAGCGCTGAGCGTGCAACAGATGCAGGCACCCGGCAGCCCAGACCATGCTGCAGTGCTCGTAGCGCTCGCTGACGTCCTCGTATTCCGTGATCGCGAGCGAGCAACGCGCCTCCTGGACGAGGCCTTGCAGATCGATCGGACCGTGTACTCGGACGATCACTACGAGGTCGGTCTTGACGTGCTCAAGCTGATGAGTGTGGACCTGCTCGCCGGCCGACCGGCCGAGGCGCTGCGTGCGTTCAGGATCGTCCGCTCTGCCTTGCCCGAATGGGAAGGGGCCTACCCGAATATCGCGGTGCAACTGCAGTGCCTCCAGGCCGAGGCTCTCATCGAACTCGGCGTGCTCGGCGGGCTTCCGCGCATCGTCAGAAGCCTTAGCCAGCTCGCCGTGGACCCGCGGATTCCGGAGGCCCTTCGACCGTTCGTCGAAAACGCCGTGACCCAGATCGTCTCGGTGATCGAGGATGCCCGAATGGATTGATCAGTGCGCCTGCGCGCTCAGGTTCGCCGTCGCCCAGCGGCCGAGCTGGTCGAGGATCGGCAGCAGCCCGCGCCCGCTCTCGCTGAGCTCGTACGACACCGAGACGGGAGGGCCGGCGTCGACGCTGCGGACGACGAGTCCCGCCTGCGCGAGTTCGGCCAGCCGATCGGACAGCACGGTGTCGCTGATGCCATCGACAGCGCGGCGCAGCGCCGCGAAGGACGCGGCTCCGCCGCCGAGGGTGGCGACGATCATTCCGTTCCACCGCTTGCCGAGCACGCTGAAGGCCAGGGTGACTGCGGTGTCGCAGATCTGGACGCTCACCTCGGACTCGGCCATGTCTCCAGTCTAACGGTGCTAGTCTGTGCGCAGTCGCTAAGAAAAACGGAGCGACTACGAAAAGAGAAAGGACTGCCCCTCATGTCGCTGTTCCGTCTGGATGCCAGCATCCTGCCCGCGAGCTCCGCCAGCCGATCGCTCGCCGATCTCGTCGAGGCCGAGTGGACCGCCGCGCACCCGGATTCGACCGTCACGCGTCGCGATCTGGCGCTGGACCCCGTGCCCTCGACCGCCTGGGCCGACGCCGTCACCGGCGGATTCGTCGAGGCGGCCCAGCGCACCCCGGCGCAGAACGCCGCCCGCGACCTGGCGACCACGTTCGCCGACGAGCTCATCGGCGCAGACGCGCTGCTGTTCGCCGTGCCGCTGTACAACTACGGCGTCTCGCAGCACTTCAAGACCTGGTTCGACCTGGCCTACACGGACCCGCGCATCGACCCGACCGGCACCGCGCTGAACGGCAAGCCCGCGACTCTCGTCACCGTTCTCGGCGGCAACTACGCGCCCGGTACGCCCAAGGAGGGCTGGGACCACTCGACCGGATGGCTCCGTCGCGTTCTCGAGGACGTCTGGGGCCTCGACCTGCGCGTCGTGCAGCGTCCGTTCACGCTGGTGGGCGTGAACCCCGCGATGGATGCCTTCGCCGACGCCGCTCAGGAGCTGAAGCAGGCCGCCGAGGACTCCGCCCGCACGTACGGTCGCGAGATCGCGGCCAAGCGCGGCACCGCGGCCTGACCTCTCAGGGACGGATGTCGGGAGATTTCCCGAATGTCAGGGCGATTCCCCGCGTGTCGCCGGACATCCGGGATTTCTCCCTGCATCCGTTCCCGCCGTCGCGCCGCCGACGCACTCCCCGCCCGTCCCGCCGCCGCGCCGCCGATGCACTCCCCGCCCGTCCCGCCGCCGCGCCGCCGATGCACTCCCTGCCGCGCCCACCGCCGCTACAGAGTCTGCGACAGCCAGACCGTCACGATGAGCCCGCCGCCTTCGCGCGGGGACAGGACGAGTTCGCCGTCGTGCGCCTCGGCGATCCGCCGGGCGATGGCGAGTCCGAGACCGACGCCGACATGATCGTCCGTCCTGGCGCGCTCCGCACCGCGCTGGAACGGCTCGGTCAGGGTGGCGATCACGTCCGGCTGCAGCGGCGGCCCGGTGTTCTCGATCACGAGCGCCATCGCGCCGGGCCGTGCGTGCGTGCGCGCCGCCACCATCCCGCCGGCGGGAACGTTGTGCACGATCGCGTTGTGGACGAGGTTCGTCACGAGCTGCTGCAGCAGGGCTGGCGATCCGATCACGGTCCCGGCATCCCCGCCGACGTCGATCGTGACCCCGTGCCGATCGGCCAGCGGCGCGAGCGTCTCGACCGCCTCCTCGGAGAGCAGCGACAGCTCGACGCCCTCCCTGGCGAAGGCCCGGCGCTCGGCACGACTGAGCACCAGCAGCGCCTCGGTCAGCTCGATGGCGCGGGAATTGACCTGGTGCAGTCGATCGATCAGGGCGTCCACGTCCCGGTCGGGGTCGGTGCGGGCGACCTCGAGCATCGTCTGCGAGATCGCGAGCGGCGTCCGCAGCTCGTGCGAGGCGTTCGCGGCGAAGCGCTGCTGCTCGGCGACGTCTGCTTCGAGCCGATCGAGCATCGAGTCGAACACGTCGGCGAGGTCGCGGAACTCGTCTCCGGGGCCCTCCAAGGCGACCCGCTGCGACAGCGAGCCCTGCGCGACCGCGCGGGCGACGGCGCCGATCCGGTCCAGGGGTGCCAGCATCCGGCCGGCGAGGACCCACCCTCCGCCCAGTCCGATCGCGAGCAGCACGAGCATCACGAAGACGGCCGAGGGGATGAACGCTCTGGTGAGGTCGCCGCGATTGGGGAAGAAGTCGACGGCATCCGGTACATACCGCAACAGGAATACGGCGACGGCGGCGAGCAGCAGCACCCCGGATGCGACGACGACGGCGGCATAGCTGAGGGTGAGCTTGAGGCGGGCGCTCATGCCGCGGGGCCTAGTCATCGGCATCCGTCCCGATCCGGTAGCCGACACCGGGAACCGTGACGATCAGCTGCGGCTCGCCCAGGCGCTTGCGCAGCGACGAGACCGTGATGCGGACGGCGTTCGTGAACGGGTCGGCATTCTCATCCCACGCGCGTTCGAGCAGCTCCTCGGCGCTCACGACGCCCCCGCCAGCGCCGACGAGCACCTCGAGGACAGCGAACTGCTTCCGGGTCAGTGACACGTAGCGCTCGTCGCGGAACACCTCGCGCCGGAACGGGTCGAGCCGCAGACCCTCGAGCTCGAGCACGGGCGGTCGGACGTGTGCACGGCGGCGATCCAGGGCCCGCAGCCGCAGGATCAGCTCGCGCAGCTCGAAGGGCTTGGTCAGATAGTCGTCGGCTCCGAGTTCGAACCCTGAGGCCTTGTCGTCCAGGCGATCCGCGGCCGTCAGCATGAGGATCGGCATCCCGCTGCCGGAGGCCACGATCCACCGCGCCACGTCGTCGCCCGACGGTCCGGGGATGTCGCGGTCGAGCACGGCGATGTCGTAGGCGTTGATGCTCAGCAGCTCGAGCGCGGTGTCGCCGTCGCCGGCGATGTCGGCGGCGATCGCCTCGAGGCGGAGACCGTCTCGGACGGCTTCCGCGAGATAGGGCTCGTCCTCGACGATCAGCACGCGCATTTCTGCATCCTACGCAGGCGCGCATATCGGGAGCATATGAGAATCCGCATACGCCCTCGCAACACGTCGGTGCGTTCACTGGAGAACATGAAACACCCCACTGCATCTCGGCGTGCTCGCCATCGACGCGCTCTCGCCCTGGTCGGAACCCTCGCCGTCGCCGCTGCCGCGACCGTCGCGGTGCTGCAGGCGATCCCGGCGGCGAACGGCACCGTGACCGTGCCGAGCGGGGCGCCGGTCGTCGGAGCGGCGTATCAGCCGACGGCCGCCGACGGATTCATCCCGGAGAACGAGCGACCCACCGTCTTCGACGACTCGTCGCCCGCTGTCGCGAACCTGAACCCCGACCTTCTGGATGCACTCAGAGCGGCTGCCGAGCGCGCCGAGCGGGACGGTGTCGAGTTCCGGGTCAACAGCGGTTGGCGCGCACCTGCGTACCAGCAGCGGCTGCTCGACGACGCGACCGCCGAGTACGGCTCCGAGGAGGAGGCCGCCCGCTGGGTCGCGACCCCGACGACGTCGGCGCACGTCACCGGCGATGCCGTCGACCTCGGGCCGGACACCGCGCTGGACTGGCTCGCGCAGCACGGAGACCGCTTCGGGCTCTGTCAGATCTATGCGAACGAGCGCTGGCACTACGAACTGCGACCGGATGCCGAGGTGCACGGCTGCCCGCAGATGTACGCCGACCCCACCGACGACCCGAGGATGCAGTCATGAACCTCGTGCAGCACGGCATCCCGTCTCACGCGGATGCGGCATCCCAGGGCGACACGGTTGCACGACCGGGGTACGGGCGCACGACCGATGCAGGGCATGGCACCGTGCATCCGTTCCAGGGTCGTGCATCCGTACCCGCGCGCACGACACCGGCACCCGTGCCTCCGCCCCGGATGCGCCCGCCGACGCTGCGGACCGACAGGGCGGCGGTGGCGGCGAACGTCGCGGCGGTGCGCGCCGCGACGGCGAGCGACATCATGGCGGTCGTCAAGGCGGACGGATACGGTCACGGCGCCGTCGCGGTGGCGCAGGCCGCCGTCGCCGCCGGAGCCACCTGGCTCGGCATCACGGATGTCGCCGAGGCGATCGCGCTGCGGGACGCCGGGCTGGATCAGCCGGTCCTCTCCTGGTTGAACCCGGCTGGAGTGGATGCCGAGCTCGCCGCCGATCTGCAGGTCGACGTGGCGGTCGGCTCGGTCGACGAGCTGCAGCAGCTGATCGCTGACGCGGACCGGACGCTCCGCGTGCACCTGCAGATGGACACCGGCATGGCGCGCGGCGGCAGCCCGCTGTCCGAATGGGGCGACCTGCTGCGCATCGCACGGGACGGCAGAGCGCGGGGGCGCATCGACGTCGTCGGCGTCATGGGGCATCTGCCACTGGCCGACTGTGCGGACCCGGCGGCGAACGCCCCGGCGGTGCTGCGTATGCGGCAGGCGCGCGATGCCGTGCTGCGCGCCGGGTTCGGACCGCTCACGGTGCACCTCGCGGCCACCGCCGGCGCGCTCACCGACCCGACGACGCACTTCGATCTCGTCAGGGTCGGCGCCGGGCTGGTCGGCATCGACCCGTCCGACACCGTCGAGCTGACGGGGGCCGGAACGTTCACGGCGCCGGTCGTGCACACCACCCGCGCCACGGCGGGGACTGCCGTCGGGTACGGACACGACTTCGTCGCGCGCGTCGACACGCATCTCAGCATCGTCGGGGTCGGGTACGCGGACGGCATCCCTCGCGAGCTGGCACCTGGTGCGTCCGTCGAGATCGGCGGGGCGCGGCATCCGATCGTCGGACGTGTGTCGATGGATCAGATCGTCATCGACACCGGTGCCGTCCAGGCCGCGCGCGGCGCCACGGCGACCGTGTTCGGACCAGCCGGCACCGCAGCACCCACGATCCAGGAGTGGGCCCACTGGGCGGGAACGATCCCGCACACCATCGTCACCGGCATCGGGGCGCGCATCAGAAGGAGCATCGGATGAAGCAGCATGTCGTCGTCATCGGCGGGGGAGAGAATGCGGAGCACGACGTGTCGATCGCGTCGGCGTCCGGTGTCGCGCAGGCTCTGCGCGCACGCGGGTGGGCGGTGGACGCCCTCACGATCGGTCGGGACGGCATCTGGTGCTCGGAGTCCGGTCCGCTCGGGCTGGGGGTGGGCGACTCGCTGGCCGCAGCAGTCGCCCTCATCGGGCGAGCAGATGCCGTGTTCCCCGCCGTGCACGGAACGCTCGGGGAGGACGGCGCGCTCGCCGCGCTGTGCGCGCTCGCGCACATACCGGTCGTGGGGTCAGGACTCGGAGCGGGCGCGATCGGCATGGACAAGTGGACGACGAAACTGGTCGCCGAGGCGATCGGCATCAGAGTGGCGCGGGGGCGGCTCATCTCGGCATCCGACATAGGGGATGAGGAGTACGACGGGCCGGTCGTCGTCAAGCCGGTGTCGGCCGGCTCGAGCTTCGGGGTCTCGCTCGTCTCGGATGCCGGTGAGCTGCGTCATGCGCTGGACACCGCCGCCGAGTTCGACCGCCGGATCCTCGTCGAAGAGGTCGTACGGGGTCGCGAGATCGATGTCGCCGTCCTGCGCGAGGCCGACGGCACGCGCTGGGCAGCTCCACCGCTCGAGATCCGGACGAGCGGGCTGTTCGACACCGAGACGAAGTACGACGGTTCGGCGGAGTTCTCGGTGCCGGCGGTTCTGGATGCCGCCGAGCACGCCGCCCTGGTCCAGGCGGCGCTCGCCATGTTCGACGCGCTCGGCTGCTCGGGCGTCGCGCGGATCGACTTCTTCCTCACCCCGGACGGCCCCGTGCTGAACGAGGTGAACACGATGCCCGGGATGACGGCGGCATCCCAGGTGCCGCGGATGTTCGCGGCGGCCGGCGTCGGCTACGAGGAACTGGTGGGGCGCCTCGTGGCCGGCGCGGGGGTTCCGGGCGTGCGGGTGGGCTCCGCCGTCTGAACGGCCGGCCTAGAGCCGGTCGACCGCCGTCACGCGGACGACGGCCTCGCCTGCCTCATCCGAGGCGGCGAGGTCGATCGTCGCGGCGATGCCCCAGTCGTGATTGCCTGCGGGGTCGTCGAGGATCTGACGGACGGTCCACTCGGCGCGTCCCTCGGTGATGAGCAGCAGCTTCGAGCTGCGGGCGTCGCCACCGGTGAGGATCTCGTCGTGCTCGGCGAAGTAGCCGTCGAGGGCGGCATCCCACGCGGCGGCGCCGAAGTCCTGATCCAGTTCGGCGAGAGCATCCACGTCCTCGCGCGCCGCCAGCTGGACCCGGCGGAACATCTCGTTGCGCACGAGGATCCGGAACGCGCGCACGTTCGAGGTCAACCGCTTGGGCGCCGGCGGGACGATCGGCTCCTCATCGGGTCGATGCAGGTCCACGATGCCGTTGTCCGTGCCGGCGCGCAGCTCCTCCCACTCGTCGAGCAGGCTCGAGTCGACCTGTCGCACGAGCTCGCCGAGCCACTCGATGAGATCGCGCAGATCCTCGGTCTTGAGGTCCTCGGGAATCGTCTGGGATGCCGCGCGATACGCGTCGGACAGATACCGCAGGACGACGCCCTCGGAGCGGGCGATCTTGTACTGGGCGACGTACTCCCCGAACGACATGGCCCGCTCGTACATATCCCGGACGACGGACTTCGGACGCAGTTCGAAGTCGCGGATCCACGGCTGTGCGGCGCTGAACGTCTCGAATGCGGCGTCCAGAAGCTCCTTGAGCGGCTTCGGATAGGTGATCTGTTCGAGCAGCTCCATGCGCTCGTCGTATTCGATGCCCTCGGCTTTCATGGCGGCGACGGCCTCGCCGCGGGCGAGGAACTCCTGCTGGCTGAGGATCGCACGGGGGTCGTCCAGCGTGGACTCGACGATCGAGACCATGTCGAGGGCGAACGTCGCCGATTCGGGGTCGAGCAGCTCGAACGCGGCGAGGGCGAACGGCGACAGCGGCTGGTTGAGCGCGAAGTTCGGCTGGAGGTCGACGGTCAGGCGGATGCCGGCGGAATCGTCCTCGACGATGCCGGACTCCCGAAGCGTGCGGTAGATCCCGAGCGCTCGGATCGCGAGCACGCGCTGCGTGGCGCGCGGCTCGTGGTTGTCGAAGACGAGCGAGCGCATGTTCGCGAACACGTCTCCGCCGCGGCCGATGACGTTGAGCATCATGGCGCTGGTGATCTGCATGTGCGATGTCAGGGTCTCTGGCTCGGCGGCGACGAGCTTGAGGAACGACGGCTCGCCCCACGACACGAAGCCGTCCGGCGCCTTCTTGCGGACGATCTTGCGCTTCTTCTTCGGGTCGTCGCCGGCCTTCTTGACGGCCGCGACGTTCTCGGACTCGTGCTCCGGTGCCTGGGCGACCACGGTGCCTGCGGTGTCGAAGCCCGCGCGTCCCGCTCGGCCCGCGATCTGATGGAACTCGCGGGCATTGAGCTGACGCATGCGCGTGCCGTCGAACTTCGTCAGCGCCGTGAGCAGCACGGTGCGGATCGGGACGTTGATGCCGACGCCGAGCGTGTCGGTTCCGCAGATGACGCGCAGCAGACCGCGCTGGGCCAGTTGCTCGACCAGGCGCCGGTACTTCGGGAGCATTCCGGCGTGGTGCACGCCGATGCCGGCCCGGAGGAAGCGGGAGAGGGTCTTGCCGAACGAGGTCGTGAAACGGAATTCGCCGATGAGTTCGGCGATCTCGTCGCGCTGCTCGCGGGTCGCGATCTTGGTGCTCGACAGCGCCTGCGCCCGCTCCATGGCGGCCGCCTGCGAGAAGTGCACGACATAGATCGGCGCCTGGCCGGTCGACAGCAGCTCTTCGACGGTCTCGTGGATCGGCGTCGTCTCGTAGTAGTAGTGCAGCGGCACGGGGCGCTCGACGCCCGTGACGGTCGCGGTCTCGCGCGAGGTGCGGCGGGTCAGATCCTCCGCGAGCGAAGTCACATCGCCGAGCGTCGCCGACATGAGGATGAACTGCGCCTGCGGCAACTCGAGCAGCGGCACCTGCCAGGCCCACCCGCGGTCGGGGTCGCCGTAGAAGTGGAACTCGTCCATCACGACCTGACCCACATCCGCGGACGTCCCCTGACGCAGCGCAAGATTCGCGAGGATCTCGGCCGTGCAGCAGATGATCGGCGCGTCCGCATTCACTGCGGAGTCACCGGTGACCATGCCGACGTTGTCGGGACCGAAGATGTCGACCAGGGAGAAGAACTTCTCGCTCACGAGCGCCTTGATCGGCGCGGTGTAGTACGTGCGGCGCCCATCCACGAGCGCGGCGAAGTGCGCACCGATCGCGACGAGCGACTTCCCGGTACCGGTCGGCGTCGACAGGATCAGGTTGTTGCCCGAGACGATCTCGATGACCGCCTCGTCCTGCGCGGGGTAGAGGGTGATGCCGGTGGACTCCGCCCATTCGACGAACGCCAGGTACACGGCATCCGGATCGGAGCCGTCCGGCACGAGGGAGGGGTTCAGGAGCGCAGGCATGGTCCTTCGATCATCCCTTACGCGGGCTCCTCGTCAGGCCGTCGCCGCTCGCAGGGCGATCCGGACCATGTCGCCGAAGGTCTGCTCGCGCTCGTGCGCCGATGTCTCCTCGCCGGTGACGAGATGATCCGAGACGGTGCAGATGCTCAACGCCCGCCGATCGTGATAGGCGGCGAGCGTGTAGAGCGCGCTGGTCTCCATCTCGACGCCGAGGGCGCCGTGCTGCACGAGCGGCTCGGTGAGTTCGGGGCGCGTGCTGTAGAACTGATCGCTGGAGAACAGCAGGCCGACGTGCACGGCGACGTCGAGTGGTTCTGATTCAGCGGCCTCGACGGCGGCGCGCAGCAGAGGGAAATCGGCGACCGGTGCGTAATCCTGCCCGTGGAATCGCACGCGATTGATCCCCGAGTCGGTGCAGGCGCCGCTCGCGATGATGATGTCGCGCATCCCGACCTTCTCCGTGAGTCCGCCGCACGATCCCACGCGCACGATCGTCTGCACGCCGTACTCCGTGAACAGCTCGTTGGCGTAGATCGACATCGACGGCTGGCCCATGCCAGACCCCTGCACAGAGACGCGGTGCCCTTGCCAGGCGCCGGTGAATCCCAGCATCCCTCGGGTCTCGGAGTACAGCTCCGCACCGTCCAGGAAGGTCTCCGCGATCCACTTCGCGCGGAGGGGGTCTCCGGGGAAGAGGACGACGGGGGCGATCTGCCCTGGGGCCGCGGCGATGTGCGTACTCATCTCGCCAGCCTACGGCGACTCGATCCGAAGGCATGACTACCACGGTCCCGCCCACGGTTCAACGGTCTGTGCGTCACGTCGCGCCGAGTGGAGAGTCGCGTCATGACCACCAACGACACCTTCACCCCAGCCGCGACGACCGACGGACAGGCGATCTGCGACCGCCTGGACGCCATCCACGCAGACCTGCAGACCCTGATCGGACAGCAGGGCACTCAGGGCCTCGGATGGGACGGCGCTCAGACGACCACGGATCCGGAGCGACGCCCGGATGGCACGCCGGTGTGACCGGGGCGCTCAGCCCTCTCGACGCCGGACGATCTCGGCGATCCAGATCGGAGCGAACGGCGACGTGCATCCCGGCGCCGTCGGATAGTCCGCGAGCACCTGCAGTTTCTCACCGATGGCCAGGGCGCGCTCCCGCAGATCGGGGTGGAAGATGCCGATCTGCGCGAGCGTCTCGTTCATCGCCCACTGCAGGCGGGTCGGGGCGTCCCTCATGTCGCGCGCGATGATATCGAGCAGATACTCGAGATCCAGCCCGTCCGGGGTCTTCGCAACCCGCACGCTGGTCAGCGACCATGCGGCCGCCGAGACGGTCGGATCGGCATCCTCGAACCAGCGCAGCCGCAGCTCCTCGGCGTGCGGCGACTTCTTCGCGAGGTAGTTCACGAACCAGTCGTTGACCTTCGGAACCTCGGTCTCGCGGACCATCGCGTCGAGTTCGTCGGCCGAGAAGTCCTTCACTTTGCAGATCAGCATCGACAGCAGCCGCGGCGCCGTCTCACCCGTGGCCCAGAGCTCACGGGCGAGGTCGTGGTCGGTCTTGATCTTCTTCGCGAGCGCGCGCATCTGCGACAGATTGATCCCGTGGTCGTCGCCGCGCTTCTCGTTCGCGGCGCGCATCTTCGGGTCGTCGAGGGCGGCGAGATCCGCCAGCGCCTGGTCCAGCGAGGTCATGCCTCCAGCGTACGGCCGAGCACGCGGGGCGCGCGATCCGAACCACCGCGCTGAGTATGGCAGGGTGTGAGCAGGGAACAGACGTCGGAGGGGGCGCTTGTGAACAGGATCTTCCAGCGAACCGTCGGGCTCGCCGTGATCGTCATCGTGCTGCTCGCCGCCGGATTGCTGTGGTGGGGGATCGCGGTGACCGATCCGCCTACGCTGTGGGATCCGGCGCATGTCACGCTCGCGGGGGTGTGGCAGGTGATGTACAGCACCGAACTGCCGAACCTCGCAGTGCTCGCGACGGCGCTCGGCATCGCGCTGCTGCTCGTCCTGTTGGTCGTGGTGAGCGAGCGGGTCGTGGCGAGCCGGTACCGCCGCGCGGGCGTCGAGGTGACCAGGCTGACACTCGCTCCGCGAACGGTGATGGACCGGACCCGCGGCGTGTTCGCGGGGGACGTGACGGTGACAGTCCTCATCCCTGCGCATAACGAGGAGGCGTCTCTTCCCGAGACGCTGCGCTCCCTGCAGCAGCAGACCACGCCGCCCACGCGGGTGATCGTGGTCGCCGACAACTGCACCGACGGGACGGCCCTGGTCGCGCGCGAGCACGGCGCCGACGTCTTCGAGACCGTCGGCAACACGCATAAGAAGGGCGGTGCGCTGAACCAGGCGCTCGCCGAGCTGCTTCCTGTCCTCGGGGACAACGACACGGTCATGGTCATGGATGCCGACAGTCAGATCGGCGCCGGATACCTCACCGAGGCGATCCGACGATTCACGGATGACCGCGCCCTGATGGCGGTCGGCGGGCTCTTCGAGGGTGAGCAGGGACACGGCCTGCTCGGACAGTTCCAGCGCAACGAGTACTTCCGATACCAGCGGGAGATCCAGCGTCGTGAAGGGCGCGTCTTCGTGCTCACCGGCACCGCTTCGGTCTTCCGCGCTGCGGCACTGCGCGCTGTGGCTCAGGCGCGCGGCACGCAGCTGCCCGGGAGAGAAGGCGATGTCTACGACACCTTCGCGCTCACGGAGGACAACGAGCTCACGATCGCGATCAAGTCGCTGGGAGGGCTGACGATATCGCCGCGCGAGTGCAGCGTCGTCACCGAGCTGATGCCGACCTGGCGGATGCTCTGGGCTCAGCGTCTGCGGTGGCAACGCGGAGCACTCGAGAACCTCGGAGCGTACGGCGTCACGCCGCAGACTCTGCGCTACTGGGCTCAGCAGATCGGCATCGGATACGGCGTGCTCGCGCTGTTCTCCTACTTCGCCCTCCTTCTGCTCATGATCGTGGCGATGGATACCTGGGTCTGGTTCCCGTTCTGGCTCGGGGTCGGCGTTCTGTTCGCGATCGAGCGGGTCATCACGGTGTGGCGGGGCGGATGGCGCGCCCGGATCGTCGCGGCTCTGGTGTTCCCCGAGCTGGTCTACGACTGCTTCCTCAACCTCGCCTTCCTGAAGGGCGTGTTCGAGATCGCGTTCGGCCGCAGCGCGACGTGGAAGCACGTGGAGCACCCCTCGACGAAAGGGGTGACCGCATGATCGCGCTGGCGACGGATGCCGTGCGCACCGGATTCCTGCTGCCAGAGTCCGTCCTGTACACCGACTGGTTCAGCGTCTTCGCGACGTTCGTCGCGATCAACACCGTGATCTACGTCGTGCTCGGCGTCATCAAGGTGCTGCCGAAGGTGCGACGCCGCAGCCGTGGCGGTGCGAGCCGGAGGTCAGAGACCCGCAGCATCCACCCCGACGCTCCGGCGTAGCGCGCTCAGCGCATCAGCCATCTCGACCGCCGGCACCGGCATGCCGAGGTGGAAGCCCTGGGCGAGATCCGCCCCGATCTCACGGGCGAGATCGACGTGATCGGGCTCCGATACGCCCTCCACGAGCAGACTGGCCTGCGCATCCCTCGCCGCGGCGACGAGAGGGCGCAGCCGTTCGCGGGCACCCGGATCCGAGCGCAGCTCCCAGAACAGGGCGCGATCGATCTTCACGACGTCGGGTCGCAGCATGGCGATCCGGGCCTCGTCCGCCTGGGCCGCGCCTGCGTCATCGACGAGCAGCTGCCCGCCGAGACGCGTGATGAGCGCGCGGATCACCCTGAGATCGGCCGGCGTCTCGCCCTCGAACAGCTCCATGCCCCACGGGCGGTCAGCAGCGGCGAGCAGGGACGGCAGCTGTTCATGCAGCATCGTCGTCCCCGAGGCGTTCATCGTGATGAAAAGGCCGGTAGGCAACGGTGCGGCCTCGGCGACGGCGAGTTCGATGAGATGCAGTTCCAGCCACTCGCGGCGCCCGGCGGCCTCGGCATCCGCCAGCCGCACCAGGGGCGCCGTGCCATCGTTGAATCGGGCCAGCGCCTCGAACCCGACGACCGACCAGGCCTCGAGGTCCACGATGGGCTGGAAGACGATCTGCGCGCTCGGATCATCCTGGAGGGACAGCGGTCTGGTCACGGTTCAGTGTAGCCCCGCGGAAAAGCCGTACTCTAGAGGTGGGGAGGGCTCTGGGGAGGGTCCTGTGAAAGGACGCCATCATGGTCGTACAGGGGATCAAAGCCTCGGATGCCGAGGAGCTGCGCTGGCTGCGGACGGGCTGGCTGAGGCACGCTCGTGAACGCACATCCATCTACTCGGTCGTCACGGCCGGGCTGACGCTGCTGTTCTCGCTGCTCGGTGCGCTCGAGCTCTTCGAGACGGACCTCACCTTGTTCGAGGTCTGGCTCTCGATCGCCATCCTGTTCTGCGGCCTCGCCGTGACGGGGATCGTCGTCTTCGGCGGGGTCGAACTGCCGACCTGGCTGGGATTGGGACTCGTCGGTGCGCATGCGGTCGTGTCGGTCTACTATCTCGGTTTCTCGGACGAACGTCAGAACGCGATCGCGGCGCTGCAGGAGCTGCCGATCATGGCGATGTACTTCTCCTGGTTCTACGGAGCCCGCATCGCTCGGATCGGCGAGCTCGCGATCCTCCTCGTCGTCGGAACCGCGGCCGTGTCCGGGCCCTTCACCGGCGAGGTCGGCGGCGCTCCCGGGCCGATCGGGCCGGCGAACCTCATCGGAGCGGCGTGCTTCACGTGGCTGTGCCTGGAAGCCGGACTCTACGTCCGCCACCGAATTCGTCTCGAATCGAACACCGACGAGCTGACCGGTGTGCTCAATCGGCGCGGTTTCCTGGCGAAGGCGCAGATGGAGCTCCGTCGCGCCGCCCGGCATTCGCGACCCGTCGCGATCGCGGTGCTCGATCTCGACAAGTTCAAAGAGGTGAACGACGAAGCCGGCCATGCGGCGGGCGATGACGTGCTCAGGATGCTGACGGCGCAGTGGATGTCGCTGTCGCGCACGACTGACATCGTCGGCCGACTGGGCGGGGACGAGTTCGCCATGGTGCTCCCCGAGACGGACGCCGAGCAGGCGTCGGCCGTTCTGCGTCGCCTGCGCTCGTATGCCACGCATCCATGGTCGTGGGGCGCCGTGCTCGTCGAGGAGGGCGAATCCGTCGAAGCGGCGATCCAGCGCGCCGATGAGGCCATGTACGACGACAAGCGGCGTTGACCGCAGCGGTCATCGCACTGACTAGCCCTCGCCGACGAGTTCTCCGCGGATGCGGCGGAGGTCCTCCAGCAACGACCCGATCAGGATCCAGTGCGCCGACGCCGGAGGCGCCACTTCCAGTGGCGCGGTGAGCGCGGGTATGGCCGAGGTCAGCGCCTCCGGCTCCGGAGCCACGTCCGCGATCTGCACCGCGAGTCGGACGTCGTGCCCAGCGCGCCGGAGCTGCTCGGCGATCGCGTGCACGGTCGGCTCTTCGCCGAGGGAGTCGTCGTAGTGGTCGAAGTAGGCCCTGGTCATCCCGATCGCCTGCGTCACGATCGGCGACAGCCGCGTCAGAAGATCGCGCATCTCGCGGAACTCGTCGCGGTGCGACGAGCGCCGCGGGTTGAGCGTGAGCGACTCCTCGCCGGCCGCGATGGATGCCTCGGCCGAGACCTGCATGGGGCGCAGCAGGCGCGCCTGGAGCATGAGCTCCTGCAGCTGCGCCGGTGTGCGAGCGACCGGCAGGCTCTCGGCCAATCGGTCAAGGCTCGCGGCGAGCTCTGCGCCGAGCAGGCCGAGGTCGCGCCTCGCAGGTGCGACCAGCACCGGCGGGACGATGAGCACATTCACGACGATGCCGATCGCGACGCCGATCAGCGTCTCCACGATCCGGTCCACCGCATATTCGGGGCTGTCCGACCCGAGCGCGAGCACGAGCATCGCCGAGATGGCGACCTGATTGCCGGTTCCCGGCGTCGCGCGGAACGACCAGGCGACCAGCATCGCCACGACGATCGCCAGCAGCACGACCCAGCTCTGCGGCCCGAGCAGCAGGCTGAGCCCGACCGCGATCAGTACGCCGGCGATGACGCCGATGCTCCGCTCGAGCGCCTTGGCCAGGGACTGGTTGACGCTCGGCTGCACGACGAGCAGCGCCGCGATGGCGGCGAAGACCGGGAGCGGACCGGGGATCAGCCATCCGGCGATGAGCCAGGCGGAGATGGTGGCCACCGCGGACTTCACGACCTGCAGCAGCGGACCGCGCTTCGCGCTGCGTACCGCTGCCGTCATCCGCATGGTTCCACGGTAGTCCGCGCGCTCTGTTACGTCCCGAACTGAGGCGACCCTAACTCTCTGTTAGATTAGGGCAGGCTTACCAAAGCATTCGCTCCGTGTGAAGCCCGACCCCGAACCCCGACCCGAAAGGGATTCCTGTGCGCACCTCCCGACTTCTCGGCCTCGGCGCCGCGGCAGTGCTGGCCGTCGGCCTCGCTGCCTGCTCGTCGTCCGCCCCCACCAGCACCGACGCCGGGCCCGACTCCGCCGCGGCATCCGACGGCACCTTCCCCGTCACCGTCGAGCACGTCTACGGCGAGACCACGATCTCGGAGAAGCCGGAGCGCGTCGCCACGGTCGCGTGGGCCAACCACGAGGTGCCGCTCGCCCTCGGCATCGTCCCGGTCGGCATGAGCAAGGCCACCTGGGGCGACGACGACGGCGACGGCATCCTGCCCTGGGTCGAGGACAAGCTCGAAGAGCTGGATGCCGAGACCCCGGTGCTCTTCGACGAGACCGACGGCATCGACTACGAGGCCGTCGCCGACACGAAGCCGGACGTCATCCTCGCCTCGTACTCCGGCCTCACGCAGGAGGAGTACGACACGCTCTCCAAGATCGCGCCGGTCGTGGCGCCGCCGGGCATCCCCTGGAGCACCTCGGTCGAGGACATGGTCACGATGAACTCGACCGCGCTCGGTCTCGCCGACGAGGGCGAGGCGCTGAACGCCGACCTGCAGGCCCAGACGGATGCCGCGCTCGAGGCGCACCCCGCGCTCAAGGACGCGAAGCTGCTGTTCGCGTACATCGACCCGAGCGACTTCAGTCAGATCGGCTACTACACCGCGGCCGACACGCGCCCCGGTTTCCTGCGTGAGAACGGGCTGCCGCTGCCGGCCATCGTCGAGGAGACCGCCGACAGCACCGAGTTCTACCTGACGACGAGCGCGGAGAACGCCGAGGCGCTCGCCGACGTCGACGTCTTCGTCTCGTACGGCGACGAGTCGATCATCCCGGTGCTGCAGGCCGACCCGCTGCTGTCGAAGATCCCGGCGATCGAGGCCGGCGACATCGCCGTGCTCGGCGATGCGACGCCGCTCGCGGCGTCCGCCAACCCGTCGCCGCTGTCCATCCCCTGGGGGATCGAAGAGTACTTCGCGATCCTCGAGGCACCGCTCGTCTCCGAGTGAGTCTCTCCGAGTGAGCTCAGCAGTCATCACCTCACCACCGGGCGCCGTCGATCTGCGGCGCCCGGTGGTCGTGCGCGTGCTCTGGCTGCTGGCCGGGCTCGGCGTCATCGTCGTGCTCAGCATCCTGTCGCTCTCGTTCGGCATCAAAGCCGTGACGATCGACGACGTCCTGGCAGCTTTCGCCGGCCATGACGACACGATCGCCCAGGCGGCCGTCATCAAGCGGATGCCGCGCACGGTGCTGGCGATCCTTGTCGGTGCGGCCCTCGCGCTCTCGGGCGCGACCATGCAGGCGGTCACCCGCAATCCCATCGCCGACCCCGGCATCCTCGGGGTCACCACCGGCGCCTCGCTCGCGGTCGTGATCGGTATCGCCTTCCTCGGCCTCTCCGATGCGACGGGCACGCTGTTCGTCGCGATCTTCGGCGCGGCCGTCGCCGCCGCCTTCGTGTACACGGTCGGCTCGCTCGGCCGCGGAGGTGCCAGCCCTCTCAAGCTCGCGCTCGCCGGTGCGGCCACATCGGCGGCGTTCGCCTCGCTGATCAGCGCCATCATGCTGCCCCGAGTCGATCTGCTGCAGTCGTTCCAGTCCTGGCAGATCGGCGGCGTCGGCGGAGCCGAGTGGCCGCGCATCGCGATCACGGCACCCGTGCTCGCCCTCGGTGCGCTCATCTGCTTCGCGGCAGCCCGGGGGATGAACTCGCTCGCGCTCGGCGATGACATGGCCGCAGGCCTCGGCGAGCACGTGTTCCGCACCCGGCTCCTCTCGGCGCTCGGGGCCGTCATCCTCGCGGGGGCCGCGACCGCCATCGCGGGTCCCATCGGCTTCGTAGGGCTCGTCGTCCCGCACTTCTGCCGGATGCTGCTGGGCACCGACCACCGCTGGCTGCTGCCCTTCTCGGCCATCGCCGGAGCCGTGCTGCTGCTGGCCAGCGACATCATCGGCCGTGTGATCGCCCCATCAGGCGAGGAGATCCAGGTCGGGATCATCACCGCGCTCGTCGGCGCCCCGTTCTTCATCTGGATCGTCCGCCGGCAGAAGGTGCGCGAACTGTGAGCATCATGGACACCGCAGCTCAGCGTCCGGCCCCCGCCCCCGCCTCCGCGCGGGCGGGCGTCGCCGCGGTCATCGCCGGTCGCCGTGCGCGTCGTCGCCGCCACGCGACCGCGTCGATCGTGCTCGCCGTCGCGGTCTTCGTCCTGGCCGCCGTCGCCCTCATGTTCGGCGACACGTTCTACACCCCGAGCGAGATCGTCCGTGTCATCCTCGGCGAGACCGTCCCCGGCGCCTCGTTCACGGTCGGCGAGCTGCGGCTGCCCCGCACGGCGCTGGCGATCCTCGCCGGAGTCGCATTCGGCATCGCCGGAGTCTCGTTCCAGACGCTGCTGCGCAACCCGCTCGCCTCGCCGGACATCATCGGCATCACCGAAGGCGCGAGCGTCGCTGCCGTCATCGGCATCATCGTGCTGTCTCTGGACGGCCCGGTCGTCTCGGCCATGGCGCTCGCCGGCGCGCTCATCACGGCGCTCGCGATCTATCTGCTCTCGAACAAGGGCGGATTCGCCGGCACCCGGTTGATCCTCATCGGCATCGGTGTCGCCGCCATGCTGCAGAGCGTGATCTCGTACCTGCTGTCGCGTGCCGCGCAATGGGACATCCAGACGGCCATGCAGTGGATGACCGGCAGTCTGAACAACGCCTCCTGGGAGCGCGTGACGCCGCTCGCGCTCGCGAGCCTCGTCCTCCTGCCGCTCATGTTCTCGCAGGCGCGGTCGCTCGGGATGCTGAGGCTCGGCGACGATTCGGCCGCAGGTCTCGGCGTGCGGGTGACCGGCACACGGATGCTGTTCATCGTCGGCGCCGTCGCGCTGCTGGCGTTCGCCACCGCAGCCACCGGACCCATCGCGTTCGTGGCGTTCATGGCGGGCCCCATCGCCGCCCGCATCACCGGACCGGGCGCGAACCTGCTGCTGCCCTCGGCGCTGATCGGAGCGCTGCTCGTGCTGGGCGGCGACCTGATCGGCCAGTTCCTGCTGCCCGGTCGCTATCCGGTCGGCGTGATCACCGGCATCCTCGGGGCTCCGTACCTCATCTATCTGCTCATCCGCACGAACCGACAGGGGGCCTCGCTGTGACCGCGACCCACCAGCTGAGCGCCGAGGGCGTCACCCTCGGCTACGGCGACCGCACCATCATCGACGGGCTGGATCTGTCCGTCGCACCAGGGAAGATCACCACGATCGTCGGCGCCAACGGATGCGGCAAGTCGACGCTGCTGCGTTCGCTCGCGCGCCTGCTGTCGCCGAGTGCCGGTCAGGTGGTGCTGGACGGCAAGTCCGTGCACGCCCGGCCGACCAAGGAGGTCGCCCGCATCCTCGGGCTGCTGCCGCAGTCGCCGGTCGCGCCGGAGGGCATCGCGGTCGCCGACCTCGTCGGCCGCGGACGGCATCCGCATCAGAAGGTGCTGTCGCGCTGGAATACCCGCGACTACGAGGCCGTCGCGGATGCGCTCGCCGCCACCGGGACGACCGAACTCGCCGACCGCAGCGTCGATGAGCTGTCCGGCGGTCAGCGTCAGCGCGTCTGGATCGCGATGGCGCTCGCGCAGGAGACCGACATCCTGCTGCTGGACGAGCCGACCACGTTCCTCGACGTCGCGCACCAGGTCGAGGTGCTCGACCTGCTCACCGACCTCAGCGTCTCGCGCGGCACCACGATCGTCATGGTGCTGCACGACCTCAATCTCGCCGCCCGCTACTCCGACGAACTCGTCGCGATGAAGAGCGGACGCGTGCATGCCATCGGGACTCCGACCGAGGTCGTCACCAGCGCCCTCGTGGAGTCCGTGTTCGGCATGGCCAATCAGATCACCACCGACCCGGTTTCAGGCAAGCCGATGGTCACACCAATCGGGAGGCACCATGTCCGCTGAGACCACCACCAAGGCCAAGTCGTCGTACGTCCTCGGACGCGCCGAGGTGCGCTCGGTCGAACGGGTGTCGCCGAACTTCGTGCGGATCACGTTCGGCGGTGAGGAGATCGCCGACTTCGGCACCCCCGGCGACGTCTACGACGCGCGCATCAAGCTGATCTTCCCGCCGGCCTCCGGCATCCTGCCTCCGATCGATCGCGACACCGACGACTGGTGGGGGTCGTACCTGGCCGTACCGGAGGACGAGCGCGGATCGATGCGCACCTACTCGATCAGGGAGCTGCGGGTGTCGGATGCCGGGGAGACCGAGGTCGTCATCGACTTCGTGCTGCACCTGGCGCCAGGGCTCACCGGCCCGGCATCCCTGTGGGCGAGCTCCGCCGCGGTCGGCAAGGAGCTCTTCCTCATCGGACCGCGGCGCGGCCGTGAGGACCGCGGCGGCATCGAATACGCACCGGGGGGCGCGTCTTCTGTGCTGCTCGCGGGCGACGAGACGGCCGCGCCCGCGATTGCCCGCATCCTTGAGGACGCTCCGCGGGACCTCCGCGGCCACGCGTTCATCGAGGTTCCTGCTGGCGAAGACATCCTCCAGATCGGCGCACCGGAAGGGGTGGAGATCCACTGGCTGCCGCGCGGCCACGTTCAGCACGGCCTGCGATTGATCCCGACGGTGCTGGACTACCTCGGGGACGACGACACCGAGGAGATCACCGTCACCGACATCGACGGTGAGGACCTCGTGTGGGAGACGCCGGTGTACTCGGGGCTCGGGGAGGACTTCGAGAACGCCGGCGCTTCCGCCGACCGCTACTTCTGGATCGCGGGCGAGAGCGGGGTCGTCACGACGCTGCGGCGCCACCTCGTGAAGGACCTCGGGATCGATCGATCGCAGGTCGCGTTCATGGGGTACTGGCGCCGCGGCGTCGCGATGCGCGGCTGAGGCTCTGCGGGGGGCCGCTGCGGGCTGCCCCCTCTCGTTCGTTGAGCGAGCGGAGCGAGTCGAAACGGGTTCTCTGCCGCAGATGCGTTCAGGCGAGCGAGCGGAAGAACGCGCGGATGTCGTCCGCGAGCAGTACCGGCTCCTCCATCGCGGGGAAGTGGCCGCCCTCGGCGAAATCGCTCCACCGGTTGACGGCTCCCCACGGGTCCATCGTGCGGCGCAGCAGCGGATGCGTGTCGAACGCCGCCCACGCGGAGGGCACCTGCGCCATCACGAAGTCCAGGTCGGCATGCTCGCCCTCGTAGTAGAACTGCGCGCTGGAGGCGCCGCTGCGGGTGAACCAGTACAGGCTGATGCCGGTGAGCAGCTGGTCGCGATCGACGGAGGGCGGCCGGTAGCCGGCATCCGTCCTGGTCTTGAACTTCTCGGCGATCCACGCGAGCAGGCCGACCGGTGAATCGGTCAGCGCCGGACCGATCGTGTCCGGTCGGTGATTGTGCATCTCGAGGTATCCGCGCTCCTCCGCGCTCGCGGCCTGCACGGCGGCGAGCTGCTCGGTCTCATCGTCGGAGAGCCCGTCCGGCGCCGGGAAGACGGTGCCGACGAGCCCGAGCACGGCGCGGTCGACGGCGACGTGCGTGCCGATCACGCGCTCGGGGTGGACTCCGGCCAGGCGGCCGGCGATGCCCGAACCGATGTCACTGCCGTGGACGGCGAAGCGCTCGTATCCGAGGCGCGTCATGATCTCGGCGTAGGCATCCGTCGTCCGCGCGAGCTCCCAGCCGGTCCCCGACAGCGGAGTGGAGAACCCGAAGCCTGCCGGCGACGGGATGACGAGGTGGGAGTCGTCGGTCAGCAGCGGGATGAGGCGCTGGTATTCGACGAATGAGCCGGGCCATCCATGGGCCAGGAGCAGCGGTGTGGCCGCCGGGTTCGCGGAACGCACGTGCACGACATGGAACGTCTGCCCGTCGACGACGGTCGTGAACTGCTCGTGCGCGTTGAGCTGCGCCTCCTGCGCGCGCCAGTCGAATCCGTCGCGCCAGTGCTCGGCGAGTTCGGTCAGGTAGGGCAGCGGGATGCCGCGGCTGAAGTCCTCGCGATCATCACGACCGGGGACAGGAAGCGGCCAGCGCGCGTGCGCCAGTCGGGTGCGCAGATCTTCGAGATCGGCCTGCGGGATGTCGATGCGGAAGGGGGTGAGGGCGTTGGTGTCGGTCATGACATCAACACTCGTTGGGATTGCGGCAGACGAGCTTCCGCAATCGGTGGAATGATCGAGCACATGTTGGAGACGTCCGCGAGACTGCTGGAGCTGCTGTCGCTGCTGCAGGTCCGCCGCGATTGGACGAGCTCCGAGCTCGCCGATCGGCTCTCGGTGAGCACGAGGACGGTGCGCGCGGACATCGGAAAGCTGCGGTCCCTCGGGTATCCGGTCGATGCGCGACCTGGCGTCGCGGGCGGATACCGGTTGGCTGCGGGATCTGCCATGCCACCGCTGCTGCTCGATGACGAAGAGGCGGTCGCCGTCGCGGTCGGGCTGGGTTCACTCGCCACCGGACGCAGCGGCATCGAGGAGACGGCGCTCACCGCGCTCGCGAAGCTCGAGCAGGTGCTGCCTTCGCGCCTGCGACCGCGCGTCGCGGCGGTGCGCGGGGCCACGAGTGCCGTTCCCGGCATCGAACCTCCCCTCGACCTGTCTGCGCTCGGCGCGGTGGCCACGGCGATCCGCGGTCATGAACGACTGCGGTTCGGGTACACGAAGCCCGGCGGCATCGAGGAGACGCGCCACACCGAGCCGCAGCGGCTCGTGAGCTGGGGCCCGTTCTGGTATCTGCTCGCGTGGGACCTCGATCGCGACGATTGGCGCGTCTTCCGGGTCGATCGCATGGTGCCGCGCGCGCCGACCGGCGTCACGTTCCGAGCGCGCGTGATCGCGGAGGACGACGTCGTCCGGTTCGTCGTCGCGCGCGTGAGCACGGCGGCGTGGCGATATCGCGCCCGGCTGCTCGTGCACGCGTCGGCGGTGGAGTTCGCGGCGAAGGTCAGTCCCATCCCCGTCGAGATCGAGGCGGTCGACGACGTCACGTGCCGCGCCGAGATGGGCGCGGATGATCCCGACCGGCTCGCGTTGTGGATCGCACAACTCGACGTCGACGTCGAGATCGTCGAGGGCGCCGAGCTCGCCGCCGCGTTCGAGCGCCTTGCGGCGAGGTTCGCCCGGGCGTCCGCATCCGCTCGTTGAGCGAGGTCGCCCCCTCTCGTTCGTTGAGCGAGCGGAGCGAGTCGAAACGGGCTGACTGCGGTGCGGCGTGAACGCGTTTCGACTCGGTCGGCTCCGCCGTCCTCGCTCAACGAGCGAGTGAAGCGCTCGACGAACGGGGACGGGGCCCGCGTCCGGCGGCGTCGGCGGACCATGGTTCGATGGAAGCATGGACGAAGGCAAGCGGATGCTGCAGGAGACCCGCGCGATCTGGGTCACCGCGATCAGCTTCCTCGTCGGAACCGTCGTCGGCACGATCGTTCTGTGGGGGAATCCGCGTCCGATCGCGGGGGACGGTTCCGTCGGCATCCCGGCGGCCATCATCGCAGGCCTGGTCGCTGCGGCGTCATTCGTCGTCAGCGCATTCCTGCATCGTCGCGGCGAGACCAAGCCGATGCCGCGCTGGCAGGCGATCGTGTCCGATGTCTCGGCCGTCGCGCTGACCATCGCGTTCGCGGGCGTCACCGCGCTGGGCGTTCTGCTCGCCGGCGAGATCCTGGGCGTGGGGCTGCAGGGGCTCGAGCTCCCGGCCATCGGCGGCGGGCTGCTCACCGGCGTCGCGTCCGCGGTCGGCGGGCGCCTCGCCTTCGCCGCCGGGGTGGGGCTGGAGACCGGCGATCTCGCTGGTCTGCTGTTCAGTTACCTCGTGATCGGCACGGTGTTCGCCATGCTGACGGCGGCCGACCCCGACTGGTGGGCGCTGAACTTCTCCCAGCTCGGCATCGGCGCCGGATCCTGGGCCTTCAACGGGACGCTCGTCGTCGCGGGGCTCCTCGTCGCGACCGTCGGCGCGTACATCGGTCGTGACCTGCACCGCATCCTCGGCGACGAGGAGTTCCGGCAGATCGTCTGGGTCGTGGTGCTGTGGACCGGCGCCGGCCTCGCGCTGGCGTGCGTCGGCATCTTCCCGATCCACCGGATCGTCGTGGCGCACAACATCGCCGCGTTCGCGACACTGGCGCTGTTCATCGCGGCGGCCGTCGTGACGACGATCGTGATGCCAGGGCCGCCGAAACCGCTGGTGTTCACCACGGTCGTGGTCGGGGCTCTGCTCGTCGTGGCGTTCATCCTGTGCGACCCGCTGCGCCTCTACTCGCTCACCGTGCTCGAGGTGATCGCCGTCGGGCTCGGCCTGCTGTGGATGACGACGCTCGTCCGCATCCTCGCCGTGCTGTCGCCCGCGCAGTCGCGCCCGTCGGCGCGCCCGACGTTCCGCAACCGCTGAGGCGCCGAGCCTCGGCATCCGGTGGCGCCGCTCGGCCCGCCGACATCAGGAGGTTCGCCTGAGATCAGGAGAAATACGGCCGGAAGGTCCTGATCCGGGGCGATCGTCCTGATTTCGGCGTCGGCCCAGAGTGCACCGAACGCTCAGGCGCTCGCGCGCACCACCAGCTCGGTGTCCAGGATGACCGATCGCGGCTCGGCACCGGCGATGACGTCCAGCAGCACGCCCACCATCTGCGCGCTGATCTGATCCCACGGCTGGCGCATGGTCGTGAGCGGCGGCTCGTGCGTCGCGGCGAGGCCCGAGTCGTCGAAGCCCGCGACGGCCACATCCTCCGGCACGCGCAGCCCGGCCTTGCGCACCGCCGCCGCAGCGCCGGCCGCCATGCGGTCGCTCGCGGCGAACACGGCATCCACTCCGCGCTCGAGCAGCCGAGTCATCGCGGTCTGCCCCGACTCGAACGAGTAGTCGCCGACCTCGACGAGCGAAGCGTCGAACGACGAACCGAGCTCATCGCGGAACCCGACGAGGCGATACCGCCCGCCTGGGGTGTCGTCAGGACCCGCGATCATGCCGATCCGCTCGTGCCCCTGCGCGCGCAGGTGCACCGCCATCGCCCTCGCCGAGCCGACTTCGTCGACCGAGACGGTCGACAGCTCGCCTTCGTGTCCGAGCGGGATGCCGCAGCACACGGTCGGGATGCCGGTGTCGATGAGTTCGTCCAGCAGCGGCTCCGATTCGTGCGACGAGATCAGCATGACCCCGTCGACGTGACCGGCGCGGATGAAGTGCGCGACGCTCTCGCGCTCGGCCGCGGTGCCCGCCACGAGCAGCACCAGCGTCATCGACCGCTGGGCCAGCGCCTCGGCGGCTCCGCGCAGCAGCAGCGCGAAGGTCGGGTCGTCGAACAGCAACTGCTGCGGCTCGGTCAGCAGGAACGCCATGGAGCCGGCGCGACCCGTCGCGAGGCTGCGGGCATGGTGGTTCGCGGTGTACCCGGTGGCGACGATCGCCTCTTCGACGGCGACGCGCGCGTCGGGGGACACCCAGTGCCCGCCGTTGATCACGCGCGAGACCGTGCTGCGGGAAACCCCGGCCTGCACCGCCACATCGCGGATCGTCGGCTTCCGCTTCGCCGTCAGATCACTCATCGGAGCGACTCTACTCACTTCCGGCACATCCGCGTAGCCGACACTGGGACCGGTCTCAGTTCGGTAACGGTTCCCGCATCGAGCGCGACACGGCGAACACCGGTGAGGTAGAACTGAGACCGGTCCCAGTCGCATCGCAGGCCTCAACCCCTGAGCCGACCTGAGACCGGTCCCAGTTTCACTTGCACTACCCGCACCGACCCGATGGAGTGCCGATGACCACCCCCCACGCCTGGCCCGCCCTCGAGGGAATCGCCTACGGCGGCGACTACAACCCCGAGCAGTGGTCCCGTGAGACCTGGCGCGAGGACGTCGTCCTCATGCGCGAGGCCGGGGTGAATCTCGTCAGTGTGGGCATCTTCTCGTGGGCGCTCATCGAGGTGGCCGAAGGCGTCTTCGACTTCGAATGGCTCGACGAGCTGCTCGACCTGCTGCACGACAACGGCATCAAGGTCGACCTGGGCACTCCGACGGCGTCTCCGCCGGCCTGGTTCTTCGCGAACCACCCCGACGCGCGCGTCATCGACCGCGAAGGCCGCACCATGGGCTTCGGCTCGCGCGGTATGGCTTCGCACTCCTCGCCGGCGTACCGCGAGGCGATCGTCCGCTACGCCGACACGATCGCGGCGCGCTACGCGACGCACCCCGCGGTCGTGCTCTGGCACGTCCACAACGAGTACGGCGTTCCGGTCGGGGAGGACTACTCGCCGGCATCCGTCGCCGCCTTCCGACTCTGGCTGCAGGAGAAGCACGGCAGCCTCCACGCGCTCAACGCCGCGTGGGGCACCGCCTTCTGGAGCCAGCACTACACCGACTGGGAGCACATCGGCGCCCCGGCGATCGCGCCCAGCGTCGTGAACCCGGCCCAGCGCCTGGACTTCGCCCGCTTCACCGATCATCAGTTGCGCGCGTGCTTCATCCTCGAGCGCGACGCGATCCGCGCGCACGCCGACCAGCCGATCACCACGAACTTCATGGCGAACCAGAGCTGGACGACCGACCTCTGGGCCTGGGCGCAGGAGGTCGACATCGTTTCGGACGACCACTACCTCTGGGCAGCTGACGAGGACGCGCACATCGGGCTCGCGATCGCGGCCGACCTCACCCGCTCGGTGGGAGGCAACAAGCCCTGGATCCTCATGGAGCACTCCACCTCCGCCGTGAACTGGCAGCCGCGCAACATCGCCAAGCGTCCGGGGGAGATGAAGCGCAACTCCCTCACGCATGTCGGGCGCGGTGCCGATGGCATCCTGTTCTTCCAGTGGCGGGCCGGCCGATCCGGTGCCGAGAAGTTCCACTCCGCGATGCTCCCGCACGCCGGCACCGACTCGCGCGTCTTCCGCGAGGTGGTCGATCTGGGTGCGACGCTGCAGCGGATCGAAGAGGTCCAGGGCTCTGTCGTGCAGGCCGATGTCGCCGTGCTCTGGGACTTCGAGTCGTTCTGGGCGCAGGATCTCGAGTGGCGCCCCTCCGAGGACGTCACGCACGCAGCGCAGGTCCGGCACTTCTACGAGCAGCTCTGGCGCGACGGGATCACGGTCGACTTCGCCCTCCCCGGCCACGACCTCTCCGGCTACAAGCTCGTCGTCGCCCCCGCGCAGTACATGCTGAGCGCTGCGGATGCCGAGAACCTGGCGCGCTACGTGTCCGGCGGCGGCACCCTGCTGGTCTCGTTCTTCTCCGGCGTCGTCGACGAGAACGACGCCGTGCACGTCGGCGGCTTCGCCCCAGGACTGCGCGAGGCGCTCGGCCTCTCGGTCGAGGAGGTCCTGCCGCTGCGCGAAGGCGTGAGCCATACCGTCTCCTGGCCGGGCCACGATGAGGTCCGTGCCGATGTCTGGCAGGAGGACATCCGCCTCGAAGGTGCGGAGGTCGTCGCCCGCCTTGCGGACGGGCCAGGGCAGGGCGGCCCCGCGATCACGCGGCACGCGCACGGCGACGGCTTCGGCTGGTACGTCAGCACCCGACTGGACGCCGCCGGCATGCGCACCCTGCTGAGCTCCGTGTACGCGGATGCCGCGGTGACCCCGGCATCCCACGCCGAGGGCCTCGAGGTGATCGCCCGACGCAAGGACGACGCGACCTATCTCGTCGCCGTCAACCACAACGACGACGAGGCCACGTTCGCCGCCACCGGCACCGACCTGGTCACGGGATCCGATGTCGACGGCACCGTCACGGTGCCCGCCGGCGGCGTCGCCGTGATCCGCACCACCACCGACTGACAACTCCATACGCACGGGCTCCCGCCCGTCGCACACACCCCGGTCGTGACGATGCGACTCGCTCAGCGAAGCGCGTCGGCGGCCACAACAGAGAGGAACACCGCATGCGCAAGCACATCGCAGTCGGCGCATTCGCGCTGACCGCTGCCGTCGTCCTGACCGGCTGCGGATCCAGCACGCCGGAATCCGAAGCCCCCTCCGGCGACGGCGCCGAACTGGTCATCTGGACCGACGCCGAGCGCGAGGAGGCGATCACCGCCGCCGCCGAGGCCTTCGAGGAGGAGACCGGCGCGACCGTCAAGCTCGTCCAGAAGAACTTCGAGGACCTCCGGGACGACTTCATCGCCCAGGTGCCCACCGGTGAGGGCCCCGACATCACCGTCGGTGCGCACGACTGGCTCGGCGCGCTCGTCGCCGCCGGCGTCGTGGACACGATCGACCTCGGCGACAAGGCATCCGAATTCGAGCCTGTCTCGATCGAAGCCATGACCTACGACAGCCAGCTGTACGCGCTGCCGTACTCGCTCGAGTCGATCGCGCTCGTGCAGAACGTCGACCTCGTCGGCGAAGAAGCACCAGCGACCTGGGACGAGATGATCCAGAAGGGCATCGAGTCCGGCGCGGAGCGTCCGTTCGTCATCAACACCGAGGGCGAGACCGGCGACGGCTACACGATGTACCCGTTCCAGACCTCGTTCGGCGCTCCGGTGTTCGTGCAGGACGAATCCGGCTCGTACACGAGCGAGGTCGGCATGGGCGGCGCGAACGGCGAGGCCTTCGCGACGTGGCTGGGAGCCAACGGAGCCAACGGCACCGGCTACATCTCCACCACGGTCGACTACGACATCAACAACGAGCTGTTCAACTCGGGCAAGGCCCCGTACACGATCCAGGGACCGTGGGCGATCAGCGCCTACCCGGACGTCAACGTCGTCGTGAACCCGATCCCGTCGGCCGGCGGCGAGACCGCGGCTCCCTTCGTGGGCGTGCAGGGCTTCTACCTGTCGAGCCAGAGCGAGAACGCGCTGCTCGCGCAGGAGTTCCTCGTGAACTACCTCGGCACGGAGGACGCCCAGCGCGCCCTCTATGAGGCCGACCCTCGGATCCCGGCGTGGACGGCGCTGGCCGAGGAGGTCTCTTCCGACCCGATCATCGCCGGCTTCGTGGCATCGTCGCAGAACGGCGTCCCGATGCCGTCGATCCCCGAGATGGGCTCGGTCTGGGACCTGTGGAACGCCGCTCAGGTGCAGATCATCAACGGCGCCGACCCGGTGTCGACATGGAACACGATGGTCGCCGACGTCGAGGCCGCGACCGCCGGTTGACCCGCCGCGGGCCGGGAGGCGCATCGTCTCCCGGCCCGCGCACCGCATTCCCGCAGACAGGAGGACAGGATGCCGTCACCGGCAACGTCGACGCAGCACAAGCCCGCGTCGGAGCAGCGCGAATCGCACGCCCGCGGTTTCCGCGGACTGGGCTGGGGTTTCCTGGTCAAGCTCGCGCTGATGGCACTGATCAACGCGTTCGGAATCATGACCGCGATCGCCGCCTGGCGGGTCGAATCGTGGATCGTGCTCGGCGCGATCGTCGTTCTCGTCGCGATCGCCGACTGGGTGTACTTCACCAAGAAGGCACTCCCGCTGAAGTACCTGCTCCCCGGGCTCGTCTTCCTCCTCGTCTTCCAGGTGTTCATCTTCGGATACACCGCCTACATCGCCTTCACCAACTACGGCTCCGGCCACATCGGCTCCCAGGAGCAGGCCGTCGAGGCGGCTCTCATCCAGGGCGAGCGCCGCGTCGAAGGATCGCCGACCTACCCGCTGTCCGTCGTCGAGCGCACCGGCGAGATGGGCTTCGCGATCGTCGACGAGGACGGCGATGTGCAGGTCGGTTCGGCCCTCGAACCGCTCACCGAAGCATCCGGAGCGTCCGTCGGATCCGGCGGCGCACCCGACGAGGTGCCCGGCTGGACCGTCGTCCCCCGCGCCACCGTTCTGAGCGACACCGAGTTGCAGGCGCAGATCGCCGAGCTGCGCGTGCCGGTCTCGGACGATCCGAACGACGGCTCCGTCCGTACGCGCGACGGCTCGTCCGGCGCGATCTACGAGTCCACCCTGGTGTGGGATGCCGAGGCCGAGACGATCACCGACACCACGACCGGGACGGTGTACAGCGCGGATGACCGCGGCTCGTTCGTCGCCGAGGACGGCACCGCGCTGCCCACCGGCTGGTACGTGAACGTCGGCTTCGAGAACTTCCTGAGACTGTTCACCGATCCGCTGCTGGCCTCCACTCTCGGCAGCGTCACGGTCTGGACGTTCGCGTTCGCGATCCTCTCGGTCGTGCTGAGCTTCGCCGTCGGCCTGGGGCTGGCGATCGTCTACAACGACCCGCGGGTGCGAGGGCGCCGCGTGCTGCGAGCGCTGTTCATCCTGCCGTACGCGTTCCCGGCGTTCATGGCCGCGCTGCTGTTCCGCGGCATGTTCAACGCCGAGTTCGGCGTCATCAACGACCTGTTCTTCTTCGGACAGCAGATCAACTGGCTGGGCGACCCGTGGCTGACCAGAGCCGCCGTGATCTTCGTCAACGTCTGGCTGAGCTATCCGTACTGGTTCCTGGTGTGCACCGGCGCGCTGCAGTCGCTGCCGGGGGACACGCTCGAGGCCGCCGAGATCGACGGCGCGAACAAGATGCAGCGGTTCCGCTCGATCGTGCTTCCGCTGCTGCTCGTGTCGACCGCTCCGCTGCTGATCGCGTCGTTCGCCGTGGCGTTCAACAACTTCACGGTCATCTACACGTTCAACAACGGCGGGCCGGCGATCGCCGGAGCGCCGTACGCGCTCGGTTCGACCGACATCCTGGTGTCCGCCATCTACGACGTCTCCGGCGTCTCGGGCGGCGCCAGCGACTACGGCCTCGCGAGCGCGCTCTCCATCATCGCCTTCATCGTGGTCGGTGTGATCTCGGCGCTGAGTTTCCGCCAGACCCGCAAGCTCGAGGAGTACCAGTGATGTCCATGCAGACCAAGGCCGTCGTCACCGGATCAGCGGATGCCGAGGCATCCAGAGCCGGAGCCCGCAGGCGCCGCTGGTGGAGCGAGGTCGGATGGAAGTACATCCTGGCCGTCGTGGTGCTGTTCTTCGCCGCGTTCCCGCTCGTCTACGTGCTCTCGTCGTCGCTGAACCCGAACGGGTCGCTCGCGGCATCCAGCAACCTGTTCTCGGCGTTCGACCTCACGAACTACGTCGAGCTCGGGCGGTCCAGGTACTGGGTCTGGTTCGGCAACACGCTGCTCATCGGCGGTATCACGGCGATCGGCTCGGTGCTGATGGGAGCGGCGGGGGCGTACGCGTTCTCGCGGTTCCGCTTCACCGGGCGGCGGGTGAGCCTGACCACGCTGCTCGTGCTGCAGATGTTCCCGCAGGCGCTCGCGTTCATCGCGATCTTCCTCATGCTGCTGACGATCGGCGAGGTCGTGCCGGCCCTCGGCATCAACTCGAAGATCGCGCTGATCTGCGTCTACCTCGGCGGAGCGCTCGGGGCGAACACGTTCCTCATGTACGGGTTCTTCAACACGATCCCGGTCGAGATCGACGAGTCGGCCAAGATCGACGGCGCCACGCACGCGCAGATCTTCTGGCGCCTGATCATGCCGCTCGTCGTGCCGATCCTCGCGGTGGTCGGGCTGCTGGCGTTCCTCGCGGCGTTCGGCGACTTCATCCTGTCGAAGATCATCCTCACCAGTGAGGACAACTGGACCCTCGCGGTCGGCATGTACCAGTGGGTCTCGAACCAGCTCACCTCGCGCTGGGGGCTGTTCGCCGCCGGTGTCGTGGTGGCGGCGATCCCCGTGCTCGCACTGTTCTTCTCGCTGCAGAAGTACATCGTCGGCGGCTTGACCCAGGGCGCCGTCAAGGGCTGACCCTCCGCACACTCCCACTCGAAAGGCCGTCATGCACCGTCGCACACGCCCACTCCTCTCGGCGATCATCGCCGCCTTCACCGCGCTGGTCGTCTTCGGCGGCTCGGCGCCCGCTGCCGCGGCGGCTCCGGTCGAGCCCGCCGCCGCGGCATCCGATCCGGCATCCGCCCCGGTGGATGCCGAGATCACCGTGCCGCGCGTCGAGAACCTCTCCGAGAACTTCATCGGCGGCGTCGATGTCTCCTCGGTGCTGTCCCTGGAGGAGTCCGGGGTCGTCTTCCGCGATCAGGACGGCGAGCCGGGCGACCTCTTCGCGATCCTCGCCGAGTCCGGGATCACCGATGTGCGCGTGCGGGTCTGGAACGACCCGTTCGACGCCGCAGGGCGTGGCTACGGCGGCGGGAACGTCGACGTCGACCGTGCGGTCGAGATCGCCGAGCGTGCGACGGTCGCCGGCCTCGGCGTGCTCGTCGACTTCCACTACTCCGACTTCTGGGCCGATCCAGCCAAGCAGCAGGCGCCGAAGGCGTGGGCAGGGCTGGATGCCGCGGAGACGGCCGCCGAGGTCGGCGCGTTCACTCGTGACGCGATGCAGCGCTTCGTCGCGGCGGGAGTCGACGTGCGGATGGTGCAGATCGGCAACGAGACGAACAACGCCGTCGCCGGCATCACCGGCTGGGACGGCATGGCACAGGTGTTCTCCGCCGGCGCCGCAGCGGTGCGCACCGAGGCGCCCGACGCCCTCGTCGCCCTGCACTTCACGAACCCCGAGCGGGCCGGCTTCTATGCGAATGTCGCCGCGCAGCTGGACAGTCGAGACGTCGACTACGACGTGTTCGCATCGTCGTACTACCCGTTCTGGCACGGCACGCCGGAGAACCTCACCAGCGTGCTGACGCATGTCGCCGACACCTACGGCAAGAAGGTCATGGTCGCCGAGACCTCGTGGGCGCACACGCTGGAGGACGGGGACGGACACGGCAACGTGATCGATCTGGCCTCCGAAGCGACGCAGTACCCGGTGAGCATGCAGGGACAGGCGAACGCGATGCGCGCCGTCGTGCAGGCCGTCGCCGACGTCGGAGACGCCGGCCTCGGCGTCTTCTACTGGGAGCCGGCCTGGCTGCCGGTCGGAACGCCCGACGAGCTGGAGGCCAACAAGGTCCTGTGGGAGCGCGACGGATCCGGCTGGGCGTCGAGCTTCGCCGGTGAGTACGATCCGCACGACGCCGGCCAGTGGTACGGCGGCTCGGCATGGGACAACCAGGCGCTGTTCGCGCTCGACGGCACAGCCGCCGACGCGCTCAACATCTTCTCCTACGTGCGCACCGGGTCGGTTGCTCCACGGGAGGTCGACCAGGTCGCGCCGGTCGCCCTCGCGGTGACCGAGGGCGACGACATGGTGCTGCCGGAGCAGGTCGAGGTGCGCTACACCGACGGCACCTCGGAGGCGCAGCCGGTGACCTGGTCCGACGCCGTGCAGTACATCGAGGGCGTCGGCGAGTACGCGGTCACCGGCACGACGAGCAGCGGGCTCTCGGCATCCGCCACGATCTCGGTCGCCGCCAGGAACTTCCTCGTCAACCCGGGTTTCGAGGACGCCGATGTCTCCGTCTGGACGACCTCGGGCACCGGCTTGAGCCTGCGCGCCTGGGACGACCCGCACTCCGGCACGCACTCGGCGCACTTCTATTCGGATGCCGCGTACGCGTTCGAGCTGTCGCAGACCGTCACCGGGCTCGCGGAAGGCGCGTACGTCGCGCGGGCCGCGCTGCAGGGCGACGGCGAAGGCGATCAGGGGCGGGTCGCGCTCGCGCTGTCCTCGCCCGAATTCGCGGGAGAGCCCGTCGCGTTCGACCTCGACGGCTGGCGGGTCTGGTCCACGCCGACGACCGCGGCCGTGCAGATCCCCGAGACTGGCACGGCGACCGTGCGGGTCGCGGCGAACCTCCCGGCCGGTGCCTGGGGTACCTTCGACGACCTCGAACTCGTGCGGATGCCGGAGCCCGGTGCCGACACGACGCAGCTGAAGACGCAGCGGGATGCCGCGGCATCCGTCGATCCGGCCGACTATGTCGAATCGTCCACGACCGGCCTCGCCGCCGCCATCGCGCGCGCCGACATCGTGCTGGGCGCCGCTTCACCGAGCGAGGAGGCCGTGGCCGGAGCGCTGCGGGCGGTCAACGAGGCGCTCGATGCGCTCGTGATCCGGGACGACGCGAACGCGGCGCCGGCGCGCGGTGCGCTCTCGCACGACAACGGGCACGACACCGGCCTGCTCGACGGCGACTTCACCCTCACGATGAACCTGTGGTGGGGCGAGAACGCCACGAAGCTGCGGGTGTTCGAGAACGGCGAGCTCATCGCGTCCGTCCCGCTCGCCTACGGCGGTACCGCGGCGCAGACCGCGACCGTCGCGGTGAGCGGCAAGCCGAACGGCATCTACGAGTACACCGGCGAGCTCGTCAACTCGCAGGGGGAGACGGTCGTGAAGCCGGTGACCGTGACGGTGAAGGATGCCGCCCCGGGCGTTCCCGCGCTGTCCGCTGACAACCGCGACGGCGACGGCAGCTACACGATCACGGCGGACCTGTGGTGGGGCACGAACGCGACCGGCTACCGGCTCTACGAGGACGGCCAGCTGCTGACAGCGGGCGACCTGGTCGCGAAGACGCCGGCCGCGCAGCGCATCGTGGTGGACATCGCCGACCGCGCGGTCGGCCCGCACACGTACGTGGTCGAGTTCGTGAACGCGGCCGGGGCCACCGAGAGCAAGCCGCTCACGGTGCGCGTCCGGGGCTGACGGGCGTCGCCCCCGGCATCCGACCCGAACGGCTGCCGGCGGTTCCCGCGTCCCAGGTCGCACTTTCTGCTGTTCCGCCCGCGAACCGCACATTCGGGTCGCAAATTCTGTCGTTCCGACGCGGCCGAAGCGGCAGAATTCGCGACCTGGACGCCGTGACGCCCGGCTCGCCGGCCGTGGCCCCGGCATCCGATCCGCGCTCCGGATGCCGGGGGCTCGCCTCACTTCGCGAGGAACGCGGTCAGCGCGGCATTGACCTCGTCGGCGTGCGTCCAGAGCAGGCCGTGCGGCGCACCCTCGACCTCGATGTAGTCGGCGGCCGGCACCGCCTGGTGGAATCGGCGGGCCGTCGCGTCGATCGGAAGGATGTTGTCCTTCGTGCCGTGCAGGATCAGCGTGGGCTTGTCCGCATCGCGGACGGCATCCACGTCCGCGCGGAAGTCTTCGATCCACGCCGGCACCACCGCGTAGGCCGCGACGGGGGCGCTGGTGACCGAGAGGTTCCAGTTGGCGGAGACGACCTCCTGGCTGATGCGGCTGCCGAGGTTCTCGTCGAGGTTGTAGAAGTCGTTGTAGAACTGGGTGAACCAGGCGTAGCGGTCACCCTTGGCCGCGGCGACGATCCCGTCGAAGACCGCCTGGGGCACGCCCTCGGGGTTGTCGTCGCGTGCGACCAGGAACGGCTCGAGCGAGGCGAGGAAGGCGAGTTTGGCGACACGATCGTGGCCGTAGCGGGAGACGTAGCGGGCGAGTTCGCCAGTGCCCATCGAGAAGCCGACCAGGACGACGTCGCGGAGGTCGAGCGTCTCGAGGACCGTGTTCAGATCCGCCGCGAAGGTGTCGTAGTCGTATCCGGTGCCGACCTTGGAGGACTGCCCGAAACCGCGGCGGTCATAGGTGATCACGCGGTAGCCGGCATCCAGAAGCTCGCGGGTCTGGCGCTCCCAGCTGTGGCCGTCGAGCGGGTAGCCGTGGATGAGCACGACCGGCTGTCCGGAGCCCTGGTCCTCGTAGTACAGCTCGATGGACGTGCTGTTCTCCTGGCCGACGGTGATGTAGCCCATGATGTCTCCTCTGTCTCGATGAGAACGGTCGTTCTCGCTGCTGGAATCGACACTAGAGAACGATCGTTCTCGTGTCAAGTAGGATGTTCTCATGGACGAGAACGAAGCGCGCGAACGCATCCTCTCCGCTGCGGAGGACCTCTACTACCGCAAGGGATACGCCGCCGTCGGCATGGATGAGCTCCGCGCGGCGGCCGGCGTGTCGCTGCGACGGCTGTACGCCCTGTATCCCTCGAAGAACGAGATCGTGTCCGCCGTGCTGGAACGCAAACACGGCGAATGGGAGTCGTCGCTGTCCGGCGCCGTGGTGGCAGCGGGGGCCGACCCGCGAGACAGGCTGCTCGCCGTGTACGGGTATCTCGAGGACTGGTTCTGCACCGACGACTTCCGCGGATGCGCCTTCATCAACGCGTTCGGCGAACTGGGCGGAACCCACCCGGAGGTCGCCCGCATCGTCCGCGACCACAAGGCGTCGTTCCAGCGATCGATGGCCCAGCTCGTCGAGGATGCCGGCGGTTCGGAGGCGCTCGCCGCGCAGCTGTCGATCCTCGCCGAGGGGGCGCAGAGCACGGCGGCGATCTCCGGTGATCCGCATGCCGCTGTCCAAGCGCGCAGCGCCGCGGAGGTGCTCATCACGGCTTCACTCGCCTGACGCTTCGTCGGTGAGCACCGACACCGTTCTCGTCCGCTAGGGGTGGTCCTCGGCATCCGGCCCTGACAGGATCGGAGGACTCACCGTACGACGGAAGGGACGACGATGTCCGACCAGGTGTTCATCTTCATCGCACTCGCGCTGTACTTCGCAGCCATGCTGATCATCGGCTACGTGGCCTTCAAGCGCACGACCGATCACGAGGACTACATGCTGGGCGGCAGGAATCTGCCGCCGTGGGTGGCGGCGCTCAGCGCCGGGGCATCCGACATGTCCGGCTGGCTCGTCATGGGGCTACCAGGGGCGATCTACCTCTCCGGCCTGATCGAGGCGTGGATCGCGATCGGCCTGACGATCGGGGCGTACCTGAACTGGCTCCTCGTGGCGCCGCGCCTGCGGGCCTACACGCAGGTGTCGCGCAACTCGATCACCGTGCCGAGCTTCTTCGAGAACCGGCTGCGCGACTCGTCGCGGCTGCTGCGGATCCTCGCCGGAGTGGTCATCCTGGTCTTCTTCACCCTCTACATCTCGTCCGGGATGGTCGCGGGCGGCGTGTTCTTCGAGAGCTCGTTCAACTCGGACTATCTGCTCGGGATGGCGCTCGTGGCGGGCGTCACGCTGCTGTACACGCTCTTCGGCGGCTTCCTCGGGGCGTCCTTCACAGATGTCGTGCAGGGGCTGATGATGGTCGTCGCGCTGATCGTCGTCCCGGTGTCGGCCGTCGTCGCGGTCGGCGGCTTCGGCGAGGTGGGCGCGTATGTGGAGGAGCTCGCGCCCGACCACATGTCGTTCCTCGGCGGCACGGCGCTGACCGGCGGCACGGTGCTCGCGATCATCTCGTCGCTCGCGTGGGGGCTCGGATACTTCGGTCAGCCGCACATCATCGTGCGCTTCATGGCTCTGCGCAGCCCGCGCGAGGCGAAGAGCGCGCGCCGGATCGGGATGACGTGGATGATCGTCTCGCTGGTCGGGGCTGTGTTCTCGGGCTTCGTCGGCATCGCCTACATGGCGTCGCAGGGCATCGATCTGGCCAACCCGGAGACCGTCGTTCTTGTCATGTCGCAGACGCTGCTGCATCCGTTCGTCGCCGGCCTCGTGCTGGCCGCCGTTCTCGCGGCGATCATGTCGACGATCTCGAGCCAGCTCATCGTCTGCTCGTCCGCGCTCGTCGAGGACCTCTACAAGGTGATGCGCAAGACGCCCCCGGACGGGAAGCGGATGGTGCTGCTCGGACGGATCGCCGTGCTGGCCGTCGCGATCGTCGCCGCCATCCTGGCGCTCGTGCCCGACGACACGATCCTCGGCCTGGTGTCGTTCGCCTGGGCCGGGTTCGGTGCGGCGTTCGGTCCGCTGATCCTGTTGAGCCTGTTCTGGCGCAAGCTGACCAACTGGGGTGCGCTCGCCGGCATGTTCGTGGGCGCGGCGGGCGTCTTCATCTGGGACGCCGCCTGGCCCGAGATGTACGAACTGCTGCCCGCGTTCGTCTGCGCGACGCTCGCGGCTGTGGTGGTCAGCCTGTTGACGCACCGCGCTGGATCCGACCGCCAGCAGGAGATCCTGCAGGAGTTCAGCGACACCGGCACGCTGCTCGTGGCCAACGGCGTCGGCCGCGGCGCGCGGGGCGACCGCATGACGCCCTGACGCGGCATCCGGCCCGCGTATGGTGCTCCGGTCGCACTTTCTGCGGTTTCGTGGCTGGGCCAGCCGTCCGGGTCGCGAATTCTGCTGCTCTGGTCTGGGCGAATCCGCAGATTCTGCGACCTGGATGCTGGGGTGGGCGAGCTTTCGGACAGATTCTGCGACCTGGATGCCAGGACGAGAACGGCGTGGTCAGTGCACGAGCGCCCCGCCCCGGGGCGGCAGGTCGCCGTCGCGACGTTCGATCGCCCGAAGGGATGCCGCGACGAACGCCGCGATCTTGCGCGCGCCCTCGATGCGGAAGTGCGTGTCGTCGGTGAGTCCTTCCGGCCAGGCGGTGGTCTCACCCGGCGCGTAGTGCGACAGCAGGCGGGCCGACCCCTCGTCGCCGAGGTCCTCGTAGAGCCAGGTGGTGAACACCGACAGGTCGATCAGCGGCACGTCGAGTTCGTGGGCGAGGTCGCGGACCGCATTGGGGTAGTCGCCGTGCGTCGGGGTGACCCTGTCGCCGGCGAACCAGCGCCTGGCGCATGACGTGCACAGTACGGGCGAGGCGCCGCGCTCGCGCACGTCGGCGACGAAACGGCGCAGTCGATCCTGATACCCGCCGCGGGATGCGAGCAGCTCGGGCTGCTTCTGGTCGTTGTGGCCGAACTGGATGATGACGGTATCGCCGGAGCGGACGTCCGCCAGAAGGCTCTCCCAGGAGCCCGTCTCGAGGAAAGACTCGGTGGTCGCGCCGCCGAACGCATGGTTGCGGGTCGGGACGCCGGAGGTCTCTTCGAGGAACTGGCCCCAGCCGCTCATGGGTTCTTCGGCCGGCTTCATGGGGGCGACGGTCGAGTCGCCTGCGAGGTGGTAGGTCACCCGAACGAGTCTGGCATGGGAAACGTTTTCTCGCGAGTGCGACTAAGGCGGCCGGAAGCGGAAATAGGGCATTCGCCCGATGCCGGAGGGGTGCCTTAGAGCGGAGTCTGGAGACATCCCAAGCGAGGAGTCACCATGTACGAGCACCCGTCCCTCACGATCACCGCCATGCTCCAGGAGCAGGAGATGCTCAACCGTGCGGTCGAGCGGCGCCGCGCGATTCTCGAACGCCTCGAGACGCGATCGGTGCCGCGGCGCCGTTGGGTCGATCGCCTGCGCGCCGCCTTCGGCAACGGATCACGATCGGCTGCCGCCGGTCGGCCTGAGCAGGCATCCGCGGAGTCCGGATCGGCCGCGTTCGTCTCCGAGGCCGCAGACGCATCCGCCCCGGTGGTCGTGTCCGCAGGTGCCACCTCTGGTGCGGCGGAGTCCGGGCGGGCCGCATCCTCAACGGCGTCCGCCGGCGCGTCCGATTCAGAAGCGCGTCGCGTCCTGCTCGAGCGCGCACCGGCCGACGCGGGCATCCTCGTCGCCCCGGCGCGCTGATGACCGTACTCGGCGCCGTCACGGCATCCGCCCCGGATGTCGATGGGGAGTGGCACGATGAAGACATGTCCTTCGCGACGCTCTCCTCGACGATGGTCGGCCGTGACGCCGATCTTGCCGATCTGATGCGCGCGTTCGAACGGGCAGACGCGGGCGAGCCGGCCGCAGTGCTCGTCGAGGGTGAAGCGGGCATCGGCAAGTCCCGGCTGGTGCGCGAGTTCGAGGCGGCCGTATCGGCGCAGGTGGATGTTCATTCCGGCTGGTTCCTCGACCTCGGCTCGGCCCGCACGCCGTTCGGTCCGCTGATCGGCATCCTGCGCTCGCTCGTGTCGGTGCTCGGACCCGACGAGGCCCTGGCAGCCGTCGGTGCCGGCGGTGAAGCCCTGCGCATGCTGCTGCCGGAGCTCTCCACCGAGGCGGTGCGTCGCGACCGCACGAGTCCCGAAGCCCTGCGGGATGCGATCGCCACCCTGATCGAGGCGGCGGCGATGCGCCGTCCGCAGATCATCCTCGTCGAAGACCTGCACTGGGCAGACGACTCGACGTTGGCCCTGCTCTCCTTCCTGCTGCGGACGCTCGATCGCGGGCGCGTCTTCATCCTGCTCACGTGCCGCAGTGAGGACGTCCGGCGCGGCGACGCCACCAGCCGGTTCATCGCCGACGTCCGTCGTGCACGTCTGGTCGAGCGCGTCGTTCTCAGTCGGTTGGATGCCGAAGGCACTCGTCTCCTGGCCGAACAGCTTTCCGGTCGCCCGCTGACCGACGCGGCGCTGGAGCGCATGCACGAACGCGCCGAGGGCGTGCCGTTCTTCATCGAAGAGCTCGCGTGCTGCTCGGACGCCCCGCTGCCCGAGAGCCTCACCGGCCTGTTGCTCACGCGCTTCGACCGGCTCGGGGACGACGCTCGTGCGGTCGTGCGCATCGCGGCCGGGGCCGAACGCGCGCTTTCGCATCCTCTCCTCGTGCGGCTGACCGGGTACGACGACGATCGGCTCGACGCCGCCATCCGGGAGGCGGCCATCAGCGGCATCCTCGTGGTCGACGACGAGCACTATCGATTCCGTCATGCGCTGCTGCGCGAGGCCGTCCACGACGACCTGCTGCCGGGCGAGCGGGCGCGTCTGCACCGCTCGTACGCCGAGGCGCTCGAGGAGCACGGGTCGCGCAACCACGCCTCTCTCGCGTATCACTGGCGGCTCGCGCAGGACCGCCGCCGCGGGCTGGCTTCCGCCATGGCGGCGATGTGGCAGGCCAAAGCCGGCTACGCCTTCGCCAGCGCCGCGCGGTTCGGCGAGCTGGTGCTCGAGCTGTGGGAGCAGGTGCCGGACGCCGAGGATGCCGCGGGCATCGACCGCGTCTCGCTGCTCATCACCCTCGGGTCGGTGCTGCGCAATGCGGGAGACGACGAGCGCGCGCTCGCGGTCGCCGAACTCGGACTGGAGGAGATCGATGCCGGCGGATACGCCGACGTCGATCCCGCACAGCACGTGCGACTGATGCGCGACCGTGCCAACTACCTGGCCAACCTGGGCAGGCCGGGTCCTCTGGAGGGGTACGAGCGGGCCCTCGCGCTGCTGGACGAGCACGGCATCGTCGAGGGGCACGTGCGCGCGACGGTGCTCAACGGGCTCTCCAGCCGGCACATGCTCGCCGGTCGCTCCATCGCATCGGTCATCGCGGCCACCGCCGCCGAACGCGCAGCCGTCACTGCCGGCGACGAGACCGAGCGCGCCGTGGCGCTGACGCACCGCGCCTGCTCGCTCATGCTGCTCGGAGAGCTCGATCATGCCCAGCGGGGCTTCGACGCGGCAGAGCGGCTGTCGCTGGGTGGCCGGGCCGCCGTGCAGTTCCACATGAACTACTCCGATTCGCTGACGCTGCGCGGGCACTTCCAGGACGCGTTGATCGTCGCCGAACGAGGTCTGCAGCATGTGCGCGACCTCGGGGTGCTCCGCAGCTCCGGTGGCGGGCTCACGCAGAACATGGTCGAGCCGCTGCTCGCGCTCGGCCGGATCGACGAGGCCGAGCGCCTGCTGGCGACGGTGCCGGACCGGCACATCGTGCAGCGCTCAGGCCTGTACCTGTCGACGTCGAGGATCCGGGCGCTGGCCTGGCGTGGCAGAGTCGAGGATGCCGAGCTGATCAGGGCCGAATGGATGCCTGCGCTGCTGCGTGCCGCACCGCTGGAACGCCAGGTCTGGTACTACACGATCGAGGCGGACTTCGCGCTCGCGATCGCCCGCGGCGATTGGGCCGAGGCCGTCGGCGTCATCGGTCGGATGGTGGCCGACGAGGACGTGGCCCTCGCGAATCAACGCCGACTGCTGCTCGAAGGAGCGTGGGCCGTCGCGCAGGCGCGGGCGGCGCAGATCGAAACAGCGGCCGTGGCGACTGCGATCGGGGTGGCGTGGGAGTCTCAGCCGGACGCCCTTCGGGATGAGACCTGGGGCGCGGTCATGCGGGCGCTGCTGAACGGTGACTCCGCCTCACTCGAGCACGCGGTGGTCTCGAGCGACGCGGATGACATGCCGGGCATTGTGCGGGTCGGAGTCCGGCTCGAACTGACCCGGGCTCTGCTGGCCGACGGCGACCGGGCTTCCGCCGCCGTGCAGCTCGCCGACGCCGAGAGCATCGCCCAGAAGATCGGTCACGACCGACTGCAGCGCGCTGCGGCAGAACTCGCCTCCAGGATCGGCGCCCATGCCGCGACTCACGAGGATTCCGAGCTGACCGCTCGCGAGAGGCAGGTGCTCGAACTCGTCGCCGAAGGGCTCAGCAATCGCCAGATCGGAGAGCGGCTGTTCATCAGCACGAAGACCGCGAGCGTCCACGTGTCGGCGATCCTCCGCAAGCTCGGGGTCTCCACGCGGACCGAGGCCGCACTGGTGCTCGCCCGGCGCTGACCGCATCCTCGTTCGTCGAGCGAGGGGAGGGGGCTCGACGAGCGAGGGGAGCGATGGCTGCCCGGGCTTGGCGCCGCCGCGCCTATAGGTTAGGCTCTCCTAACGTGACCGCCCCCGAACCTCACCGCCCCGCCAGTGCACTGCGCGGCGAGAACCTGGCACTCGGGTACCGCAAGGACCGTGTCGTGCACGATGTGTCGCTGCAACTGCGACCCGGCGCGGTCACCGCGCTGATCGGCCCGAACGGCAGCGGCAAGTCGACGGTGCTGCGCTCGCTCGCTCGACTGCACCCCATCGACGCGGGGACCGTCCACGTCGGAGACGCCGAGTCCCGCGCGCTCAACGCCCGCGAGTTCGCCCGAACGGTCGCCATGCTCTCGCAGTCGCGACCGCATCCGTCCGGGCTGGAGATCCGCGATGTCATCGCGTTCGGGCGTCACCCGCACCGTGGTCGTTTCTCCGGTATGAGCGACGCCGACCGCGCAGCGATCGACGGCGCCCTCGCTCTCACCGGACTCACCGAGATGGCGCACCGCGCCGTCGACGAACTGTCCGGCGGCGAACTGCAGCGCGTCTGGCTGGCCACCTGCCTCGCCCAGGACACCGGCATCCTCCTCCTGGACGAGCCGACGAACCACCTCGATCTGCGCTACCAGATCGAGACGCTCGAACTCGTGCGCGACCTCGCCGATCGAGGCACCGCCCTCGGCGTCGTGCTGCACGATCTCGACCACGCGGCATCCGTCGCCGACGAGGTCGTGCTCGTCCACCGCGGCCGCGTCCGCGCGGCCGGATCCCCTGAACACGTGCTCACATCCGAGAACCTCTCCGAGGTCTACGGGCTGCGCATCGACACCGTCGTCGACGCCGAGACAGGCCACGTCCGCGTGTACCCGCGCGGGCGTCACCAAGAGCGGCGCCGCTCGGCATCCGATGCCCTGGCCGCCGCCTCGACGATCTGAACAGAGGAATGATGAAGAAGGCACCCCTCGCCTCGCTCGCGGCGCTCGGCGTCCTCGCGCTCGCGCTGTCCGGCTGCGGAACGACCGATGTCGCCGCGGAAGACACCGCGGCTCCCGAATCGGTCGCCAGCGCCGACTGCTCGGCCGACGACACCGCGACCTCCACCGACCCGGTCACTCTGACCGACGACTACGGCCGCACCGTCGAGCTCGACAAGCCGGCCGAGCGCGTCGCCATCCTGGAGTGGCAGCAGATCGAGGACGCCCTCACGCTGTGCGTCACGCCGGTCGCCGTCGCGGATGCCGAAGGCTACTCGACCTGGGACACCGCAGAGGTGCTCCCCGAGGGCGTCACCGATGTGGGAACGCGTCAGGAGCCGAACCTCGAGGCGCTGTTCGCCACCAACCCCGACCTCGTGATCGTCGAGGCATCCAGTGCGGATGACGAGATCATCGCCCAGCTCGAGGCGTACGACGTCCCCGTGCTCGCCACCATCGGCGCCGATGCGGCCGACCCGATCGCGAAGATGCTCGCGACGTTCGATCTCATCGCGCAGGCGACCGGCCGCGAGGAGCGCGCCGAGGTCGTCACCGACGAGTTCGACGCATACCTCGCCGACGCCAAGGGCGAGCTCGCGGACGCGGATATCGCCACCACCGACTTCGTCTTCTTCGACGGCTGGGTCGACGGCGGCAACGTCGCGATCCGCCCGTTCGGACAGGGCTCGCTCATCGGCGAGATCGGCGAGGAGCTCGGGCTCACGAACGCATGGACCGGCGATGTCGACGCCGCCTACGGTCTCGGCCAGACCGACATCGAGGGCATGGTCGCCGTCGGCGACGCGAACCTGCTGCACACCGGCACGGAGGCCGAAGCAGAGGACGACTTCCTCTCGTCGCTCGAGAGCAACCCCGTCTGGGAATCCCTTCCCGCCGTCACAGAGGAGCGCGTCTACAGCTTCCCGGCCGGCATCTGGACCTTCGGCGGACCCCGCTCGGCCCAGCAGATCATCGACGCGTACGTCGGCGCTCTGAGCCAGTGACCGTCACCGAGATGCGTGGCGCGCCTGTCGAGGCGGACGCCGCGACAGGTCGGCGCGCCACGCGTCTCGGCCCGGTGGCGACGCTGATCGCGCTCGCCGTCCTGCTCGTTCTGGTCTCCCTGTGGCACCTGACGCAGGGGACCAGCGGTGCCGTCTTCGCGGACGAGACCGTGCTCTGGGGGTCGCGCATCCCTCGCCTCGCCGCCGGCATCACCGTCGGAGTCGCTCTCGGTGTGGCCGGCACCCTGCTTCAGTCGCTGTCGCGCAACGCTCTGGCCTCGCCGGACACGCTCGGCGTCACCGCCGGCTCGTACCTCGCTGTGACGATCGTCGCGGCGTTCGGGATCGCCGTGCCGATCTGGGCATCCGGAACGGTCGCCTTCGCCGGCGGACTCGTCGGCGCGGTGATAGTGCTCGGGCTCGCCGGTGGCGCTGCGTCTTCGACCACCCGGCTCGTGCTCGCCGGCTCCGCACTGGCGATGGCGTTCCAGGCGGGGACGTCGACGCTGCTCATCCTGTTCTCGGAAGAGACCAAGGGTCTCCTCGCCTGGGGCAGCGGCTCGCTCACTCAGCTCAATCTGGATGCCTTCCTGCAGGCCGCTCCCGTCGTCGCCCTCGTGCTCGCCATCGCGATACTCATGGGCCGCCGATTCGACGTGCTCGCCCTCGGCGACGACACGGCGTCCTCGCTCGGCGTTCCGATCCGATCGACGCGGGCGGCCGGCATCCTCTTCGCCGTCGCCCTGACCGCGATCTCGGTGACGCTCGCCGGCCCGCTCGGTTTCGTCGGACTCTGCGCACCGGTGCTGGCCCGCCTGCTCACCCGGGTCGTCCCCGGGCTCGCGCGGCACGTCTTCCTGTTGCCGGCCTCCGGCCTGATCGGTGCGCTGGTCGTCATCCTCTCGGATGCCGTGCTGCGCATGCTGCTCGGAGCAGAGGCGGCCATCAGCATCCCTACCGGTGTCGCCACGACGCTGCTCGGCGCCATCATCCTCGTGCTGATGGCGCGGAAGCTGCGGGATGCCGGACCCACCCGCGAGCCCCCGAAGGTGCGCTTCGGCGTCCGGAGCCGATCGCGGTTCTGGACCGTCCTCGTGGTGTCGATCATCGCCGTCGTGGGGATCGTGATCGCCGGACTCCTGCTCGGAACGAGCCTGCTGCGCACCGGTGACGTCGCGCTCTGGCTGCAGGGCGGCGCACCTCCGCAGATCGCGTTCGCGCTGTCCGAGCGCGCTCCGCGCATCACCGCCGCCGTGTGCGCGGGTGCGGCGCTGGCGCTGTCCGGGACGCTCATCCAGGCCGTCAGCCGCAACCCGCTGGCCGACCCCGGCATCCTCGGCGTGACGGGCGGCGCCGGACTCGGCGCCGTGCTCGTCGTCACGAGCGCCGTCGCCTCGACGGCCGGCATGATCGTCGCGGCCGTCGTCGGCGCGCTGCTCGCGTTCGCGCTCGTCTACCTGCTCGCCTGGCGGCGCGGTCTCAACGCCGACCGGTTCATCCTCATCGGCATCGGCGTCTCGTACGGCGCCATGGCGCTGACGACCTTCGTGCTGCTGAGGGCGAACCCCTGGGATACGCCCAAGATCTACACCTGGTTGTCCGGCACGACCTACGGGCGGGTGTGGGAGCAGATCATCCCCATCGCGGTGGTCCTGCTGATCGCGCTGCCGCTGGCCTTCGCGCTGCGACGAGAAGAGGACGTCCTCGCGCTCGATGAGGACACCCCGCGTCTGGTCGGAATCGGTCTCGAGCGGACGCGCCTGCTGCTGCTCGTGACTGCCGCCGTGCTGGCCGCGCTCAGCGTCTCGGCGGTCGGCGTGATCGGCTTCGTCGGTCTCGTCGCCCCGCACGCCGCCCGGGCTCTGGTCGGGGCACGCCATTCGTGTGTGATCCCGGTGGCCGTGCTGCTCGGCGCGCTGCTCGTGGGAGCGGCGGACACCATCGGGCGGACGGTTATCGCCCCCGAACAGCTGCCGGCCGGCCTCGTCGTCGCGCTGCTGGGTGCGCCGTACTTCGTGTGGCTGCTCTGGCGGTCGCGGGACGCGTAGGCGTCGCTACCGCGTCGGAGGCCACTCCTCCGCGAGGATGCCGTAGCTCATGCCGTCCATCCACTCGCCGGAGCGGTGCAGCGCGGTCTTGCGGCTGAACTCCTCGCGGCGCATGCCGAGGCGCTCCATGAGCCGCCACGAAGGTTCGTTCGCGGCGAAGCATCCGGCGTGCACGCGCCGCAGGCCGAGCGGTCCGAAGCAGACGTCGATCACCGCGCGAACCGCCTCGGTCGCGTACCCGTGGCCGGTGAAGCGGGGCGCGAGCGCCCATCCGAGCTCGGCTTCGACACCGGCCGCCTGATCGGCGACCTCGCGCTGCGACCACCCGTCGCCGACGCGCACCATGATGTCGCCGATGAGCGGAGCATCGCCATCGAGGAGCGTGATGGCGAAGAGCGTGTCGAGCCGGTCCGGATCCTGCAGGCGCTCGCGGAACGACTCGAGCGAGCCGGAGCCTCCGCCGAGCCAGTTGTTCACCTCGGTGAGACTGCGATACTCCCAGATCGCATCCAGATCGTCCGGTGTCGCACGGCGGACCTCGAGGCGAGCGGTTCTGATCGGCCAGGCGTTCTCGGTCATCGTCTCAGGCTAAGGGACGCGGCGCAGGGGGTCGTCGCTGGTCGCCTGGGGCGGGTTGACGCGGCGATTCGCGACTCCTGCGCGGTGTCGGTTGAATCTGCGCTGCGTGAGGGGTCGCGATTGGCCCACCCGCGCGCGGTGAAGCGACCACTTGCGACCCCTCGAGGACACGAAAGGGAATCTGCTGCGCAGCAGGGGTCGCGTTTGTGCGCCTCCGGCGCATGGATGCGGCGATTCGGGACCCCTCAAGCGGGCGGGGGCCGCGGGAAGCGGTCTACAGCACCAGCCGGTAGCCCATGCCCGACTCGGTCAGCAAGTGCGCCGGCGTGCTCGGCTCGCGCTCGAGCTTCTTGCGCAGTTGCGACATGTACAGCCGCAGATAGCCGGAGTCCGCGACCTGCTCGCTGCCCCAGATCTCCTTGAGCAGCTCCTGCCGGGTGACGAGGGCGCCGGGATGCCGTGACAGATGCTCCAGCATCCGCCATTCGGTCGGGGTCAGATGCACGCGCGCGCCGTCGCGCGTGACCGTCCGCGTCGACAGATCCACCTCGACGTCGCCGAACGCGATCGTCGACTCACCGGCGGAGGGCGCCGATCGCCGCGAGAGCGCGCGCAGTCGTGCCAGCAGTTCGTCCACCTGGAAGGGCTTCGTGACGTAGTCGTCGGCCCCGGCATCCAGAGCATCCACCTTGTCGGCCGAACCCGTGCGGCCGGACACGACGATGATGGGGACGGTCGTCCATCCCCGCAGCGCCTGGATCACTTCGATCCCGTTCAGCCGCGGCATCCCGAGGTCCAGAAGGATGATGTCGGGGTGCGTCTGGGCGGCCATGGCGATCGCTGCCGCACCGTCCGCCGCGGCGACGACGTCGTAGCCGTGCGCCGCCAGCGTGATGCGCAGCGCCCGCACCATCTGCGGATCGTCATCGGCGATGAGCAGCTTCATCCCGCGGTTCCTCCTCCGTCGACATCCGGCTCGGCAAGGGGGAGCGCGACGACCATGGTCAGACCGCCGCCCGGGGTGTCCTCGGGGCTCAGGGTACCGCCCATGCCCTCGGTGAATCCGCGAGAGAGCGCCAGGCCGAGCCCGAGGCCGGTGGAATTGTCCGTGTCGCCGAGCCGCTGGAACGGCTGGAACATGGTCCCCTGCCGCTCCCGCGGCACGCCGACGCCCCGATCGACGACACGGATCTCCGCCCGCGAACCGAGCCGGCTCGTCGACACGAGCACGCGCTCGCCGTCGGGGGAATGGCGGAAGGCGTTCGCGAGCAGGTTGACCAGGACCCGCTGCAGCAGCACGGGGTCCGCCTCCAGCGGGGGGAGCGCCGGATCGAGTGCGAGCTCGACGTCCGCCGGGCCGAGGGAGAGCTCGTCGAGAGCCGCGAGGATGCTGCCGCCGGCGTCCACGGATGTCGTGGACACCGCGAGGACCCCCGCCTGCACGCGGCTCACGTCCAGCAGATCCGTGACGAGCGTCGACAGCGTCGCGAGGCTCTCGTCCGCGGTCGCGAGCAGCTCGGCGCGATCCGCGGCGGAGAGCTTGCCCGCTCCGCGCAGGCCGCCGATCGCCGCGACCGCCGACGCCAGCGGGCGCCGCAGATCGTGGCTCAGGGCCGACAGCAGGGCGCTGCGCACCTGATCCGTCTCGGCCAGCGCTTCGGCCTCACGGGCCGTCGCGCTGAGATCGGTGTGCTCGATGGCTGCGGTGAGCTGCGCGATGATCACGTCGAGCAGGCGCCGTGACGGCGCATCCAGCGGGCCGCCGTGCAGTTCGAGCGTCGCGCGCGGCTCACCGTTCGCCTCGCCGACCGGATACGTCGTCGATCTCCCGTCCCGCAGCGGCTCGCCGTCCCTGGCGATCACGTCGCCGTTGCGGGCGACCAGCCGCACCCCGCTCAGTCCGAACGCCTCTCGGGTGCGCGACACGAGAGCGAGCACTGCGCTTTCGCCGCGGAGCACGTTGCCCGCCACCGAGGCGAGCAGCTCGGCCTCGGCGGTGGCGCGCTTGGCATCACGGGCACGTCTGGCCGCCTGGTCGACGATGAGACTCACCAGGATGGCGATGGTGACGTACAGCAGCAGTGCGATCGCATGCAGCGGGTGAGCGATCGTCACGGTGTACAGCGGGGCGACGAACAGGACGTCCAGGGTGATGCCCGACAGCACGGCTGCGAACACCGCCGGTCGGATGCCGCCGATGAGAGCGACGATCACCACCAGCAGCTGATACGCGAGCACTTCGGAGGTGATCGATTCGGGGCTGCGGAGCGAGAACAGCAGCCACGAGAGCAGCGGGCCGAATACGAGCGCGACGGCGAAGCCCAGCAGTTGACGGCGCCAGCCGAGAGCGCCCCCGGTGATCCGCGGCAGCGCCGCCCGCCCGCCGGCGGCCGCGTGCGTGACGATGTGCACATCGATGTCGCCGGACCGGCGGATCACCTCGGTGCCGACGCTCGGACCGGTCAGCGCGGCTGCGAGGCGGCCGCGTCGGCTGACGCCGATGACGAGCTGCGTCGCGTCGACCGTGTGGGCGAACTCCACCAGGGCCTCGGGCACATCGTCGGAGACGATCTGGTGGTAACTGCCGCCGAGCGACTCGACCAGAGATCGCTGGGCGGTCAGCGCACCCGGCACGTCACGATGCAGCCCGTCCTGCGAGTACACGTGCACGGCGAGCAGTTCGCCGCCGGCCGATCGCGCGGCGATCCGCGCTCCGCGGCGCAGCAGCGTCTCGCCCTCCGTGCCTCCGGTGAGGGCCACGACGACGCGTTCACGGGCCTGCCAGCTGCCCTCGATCCCCTGTTCGGCGCGGTAGCTGCGCAGGGCGCTGTCCACTTCATCGGCGAGCCACAGCAGCGCCAGTTCCCGCAGTGCCGTGAGATTGCCGAGGCGGAAGTAGTTGGACAGTGCCGCGTCGACGCGCTCGGCCGGATACACCAGCCCCGCCGAGAGCCGGTCGCGCAGCGTCTGCGGAGCGAGGTCGACGACCTCGATCTCGTCCGCTCCGCGCACGACGGCATCCGGGATGGTCTCCTGCTGCGCGACGCCGGTGATCTTCTCGACGACCGCGTTGAGCGATTCGATGTGCTGCACGTTGACCGTCGTGATCACGTCGATTCCGGCATCCAGCAGTTCGTCGACGTCCTGCCAGCGCTTGGGATTGCTCGAACCGGGGGCGTTCGTGTGCGCGAGTTCGTCGACCAGCGCGATCTGCGGCGCGCGGGCGAGCACGGCCTCGACGTCCATCTCGGTCAGCTCGACGTCGCGATGCCTTTCGACGCGCCGGGGAACCTGCGGCAGCCCGGCGGCCTGCGCCGCCGTCGCACTCCGGCCGTGCGTCTCGACGAGCGCCAGGACGACATCGACGCCCTCCTGGCGCAGGCGATTGCCCTCCGCCAGCATCTCGAAGGTCTTCCCCACGCCGGGGGCCGCACCGAGCAGGACTCGGAGGCGGCCGCGCCGCGCCGGGCGTTCTCCGGTCATGACCCCTCCTGCCCGTCCAGTGCGAGATTCAGCTCCACGACGTCGACGCGTTCCTCGCCGAGGAACCCCAGGTCCCGCCCTTGAATCCTAGACTCCACGATCGTGCGGACCGCCGCTTCGTCGAGACCGCGCTCTTCGGCGATGCGCGGCACCTGCAGCAGGGCGTACGCGACGCTGATGTGCGGATCGAGCCCCGACGCCGAAGCGGTCACCGCGTCGGCGGGCACTTCGTCGACCGCCACACCCTCGCGCTCCGCGATCGCCTCCCGACGCTCCTCGATCGCGGCGATGAGGTCGGGGTTCTCCGGCCCGAGGTTGCTCCCGGTCGACCCCCGCCCGTCGTACCCCGCGGCCGAAGGGCGGGACTGGAAGTACTCGTGCAGCGCTTCGCCGTCGGAATCCGTGAAGGACTGGCCGATCAGGGCACTGCCGACGACGGTGCCCTTCTCATCGTCGACGGGGGAGCCGTTCGCCTGCCACGGCATCGCGAGCTGTCCGATGCCGGTGATGACGAGCGTGTAGCCGACGCCCAGGACGAGCGTGAAGACGAGCATCGCGCGGATCGCGACGCCGATGGTGCGCACCGTGGTACGAGTCGGAGACATGGTGTGTGTTCCTTTCCTGGGTGCGTCAGAAGCCGGGGAGCAGGCTGACGACGAGATCGATGATCTTGATGCCGATGAAGGGGGCGATGACGCCGCCCAGGCCGTACACGAGCAGGTTGCGCTGCAGGATCTGCGCGGCGCCGGCCGGTCGGTAGGCCACTCCGCGCAGAGCGAGCGGGATGAGGAAGACGATCACGATCGCGTTGAAGACGATCGCGCTCGTCACGGCGGAGGCCGGTGAGTGCAGCTGCATGATGTTCAGCGCCGCGAGTCCGGGGAACACCCCCATGAACATGGCAGGGATGATCGCGAAGTACTTCGCGATGTCGTTCGCGAGCGAGAACGTCGTGAGCGCGCCGCGCGTGATGAGCAGCTGCTTGCCGATGCGGACGATGTCGATGAGCTTGGTCGGGTCGGAGTCCAGGTCGACCATGTTGCCCGCCTCCTTCGCCGCTGACGTGCCCGTGTTCATCGCCACGCCGACGTCGGCCTGCGCGAGCGCGGGTGCATCGTTCGTGCCGTCGCCGGTCATCGCGACGAGCCGTCCGCCCTCCTGCTCTCGGCGGATCAGTGCGAGCTTGTCCTCCGGAGTCGCCTCGGCGAGAAAGTCGTCGACACCGGCCTCCTGCGCGATGGCGGCGGCGGTGAGCGGGTTGTCGCCGGTGATCATGACCGTGCGGATGCCCATCGATCGCAGCTCCTCGAACCGCTCGCGCAGGCCCGCCTTGACGATGTCCTTGAGGTGCACGACGCCCAGCACGCGCTCCGTGCCGTCCGCCGCCTTCACTGCGACGACGAGCGGGGTCCCCCCGCTGCCGGCGACGGCGTCCGTCCGACGGGTGAGCTCGGCATCCGCGCTGCCGAGGCCGAGCCAGGCGCTCACGGCCGACCCTGCGCCCTTGCGGATCTGCGTCCCGTCGGCGAGATCCAGTCCGCTCATCCTCGTCTGGGCCGTGAACGGCACGACGACGGCATCCGTCGGCAGGTCGGCCCGGATGCCGCGGGCTCCGGCGAGCTCGACGATCGACGCACCCTCGGGAGTCGGGTCGGCGAGCGACGACAGTGCGGCCGTGCGCAGCAGGTCGGCCTCGTCGACGCCGTCGAGCGGCAGCACGTCGTCCGCGCGGCGGTTGCCGTACGTGATGGTCCCGGTCTTGTCGAGCAGCAGCGTCGTGACGTCGCCGGCGGCCTCCACGGCCCGCCCGGACATCGCGAGGACGTTGTGCTGCACGAGGCGGTCCATGCCGGCGATGCCGATCGCCGACAGCAGCGCGCCGATGGTCGTCGGGATCAGGCAGACCAGCAGGGCGGTCAGCACGGGGATGCTGACCGGGGATGCCGCGAACGATGCGATCGGATTCAGCGTGAGCACCGCGACGACGAAGACGATCGACAGGCTCGCGAGGAGGATGTTGAGCGCGATCTCGTTGGGCGTGCGCTGCCGGTTCGCTCCCTCGACGAGGGCGATCATGCGGTCGACGAACGTCTCGCCCGGCTTCGACGTGATGCGCACGACGACCCGGTCGGACAGCACGCGCGTCCCGCCGGTGACGGCGCTGCGGTCGCCGCCCGATTCCCGGATCACCGGGGCGCTCTCGCCCGTGATCGCCGATTCGTCGACGGTTGCGATGCCGGCGACGATGTCGCCGTCGCCGGGGATCAGCTCACCGGCCTCGACGATCACGACGTCGTCCCGCTGCAGCTCGGACGAGGCCACCTCGGCGGTCGCGGCCCGTGCCGCGTCGGCATCCGTCTTCGCGTCGTAGTCGACCACGCGACGGGCGAGCGTCGAGGTCCTGGTCTTGCGCAGCGTTGCGGCCTGCGCCTTGCCGCGGCCCTCGGCGACGGACTCGGCGATGTTCGCGAAGAACACCGTCAGCCACAGCCACGCGGCGATGCCCCACGTGAATCCGGCGGGCACCGGCGCGCCGCCGGACTCGGCCGCGCCGGCAAGGAACGGCTCGGCGACCGCGAGGACCGTGGTGAACGCGGCACCGACCCAGACCAGCAGCATCACCGGATTGCGGACCAGGGTGGCGGGGTTGAGCTTGCGTGCCGCACCGGGAAGGGCCTGGACAAGGGGACGCCAGCCGAACGCCCGGCGCGGGGCGGACGATGCGGATGACTCGTCGACGAGTTCAGCCGCCGGGGTCTCAGGGGAGGGGGAGGTGAGCAGTGCCATGTCAGACGAGTCCTTCGGCGAGGGGTCCCAGGGTGAGGACCGGGAAGTAGGTGAGAGCCGTGACGATGACCGCGACGGCGGTGAGCAGGCCCACGAACTGCGGCCGGTGGGTGGGGAGCGTCCCGGTGGTGGAGGGGATGCGCTCCTGTGCGGCGAGGGAGCCGGCGAGGGCGAGCACGAGCACGATCGGCAGGAACCGTCCGAGCAGCATCGCGACGCCGAGGGCGGTGTTGAACCAGGGCGTGTTCGCGGTGAGGCCCGCGAACGCCGAGCCGTTGTTGTTGGAGGCCGACGTGAATGCGTAGAGCACTTCGCTCATGCCGTGCACGCCCGGGTTCAGGATGCTCGTCGATGCGACATCCTCGCGGATGCCGGGGATCGCGAAGCTCAGCGCCGTGCCGCCCAGGACGAGGACGGGGGTCACCAGGATGTAGAGGCTGGCGAGCTTGATCTCGCGCGGTCCGATGCGCTTGCCGAGGTACTCCGGGGTGCGGCCGACGAGCAGCCCGCCGATGAACACCGCGATCACGGCCAGCACGAGCATCCCGTACCCCCCGGAGCCGACGCCGCCGGGGGCGACCTCGCCGAGCATCATGTTGATCATCGGCATCATGCCGCCCAGCGCCGTGTACGAGTCGTGCATCGAATTCACCGCACCGGTCGAGGTCAGCGTCGACGCACTGCCGAACAGCGCGGATCCGAGGATGCCGAAGCGCTGCTCCTTGCCCTCCATCGCAGCTCCCGCCAGTTCGGGTGCCGAGCCGCGGCCGGCCAGTTCGAAGGCGGACAGGGCGAAGGTCGACACGAGGAAGATCACACCCATGACCGCGGCGATCGCGTATCCCTGGCGGTCGTCGCCGACCATGCGTCCGAACGCACGGGGGAGCGAGAACGGGATCGCGAGGATCAGCACCATCTCGAGCAGGTTGGTCCACGCCGTCGGGTTCTCGAACGGGTGCGCGGAGTTCGCGTTGAAGAATCCGCCGCCGTTGGTGCCGAGGAGCTTGATCGCCTCCTGCGACGCGACCGGTCCGCCGGGGATGGCCTGCGTCGCCCCGGAGAGCGTCGTCACTTCGGTGAAGCCGGTGAAGTTCTGCACCACGCCGCCCGCGATGAGCGCCAGGGCGCTGAGCGCGGCGATCGGGAGCAGGATGCGCACGAGGCCCCGAGTGAGATCCACCCAGAAGTTGCCGATCGTGGCGGAGCCGCGGCGAGCGAAGCCGCGGATGAGCGCGACCGCGACGGCGAGACCGACCGCGGCCGAGACGAAGTTCTGCACGGTGAGGCCGGCGAGCTGAACCGTGTAGCCCATGGTCTGCTCCGGCGAATAGGACTGCCAGTTCGTGTTGGCGACGAACGACGCCGCCGTGTTGAACGCCAGCCCCTCCGGCACTGCGGGGAGACCGAGCGACTGCGGAAGCACCGCCTGCACCCGCTGGAGCGCGTAGACGAGGAGGAGACCGGTGACCGAGAAGATCAGCACGCCGCGGGCGTAGGCCCGCCAGGTCTGCTCCGACTCGGCGTCGACGCCGATCGCACGATACGTCCACCCCTCGACGCGCAGATGCCGCGGCGAGGCGTAGGTGCGGGCGATGTAGTCCCCGAGCGGGCGATAGAGCACCACGAGCACGGCGATGAGGGTCGCCGCCTGCAGGATGCCGAGCCAGATCGTGGCGGTCATCAGAAGCGCTCCGGAAGGACGAGGGCGATGACGAGGTAGACGACGGCGGCGAAGGCGAGAGCCACGGCCGCGATCTCGAAGACGATCACAGTCGTTCCACCCCCTTCGCGACGAACGAGACGACGGCGAACAGCGCGAGAGTCAGCGCGAGATAGAGAAGATCGAGCACGAGACCCGATACAACTCCGGTGCCGTGCCGGAGGCATCGATCCTCACGGCATCCCTACGGCATACGACCGGAACCATGCGGGATGCTCACGCCTCGGCGTCCGGGGGCCCTGCCGGCCGGTGCGCGCGGCGGCCGTTCGCGACGACCGGCCGCCCGGCCCGCTCCTGGCCTGGCACGGGCCGCGAGCGGCGTCCGTAGATGATCTCGGACGAGTCCAGCAGCCACGGCACGAGCGTGATCGTCACCCCGTGCACGAGCATGAGCTGCGAGGCCACCCGGCGTGCCCGCCTGTTGTGCAGGAACGTCTCCCACCAGTGCCCGACGATGTACTGCGGCAGATACACGGTCACGACCGACGGGCCGTGCTTCTCGCGGTACTGCGCGATGAACTGGGCGATGGGTTCGGCGTACGAGCGATACGGCGACTGCAGGATGATCAGCGGCACCGGCATGAGGTGATCCGCCCATTCCTGCTGCAGCTGGGCGGCTTCGTCGCCTTCGACGGCGACGTGCACGGCGACGGTCTTGCCGTGCTTGGCCGCTACCGCGTAGTCGAGGGCCTTCACGACCGGCTTCTGCAGTTTGTTGACGAGGACGAGCGCGACGTCTCCTGTCGAGCCGAAGCGGGTCGTGTCGTCGATCGCGATCTCGTGGTCGACATCGCGGTAGTACCGTTTCACGCCCATCATGAGGAATGCGAGGATCGGGATCGCGAAGAACACCAGGTAGGCGCCGTGCGTGAACTTCGTGATCGTGACGATCAGCAGCACGAGGACCGTGAGGGTCGCGCCCGCGGAGTTGATCAGCAATCCCAGACGGGCCCCACGGCGGTTGGATGCCGAGGTGGATGCGGATCTCAGCATCCGGCGCCAGTGGCGCACCATGCCGATCTGCCCGAGCGAGAACGAGACGAACACGCCGATGATGTAGAGCTGGATGAGGGTCGTGAGCTTCGCCTGGAACACGATGAGCACGGCGATCGCGGCGATGCCGAGCAGGATCATGCCGTTCGAGAACACCAGCCGGTCGCCGCGGGTGTTGAGCGCCTTCGGGCCGTAGCCGTCGCGGGCGAGGACGGCGCCGAGCAGCGGGAAGCCGTTGAACGCCGTGTTCGCGGCCAGCAGCAGCACGCAGGCGGTCGCGGCCTGCACGACGAAGAACAGGATGCTGCCGCCGCCGAACGTCGCGGACGCGACCTGCGCCATCAGGCTCGGCTGCGGGGTCGCGCAGTCGAACCCGATGAGGGCGCACGGGTCCTCCGCGTAGTGCACGCCGCTGATCAGTGCGAGAGCCGTGAGGCCGGCGAACAGGCAGATGGCGATCGAGCCCATCAGCACGAGGGTGGCCTGGGCGTTGCGCACCTTCGGCACTCGGAACGCCGGGACGCCGTTGGCGACGGCCTCGACGCCCGTGAGTGCTGAGCAGCCGCTCGAGAACGCGCGCAGGATCAGCAGGATCACGGCCGCCTGGCTGAGGTCCTCGGCGTGCACGGCGAAGTCCGCGCTGGACGCCACCGGGGCATCGCCGAGGAACGTGCGGATGAGCCCCGTCACGATCATGACGCCGACCGAGCCGATGAAGATGTACGTCGGGATCGCGAACGCGAACGACGCCTCGCGGACGCCGCGCAGGTTCACGATGATGATGAGCACGACGAAGCCGACGGCCAGCTCCACGCGCGCCGGGTCGAGCCCCGGGATCGCCGAGATGATGTTGTCGACGCCGGAGGCTACCGACACGGCGACGGTGAGGACGTAGTCGACGAGCAGCGCGGACGCCACGACGACCCCGGGGATCTCGCCGAGGTTCTTGCGCGCCACCTCGTAGTCGCCGCCGCCGGACGGATAGGCCTTGATGAGCTGGCGATAGCTCAGCACGACGACGATCAGAAGCACGACCACCGCGACCGCGACGATCGGGGTGAAGGAGAGGAACGTGAGCCCGCCGATCAGCAGGATCATCACCAGCTCCTGCGGCGCATAGGCCACAGAGCTGAGCGCGTCCGACGCGAAGATGGGCAGCGCTCGCCGCTTCGGCAGCAGCTGCTCGGCGCTCTCCTCGGACGACAGCGGGTCGCCGAGCAGGATGCGCTTGACCAGCTGCGGATCACGTGTTTCGTTCGTCACGTCCGGCGACGCTACGCCGCCACGCGGGATCCTTGCGGGATCCTCACGGAATCCCTACGGGCTGCACGGGCTCCCATACGGAATCCTCACGCGCTTGCGGGAATGCACTGGCGCACCGTGGGGGATCAGGTTCTGCTGGCCGTGATCGGCTCGGTCGCAGCCCTCGTCGTGCCGCGTTCGATGCGCGGTATGGCTCCGAAGGCGGATGCCGCAGCACCCGAAGCGGACTGAAGCCGCTTCTGCCTGCCGCCGGCTACTCCCACGTCGCGGTTTCCGGATCGATGCCGTGGTGGCGCGCTGATTCGTCGATGCTCTGGCGGAACCACGTGGCCAGGCCGTCTCCGATCCCGTTGTAATAGGACGAGAACCCCGGATCGGCCTCGAACATCCGACCCAGGCACACCTGCAGCTGCCGTGTCAGGGGGAAGAAATTCGAGAACACCTCGCGGTGGCGCTCGACGAGTGCGTCCGCATCCTCGCTTCCCGGCTCGACCCCTCGGTTCACCGCATCGGCGAGGTCGCGCTGGAGCGCGGACATGGCCTCGGAAAGCTCCTGCCACTGGCTCGGCGAGCGCGACGCGGAGCGCTCTGCGAACTGCGCCCATTGCCTCGATCCGCCCCATGCGAAGCGGGCGGCCCGCGATCGCTGCGGGTCCCAGTCCTCCCCGAAGACTGCGCGCTGCTCGTCGTCGCTCATCAGGATGCCGCGCTCGTGCGCGTCGGTCATGCGCTCGAGCCGTTCGTCGAGCTGCTGCAGATCGCGGATCCGTTCGGCCAGCTGCGCACGCTGCTCACGCAGCGTGTCGCCGATCTCCGTGCTCGCATCGTCGAGCACATCACGAATCGCATCGAGGGTGAGACCGGCGTCGCGGTAGGCCACGACCCGGCTCAGGCGCTCGAGGTCATCCCAGGTGTAGAGGCGGTATCCGGCTGGTGTGCGGCGGGACGGCGATGCGAGGCCGATCTCATCCCAGTGGTGGAGAGTGCGCACGGTCAATCCGAGGAGGTCGGCGGCGACGCCGACCGTCGCATCCTCATCGATCTCTTCGTCGACCATGGATGTCATTGTGCTCCTCCTGCGGAGTCTTCCGGTGCGAAGATGCCGACGGACGCGAAATCGCGACCCACCTCGCTGTCGGGTGTGAACGGCGTCGCCGCCGTGAACGTGACCTGTGCGCCCTCCGGTGTGACGACGGAGATGTCGCGCGTTCTCCACGCTGTGTCGTACGGTCCTGTCACCGAATCCGGGGACAGCTCTCGACATGCGTCGGCCACGGATTCGAGCTGACCGAGGACGCAGGAGACGAACACCTGAACGGTGGACGGCGCTGACGGGGCGTCATCGTCGTCCGCGGGAACGAGCAGGACGTCCTGGAACGCCCACCGGCGCAGGTGCACGATCTGCCCCGGAATGCTGAAGAAATCGACGAAGCCCAGTCCGCGGGTCCAGAAATCCGTCGACGCGTCGAGATCCCTCGAGGCGATCCTGACGAACATCGGCATCGCGTAGACGCCGAGGAACGGATCCGGCGCGACAGCGTCCGGGCCGTCGGGGACGGGGCTCATCTCGAATGCATTGAAGTGATCAGTCATATGAGCAAGCGTGGATCCTCACGTCGCGTGAGGGTCAAACCCGCGCGCTCATCGCGAACGCACAGCCGATTCCGATCACGAACCCGTAACGTCGATCGCATGACGACCGTTGACGTCTCCGAGGATGCGATCCGCCAGACCAAGGAGCTCCGTGACGAATTCCAGCGCTTCCTGCGGGAGTACGAATTCGGCATGCGCGAGGTCGAGACGAAGATCTCGATCCTGCGCGACGAGTTCACGCACGACCACGCCTACAACCCGATCGAGCACGTCAAGAGCCGCCTGAAGTCGCCGGACAGCATCGTCGAGAAGATCGCCCGCAAGGGCATCGCGGAGCCCGACTTCGATCGCATCCGCGCCGAGATCACCGACATCGCCGGTGTCCGCGTCACCTGCAGCTTCGTCGCCGACGTGTACCGGCTCTTCGATCTGCTCACCGCGCAGAACGACATCACGGTCCGCGTCGTCAAGGACTACATCGCCAACCCGAAGCCGAACGGCTACAAGAGCCTGCACGCGATCCTCGAGGTGCCGGTGTTCCTCTCCACCGGCGCGCTGTCGGTCCCGGTTGAGGTGCAGTTCCGCACCATCGCGATGGACTTCTGGGCGAGCCTGGAGCACAAGATCTACTACAAGTTCTCGAATCAGGTCCCGTCGCACCTGGTGGACAGCCTGTCGGATGCCGCGGATGCCGCCGCCGAACTCGACGTGCGCATGGAGCGGCTGCACCGCGAAGCCCACGGGTCGCCGAACCGTCAGCTCGCGCCGGCGCCGCCGCGCATCGTTCAGGTCTGAGCGGGCGTCGCCGGGCACGCTGCCCGGCAACGCCCGCGGGCATCCGAGCGCTCAGACCGTCGCGGGTGCGAGGGCGGGGTAGGCTCCATCATCCCCTCAGCGTAGATCAGCGGGCGCCGGGCCGCGGGGGAGGCCGAGGTCCGGGAGAGCGCCGCCTCAGAGGGTGGTCGTCAACGTCCCGCCGTCAGCGCGGAGGGCGGCGCCGTTGGTGGCCGACGCTCTCGTGCTCGCCAGATAGGCGACCATGTCGGCGATCTCGGTCGGTTCGATGAACCGCTGCAGCAGCGAAGTGGTGTTGCCGGCGGCGATCGTCGATGCGAGCTCGGCGGCGTCGATCCGCTGCGCCAGGGCGATCTGCTCGATCGTCTGCGCGACGCCATCCGAGAGCGTCGGACCGCCGATGACGGAGTTCACCGTCACCCGACTGCCCCGCGTCGTCTTCGCCAATCCGTTGGCGAGGGCGATCATGGCCGCCTTGGTCATGCCGTAGTGCGTCATGTCGGCCGGAACGTCGATCCCGGACTCGCTCGAGAGGAAGATGATGCGGCCCCAGTCTCGCGCGAGCATCCCCGCCAGCACGTGCCGGGACAGGCGCACGCCGCTCATCACGTTGATCTCGAAGTACCGCTGCCACTCGGCATCCGGGATCGTCGCGAAGTCCTGGAGGCCGAAGATCCCGACGTTGTTGATCAGGATGTCGATCTCGCCGAGCTGATCGACCAGCCGCTGCACCTGATCCGCGTCGGCGAAATCCGCGGTGATGCCCGTGACGTCGGCCTCGGGGGCGATCGCCGCGAGCGCGTCGATCGCCGCGAGCAGGCGATGCTCGTCACGACCGTTGATGACGACCGCTGCACCTGCTCGCGCCAGCTCCGCGGCGACCGCGAAGCCGATGCCCTGCGTCGATCCGCTGATGAACGCCCTCTTGCCCGTGAGCCCCAGATCCATGTCGCTCCTTGTCGTCTTGCGTCGATTGACTTTCCTCGTCAAGTGAAGATGACTTTCTCGGTCAAGTCAAATGGGAATCGACGGTACTCTGGGGGGCATGACCGATCCTGCCCCGGATGACGCCCTGACCGGCGATGATCTCGAGACCTGGGCCGCGCTGGCGACGGTGCTGGAATGGCTGCCTTCCGCGCTCGATGCGCAGCTGCAGCGCGACGCTCAGCTGACGCATTTCGAGTACGGAGTGCTCTATGCGCTCGCGCAGGCTCCCGAGGCGACGCTGCGGATGAGCGAGCTGTCCGCCTACGCCAACAGCTCTCTGTCTCGGCTGTCGCGGGCGGCCACGCGCCTGGAGAACCGAGGATGGATGCGGCGCACACCCGATCCAGGCGACGGCAGGTACACCCTGGCGGTGCTCACGGACCAGGGGCGCGACAAGGTCGATCAGGCGACGCCTGGTCACGCGCGACTCGTCCACGAGCTGGTGCTCGACCGGCTCACCGCGTCGCAGGCGCGACAGCTGCGGGTGATCGCGCACCGGCTCACCGGCGCCGGCGGCGTGGCGCGCTGGCGGCCCGTCAGCGCGAACTGACCAGGAACTCCCTGGCCGCCGTCGCCAAGGCTGTGACGCCGACCTCGATGGTCGGGTGGATCTCGGGCGCATACAACGGCGAGTGGTTGGTCGGGATGTCGTGGGCGACCGTGTCGTTCGCCGTGGCCGCGGCGAACGCCGCCGGGTCGACCCCGCCCCAGAACCAGAACACCAGCGGAACGTCGGCATCCCTCGCGAACCACGAGACGTCTTCGCTGCCGGTGATCATTCCGGGGTCGATCACGGCTGTCTCGCCCAGTTCGCGCTGAAAGGCCGCGGTCACGCGGGCCACGGCATCCGCATCGTTGATGGTGGGCGGAAGCGTGTGGTCGGTGCGGATCTCGGGTTCCTCCTCCGCGCCGGACGCCAGCGCCTCGGCGCGCACGATCCGCTCGACGCTCGCGAGGACGGCGGAGCGCGAGGCGTCGTCCGGGTAGCGCAGACTGAGCTCCAGCGTCGCTTCGGTCGGGATGATGTTGTTCTTGAGCCCTGCGTGGATGGAGCCGACGGTGACGACCGCGACGCCCTGCGGGTCGGTCTCGCGCGAGGCGATGGTCTGCAGGCGCATCACGGTCGCCGCGGCCATGACCACCGGATCGATCGTGGTGTGGGGGCGCGATCCGTGTCCGCCGCGGCCGTGAAGAGTGACGGTGAGCCCGTCGGACGCCGCCATCTGCGTGCCGCTGCGCACCCCGATGATGCCGGCGGGCAGCGGCGTGACGTGCTGACCGAGCACGATGTCGGGCTTCGGGTATCGATCGAGGATGCCGGCATCCAGCATCGCCCGCGCCCCGGCGCCGTACTCCTCGGCGGGCTGGATCAGGATGACGACGGTGCCCGACCACTCGGCGCGCGTGGCGACGAGCTGCTCGACGGCCCCGATCATCGCGGTGACGTGCATGTCGTGCCCGCAGGCATGCATGACAGGGACGGTGTTCCCGGCAGGATCGATTCCGGTCGCCGTGCTCGCATACGGGAGACCGGTCTGCTCCTGAACCGGAAGCGCGTCCATGTCGGCGCGCAGCCAGACGGTCGGCCCATCGCCGTTGCGGAGCAGGCCTACGACTCCGGTGATACCGACGCCCTCTTCGACCTCGAGCCCGAGATCGCGCAGGTGCTGGGCGGCGATTCCGGCCGTCCTCGTCTCCTGGAAGGACAGCTCGGGATGCCGGTGCAGATCGATGTACAGAGCTTCGAGGTCGATCGTCATGGCTTCACCCTAGCCGTGCAGGTCAGCCCGTGACGTAGTCCGACAGCTCGGGGCCGGGGTGCACGACCGCGTTCACGATCGCCCGGATCGCGAACTCGCTGGCCGCGCCGAGCTCGACGACTTCCGGATGCAGCAGCCATTGCAGCTGCAGGCCGTCCATGACGGCCAGGATCGCAGCGGATGCCGCGGCCACCGTCTCGGTGTCGGTGACCCCCTCCTGGGCGCAGAGCTCGGCGAAGGCATCGGACACCTCGCGACGGAGCGTCGTGTAGCGCTCCTCGAAGTACTCGCGACCTGGGTGCTCATCGGTGACCGACTCCGACGAGAGCACCGTGTACGCCTGCACGATTCCCGGCCGCTTCTCGTTCTCGAACGCTGTCTTGACGAGGTGCACGAAGAGTTCGGGGCCGTACGGGATGCGCTGGGATTCGAGATCCTGGACGTCGGCTTGATCGCGGTACGCGAGCACCTCGAGCAGCAGTTTCTGCTTCGAGCCGAAGTGGTGCAGGACTCCGGCGTGCGTGATGCCGACCTGCTCGGCGACGTCGGCGAGCGTGCCGTTCGTCGACCCTTTGTTGCCGAAGATCTCCACCGCCGCCTTGAGGATCTGCTCGCGCTTCGCGCGCGTCGCGGGGCGGGTGCGCACGGCATCCTCGCTGTGTGCCACGGTCCCTCTTTCCGTTGCGGTTCTGTGACTTGCCAACCAGCTTACCGATCGGTAACCTCACATCATCTTACTTTCTCGCCAGTAAGTTACACCCACAGCACGATGACCGTGTCCAAGGAGAAGCAATGAAGCTCAGAAAGTCCCTCATCGCCGGGTTCGCCGTCGCGGCCCTCGGCGCCTCGGTTCTGGCCGGCTGCGCGTCAGGCGGCGGTGACGACGGCGGCAGCGCTGGTGGCGACCTGCCGGCGCTGACGATCGCCAAGCCGGACGGCGCGATCACCACCGAGTCGCACAACCCCTATCTGGGCGACTCGTCCGCCTCGAAGTACGGCTACGCCAAGGTCGTCTTCGAACCCCTCGCCCTCGTGAACCCGACCGGCGACCTCGGTACGACCCCGTGGCTCGCCGAATCCGTCGAGTGGAACGACGACTACACCGAGCTGACCGTCGTGCCGCGCGCCGACGTCACCTGGAGCGACGGCGAGCCGTTCACCGGCGACGACATCGTCTTCACCTTCGACCAGTTCCTCAGCGGCAAGCTGACCGACTCCTCCGGACTCAACTATCAGGGCGCGACCGTCGACGGCGACAAGATCACGCTGAAGTTCGGCAACTCGAAGTACACCGCGCAGGCGCGCGTGCTCCACACGCCGATCGTCCCGAAGCACATCTGGGAGAACATCGAAGACCCCAACACCGACCCGCTCACCGAGGACGGGCTCGCCGTCGGCACCGGCCCGTACGTGCTCGACAACTGGACCACCGAGTCCGTCACTCTTCTCGCGAACGAGGACTACTGGGGCGGCGAGCCGGTTGTCCCCGCGCTGAACTACGTCTCCTACGGCGACAACGCGGCGCTGACCACGGCGCTGGTGTCCGGCGACGCCGACTGGGCGCAGGCCTTCATCCCCCAGATCGAGGACAGCTACCTCGCTGCCGACGAGGACAACCAGTTCCTCGTCTCGCCGACCGCAGGAGCCGGCACCCTGTTCTTCAACCTGCAAGCCGAGCCATTCGACGACCCCGCGCTGCGTCAGGCGCTGGCTTGGACGATCGACCGGCAGGCCTATGTCGACGTGGCGCGTGAGGGCGCGAGCGAGCCGATCTGGAACGTCACCGGACTGGGCGACGTGCTCGCCGACGAGATCATCGACGAGTTCGCGAGCACCGAGTACTCGGTCGACATCGACAAGGCGCGCCAGATCCTGACGGATGCCGGGTACACCTGGGCGGACGAGAAGCTCGTCGATCCCGACGGCGCACCCGTCACCTTCTCGATCTCGGTTCCGGCCGGCTGGAGCGACTGGAACACCGAGCAGGCGCTGATCGCGGAAGAGCTCGACGCGGCCCTCGGCATCGAGGTCAAGGTCGATCAGCCCGACTGGGGTGGCTGGGACGCCGCCCGCCAGGAGGGCACCTTCCAGGCGATCATCCACTGGCTCGAGGACACCGGCAACGTGTACGGCCTGTACACCTCGACCATGGATCCGAAGTGGATCGTCGACGGCAAGGCGCAGTTCAACTTCGGCCGCTACGACGACCCTGCGGTTACCGAGGCGCTGAACACCTACGCGAACGCGGCATCCGACGACGAGCGCGCCGCGGCATCCGCCGTGCTGCAGCAGTCGTTCGCCGAGGACGTCCCGGCGATCCCGCTGGGTGCGCACCCTCTGCTGGGCGAGTTCAACACCCGCAACTACGTCGGGTGGCCGAGTGAGGACGACCAGTACGCGTCGGGCGACCCGACCCAGCCCGGCGTCGTGCAGGTCCTCTCGAAGCTGACCGCCAAGTAATCCCCTCGCTCGTCGGGCGGGGCCTCACCGGGCCCCGCCCGACGAGCGACGGCGGAAAGGACCTCCATGCCAGACCCCCTGCTCACCGTGCGCGATTTCTCGGTCGTGTACGACGTCGAACCACCCGTCGCGGCCGTGAAGAACGTGACCCTCGAGCTGCAGCGCGGCGAGATCCTCGGCCTCGCCGGCGAATCCGGATGCGGCAAGACCACACTCGCCTACGGCATCCAGCGCCTGCTGCGCGCCCCCGCCGTGATCACGAGCGGGTCCGTCGTCTTCCATGACGCCGCCGAGGGCGACGTCGACATCAACGCCCTGGATGCCGAGCAGATGCGCCGCTTCCGCTGGGACAAGGTGTCGATGGTGTTCCAGGGCGCGATGAACGCCCTGAATCCGGTCGCGACGATCGGGTCGCAGCTGGAGGACGTGTTCGAGATCCATCGTCCGCAGCTCAGCGCACGCCAGCGCCGCGCGGAAGCGGCCGAGCTGCTCGAGATCGTGAAGGTCGGTGCGGATCGCGCCCGGTCGTTCCCGCATGAGCTCTCCGGTGGCATGCGCCAGCGCGTCATGATCGCGATGGCGCTGGCCCTGCGCCCGCAGCTGATGGTCATGGACGAGCCGACGACCGCGCTCGACGTGCTCGTGCAGCGCGAGATCCTCAGTCAGATCTCGCAGCTGCGTCACGAGTTCGGCTTCTCCGTCATCTTCATCACGCACGATCTGCCGCTGCTTCTGGAGATCAGCGACCGCATCGCGATCATGCGCGACGGCGAGATCGTCGAGCTCGACACCGCGGAGCGGATCTGGAACGCGCCGCAGGACGACTACACCCGGACGCTCCTGGCGTCCTTCCCGAGACTCACCGGAGAGAAGGGGATGGTGGTGCGATGACCGCGCTCGAGTTCTCGCATGTCACGAAGGTCTACAACGTCCGCGGCGCCGGGCAGATCAAGGCCCTCGACGACGTCACTTTCACGCTGCGCTCCGGTCAGACGATCGGGCTCGTCGGTCAATCCGGCAGCGGCAAATCCACGATCGCGAAGATCCTCACACAGCTCGAGTCGCCGACGCAGGGCGCCGTGCTGCTCGACGGCGTTCCGGTGCCGCGCCGCGGCAAGGGGCTGCGCACCTACCGCCAGCGCCTGCGCATGGTCTTCCAGGATCCGTTCGCCTCGCTGAACCCGTACCACTCGATCGGCTACCACATCGAGCGGCCGCTGCGCCTGCACGGGGTGGTTCCGAAGGCGCAGCAGGATGCCGAGGTGCGGCGTCTGCTGGAAAGGGTCCGCCTGATCCCGGATGCCGTGATCGACCGCCGCCCGCACGAGCTGTCCGGTGGACAGCGCCAGCGCGTTGCGATCGCCAGGGCGCTCGCGTCGCGTCCATCGCTCCTCGTCGCGGATGAGCCGGTGTCGATGCTGGACGTGTCTATCCGTCTCGGCGTGCTGAACCTGCTCGCCGACCTGCAGCGCGAGGAGGGGCTCGGTGTGCTCTACATCACCCACGACCTCGCCACAGCCCGGCACTTCAGCGACGAGATCATCGTGCTCAACCAGGGGCGGATCGTCGAGCGGGGTTCGGCCGACGACGTGATCCTCCGTCCGCAGGATCCGTACACGCAGGAACTGCGCGCGGCATCGCCCGATCCGGACAAGCATTTCGCCTCGGCATCCGGCACGGCAGGAGGAACCCGATGACCGTCACCGAACCGCGCATCGAGCCGACGCGGACCGACGCCGTCGCCACGGGCACGACCGCCACCCGCGTCGTCTCCTCCCGAGCACGCGTGCCGTGGCGCTTCATCGGCAGCCGCGCCGCGTTCTACCTGTTCACGCTGTGGGCGGCGCTCACGATCAACTTCTTCGTTCCGCGCATGATGAAGGGCGACGCGGTCGATCAGTACCTCGCCCGCAACCGCAACGTGTCGCCGGAAGCGGCGGATGCCCTGCGGTCCCTGCTGGGCCTGGACACGGACAAGTCGATGTTCCAGCAGTACATCGAGTACTGGGGGCTGCTGCTGCGCGGCGACCTCGGCGTCTCGCTGCTGCACGGGCTGCGCCCCGTGACCGAGGTGATCTCGCAGGCGCTGCCGTGGACGATCGGCCTGGTCGGCTTCGCCACCATCATCTCGTTCGCGATCGGCACGATCGGCGGCGCGTTCGTCGGATGGCGCCGCGGCAGCCGCGCCGACGCGCTGATCCCGATCACGACGTTCCTCGGGACGATCCCCTACTTCTGGCTCGGGCTGCTCGCGATCGCCCTGTTCTCGGTGAACCTCGGCTGGTTCCCGATCGGCAAGGCGTACGGCGTCGGAACGCGACCGGAGTGGTCGTTCGAGTTCATCGGCGAGGTGATCCACCACGGCACGCTGCCGGCGGTGACCATCATCATCGCCTCCCTCGGCGGCTGGATGCTCGGCATGCGCAACATGATGCTGACCGTCCTCGACGAGGACTACATCACGGTCGCCCAGGCCAAGGGCATGACGAATCAGCGGGTGCTGTGGAGCTATGCGGCCCGCAACGCGGTGCTGCCGCAGATCCAGAGCTTCGCGCTGTCGATCGGCTTCATCGTCGGCGGCACCATCGTCATGGAGATGGTGTTCAGCTATCCCGGCGTGGGCAAGCTCCTGCTCGATGCCACCAACGCCAAGGACTACGCGCTCATGCAGGGCGTGTTCCTGGTGATCACGCTGTCGGTGCTGGTCGCGAACATCCTCGCCGACGTCGCCTACGCATTCCTCGACCCGCGCACGCGCCAGACGGAGGCCTGAGCATGAACGCACCGACCCCCACCCGCAGTCCCGCGGCCGAGACGGCTGCCCCGGACACGTACGCCGTGCGCACAGCCGCGCCGTCCGCCGACCACTCCGACTCGTTCTGGTCGAAGGTCGCCTCCGCGTTCGCGATGTTCCGCAACGGCAAGTCACTCGCCGGCCTCGCCATCCTGGCGTTCTTCGTCCTGATCGCGATCTTCGCCGATGTGCTGGCGCCGTATTCGCCGACCCAGGTCGACAACACCCGCCGGTTCGAACCGCCCTCCGCCGATCACTGGCTGGGGACGACCCACATCGGCGAGGACGTGCTCAGCCAGGTCATCCACGGCACGCGCGGCGTGATCGTCGTCGGCTTCCTCGCCGCGGCGATCGCGACCGTCATCGCCATCACCGTCGGCGTGATCGCCGGGTACATCCGGGGCTGGAAGAGCGAGTCGCTGTCGGCGATGACGAACGTCTTCCTCGTCATTCCGGGCCTGCCGCTCATCATCATCGTCGCCGCGATGTTCGAGGAGCCGCCGCTGTGGGTGATCGCCGCCGTGCTCGGCCTCACCGGATGGGCCTGGGGAGCGCGCGTGCTGCGGGCGCAGACGATGTCGCTGCGCAACCGCGACTTCATCCAGGCCGCACGTGCCAACGGCGAGCCGCTGCACCGCATCATCACGGTCGAGATGCTGCCCAACCTCATGGCGCTGATCGCGGCGAGCTTCGTCGGGACGGTGACCGCGGCCATCCTCGCGCTCACGACGCTGTCGTACATCGGCGTGATCCCCGTCACGACCTACAACTGGGGGACGATCCTGAACTGGGCGTCCGCGCAGGGTGCGTTCCGACAGAACCAGTGGTGGTGGTACCTTCCCCCTGGCCTCTGCATCGCGTTCATCGGCGTCGCGCTCGCGCTGATCAACTTCGGCATCGACGAGTACGTCAACCCGCGGCTGCGCTCCGCGGGCGAGCGGGCCCGCGCCATGAAGAAGAAGGGGCTGAACGTCAACGACGCCGTCACGGCCGTCCGACCCGTCGCCGAGACGACCGAAACGAACAAGAAGAAATGACGCTGCAGACTCAGACCCTCCCGTACCTCGATCCCTCTCTCTCCGTCGCAGACCGCGTCGCCGATCTCCTCAGCCGCATGACGGTGGAGGAGAAGGTCGGCCAGATGCTGCAGCTGGATGCCCGCGACGACCTCGACGACCACATCCTGCGCCGTCATGTCGGCTCGATCCTGCACACCTCGCCCGAACGAATCATCCGGGCGCGTGAACTGACCCTCGAGACGCGCCTCGGCATCCCGCTGATCGTCGGGGAGGACTGCATACACGGCCACTCGTTCTGGCCTGGGGCGACGATCTATCCGACCCAGCTCGGGATGGCGGCCTCCTGGGATGCCGAGCTCGTCGAGAAGGTCGCACGGGCGACCGCCCAGGAGGTCGCTGTCACGGGCATCCACTGGACCTTCTCGCCCGTGCTCTGCATCGCCCGCGACCTGCGCTGGGGGCGTGTGAACGAGACCTTCGGCGAGGACCCGTTCCTCATCGGCGAGCTCGCCAGCGCCATGGTGCGCGGCTACCAGGGCGACGGGCTCGACGACCCGACCGCGATCCTCGCGACGGCCAAGCACTTCGCCGGATACTCCGAGACGCAGGGCGGGAGGGATGCCTCCGAGGCCGACATCTCGCGGCGGAAGCTGCGCAGCTGGTTCCTGCCGCCGTTCGAGCGCGTCGCCCGTGAGGGATGCCGCACCTTCATGCTCGGCTATCAGTCGACGGACGGCGTGCCGATCACCGTGAACGACTGGCTGCTCAGCGACGTCCTGCGCGGCGAGTGGGGATACACCGGCACGCTCATCACGGACTGGGACAACGTCGGTCGCATGGTGTGGGAGCAGCATGTGCAGCCCGACTACACGCACGCCGCCGCCGCTGCGGTGCGGGCGGGCAACGACATGGTGATGAACACGCCCGACTTCTTCGAGGGGGCTCTGGATGCCGTCGCGAAGGGTCTTCTGACGGACGACGCCTTCGACGCGGCCGTCGCCCGCATCCTCACCCTGAAGTTCGAGCTCGGACTGTTCGAGGACCCTCGACTGCCCGGTGAGGATGTGGATGCCGTCGTCGGCAGCGCCGCGCACGCCGAGCTCAACCTCGAGGTCGCCCGGCGGTCGATCGTGCTGCTCGAGAACGACGGAACGCTCCCTCTTCGGCCGGCTGCGCCGCTGCGCGTGGCGGTCGTCGGACCGCTGGCCGATGACGCGCAGGAGCAACTCGGCGACTGGGCGGGCGGGTCCGGTCAGGCCGGTTGGCTCGACGAGCAGCCGCGCGAGATGATCACCACGGTGCTCGACGGACTCCGCGCCGTCGACGGCTGGTCGGTGAGTGCGGCGCGAGGTGCCGACATCATCGCGTTCGAAAGCCCCGCAGACGCGCTGAATCCCGTGCCGTGGGACCGGAGGTTCACCCCGGCGGCCCCGGATGTCGAGCAGATCGCCGAAGCGACGGCGATCGCCGCGGCATCCGACGTCGTCGTCGCCGTCGTCGGGGACCGTGTCGAACTGTACGGCGAGGGCCGCTCCACCGCGACGCTCGAATTGGTCGGCGGTCAGAACGCGCTGCTGGACGCACTCATCGCGTCCGGGAAGCCGGTGATCGTGGTGCTGCTGGCGTCGAAGCCGCTCGTGCTGCCGGCATCCGTGTCGCAGGCTGCGGCCGTGATCTGGGCGGCGAATCCGGGGATGCAGGGCGGGCGCGCGCTCGCCGAGCTGATCACGGGGGCGATCGAGCCGTCTGGGCGCCTGCCCATCTCGTTCGCACGGCATGCCGGGCAGCAGCCGACGTACTACAACCAGATCCGCGGTCAGCACGGTCACCGCTACGCCGACCTGACCCAGGCCCCGGTCTGGGCGTTCGGCGACGGGCTGTCGTACACGACCGTTTCGTATGCCGATCTGTCCGCCTCCGTCGACGGCGACGTCGTGAACGCCGAGGTCACCGTGACGAACACGGGGGAGCGTCCGGTGCGCGAGACCGTGCAGGTCTACGTCCGCGACGAGGTCACGTCGGTCAGCTGGGCCGACCGCGAACTGAAGGCGTACCGTCAGGTCGATCTCGAGCCGGGGGAAGCCCAGCGCGTGCGGATCGAGATCCCGGTCGCGGACTGCACGATCGTGGATGCCGCGGGCGATCGGATCGTCGAAGCCGGCGAGTTCAGCCTGCTCGTCGGGCCGTCGTCCCGCGGGGAGACGCTGCTGAAAGCACCCTTCGTCCTGGTGTGAGACCCGCCCTCTCCCTCGAGACCTCTCGTGAATGGCGAGACCTCTCCGTATTCGCACGAATACGGAGAGGTCTCGCCACTAAGACGGGGTCTGCCGGGCGGAAGGGGCCGGGCGGCGGGTCGGGACGCCACCTCACAGCGTCAGGATGACATGACCGCGCTTGCGGCCGGTGTCGACGTGGCGGTGTGCCTCGACGACCTCGTCGAGCGGCAGGACGCGGTCGATCACCGGTCGCAGCACGCCCCGACCGGCGAGATCGGCGACGTGCTGCAGATCGTCGCGCGTGATACGCGACAGCCCCGCGTTGCGCACGTGCACGCCGCCCGGCCGCAGCAGGCCGCGGCACGCACGCGGGGACGACGTCATCACCGCGTCGTAGACGACGTCGAAGCGCGGACCGAGGCGCGTGAAATCCTCGGTGCCGTAGTCGACGACCGCATCCGCGTCGAGGCTCTCGACCAGGTCGCGGTTGCGTGCGCTGCAGACCGCGGTGACCTCGGCACCCACGTGCTTCGCGAGCTGGATCGCAAAGGTCCCCAGGCTCCCCGAGGCGCCGTTGATGAGAATGCGGTGGCCGGCGCTGAGGCCCGCCTTGTGCAGGTTCTTCAGGGCGGTCATCGCTCCGGTCGGGAGTGCCGCAGCCGCCTCGAAGCTCAGCGACGCGGGTTTGCGCACGATCGCGCCGCGCTTCTGCGGATCGAGGCTGTCCACCGGCAGGCAGCGGTACTCGGCATTGCCACCCAGTTCGAAGCCGCAGAAGGCCATCACCTCGTCGCCGGCCGCGAAGGTCGAGACTCCGGTGCCGACGGCATCCACCACGCCGGCCGACTCCAAGCCGAGGATCAGGTCGCGTCGTGGGCGGAACAGGCCGAACGCGAGGCGGGCCGCGAAGGGGTCGGCCCGTCGGATGCGGGCATCGCCGACGTGCGCGGTCGTCGCGACCGTGCGGATGCGGACCTCGCCGGCTCGCGGCTCCGGCATCGGCACATCGCGGATGGCCAGCACGTCCGGTGCACCGTAGGCCGTGCAGACGACTGCCCTCATTCCCGCGCCCGACCGGTGTCGTACGCCCACATGGCCGCCTCGACGCGGTTGCGCACGCCGAGCTTGAGCAGGATTGCGCCGATGTGCGCCTTCACGGTCCCCATCGAGACGAACATCCGGTCGCCGATCTCGGCGTTCGTGAGGCCTGCGCTCAGCAGCGCGAGCACCTCCTCCTCTCGTGCCGTGAGCGGCTCGGTCGGGGCGGTCGTCGGGCGGCGCGTCGCGAAGGCGGACAGGAGCCGCGTCGTCACGCGCGGCGACACGAGGGAGTCGCCATCGGCGGCGGCTCGGATCGCTTCGCCGATGAGCGCGCCACCGGCATCCTTCAAGAGGAATCCCTTGGCTCCGGCGCGCAGCGCGCCGAGCACGTATTCGTCGAGGTCGAACGTCGTGATGATCACGACCGCGATCGGGTCGTCGACGCCTGGGCCGGCGAGCACCTCGGTGACCTGGATGCCGTCGAGCCCCGGCATCCGGATGTCGACGAGTGCGACGTCGGGGCGCAGCCTTCGGGCGGCGGCGACGGCGCTCGTCCCATCCGGAGCCTCGCCGACGACCTCGATGTCCGGGAGCGTCTCGAGCAGAAGCCGGAGGCCGGTGCGCACCGTCTCCTGATCGTCGGCGATCAGCACGCGGATCATGACGTGCCCCGAGGGATCCGTACGCGCAGCATCCATCCGCCGTCGGCGCCGGGGCCGGCCTCCAGCTGTCCGCCCAGCAGAGCCACGCGCTCCGTCATGCCGCGCAGTCCATAGCCCTCGCCCATCGTCGCGGTCGGTCGGCCGTCGTCGCCGACCGTCAGCACCACGGCATCGCCCTCGGCACGCACGTCGATGTCGATGCGACGCACGCCGATCGCGTGGCGTCGCGCGTTGGTCACGGCCTCCTGTGCGACGCGGTAGAGCGTCAGGGCGACGAGCTGAGGCAGCGCGGCTGCCACGTCGATGCGAACCGAGACCGGCGGCGGACCGTTCGTCGCGAGAGCCGCGACGTCGTCGAGCCCCCTGGTCGGTGCATACTCGACCGGTTGGCGGAGGGCTCCCACGATCGTGCGCATCTCAGCGAGCGCGGCGCTCGCCTCCTGCTCGATCACCGCCAGGGAATCGGCGACCTCCGCGCTGTGCGGGCCGCGAGCGGTCGCGGCCTGCGCCCGGATCGCGATCGCGGAGACATGGTGCGCGACGGTGTCGTGCAGATCGCGCGCCAGGGCGGTCCGCTCCTGCACGCGCGCCATCGCGATCTCGCGCTCCAGAGACGCCGCCCGTTCTCGCCGCAGCGCTCCGGTCAGGCAGGCGGTGCCGACGAACAGCACGCCGACGACGGCACCGATCGCCCGATCCGCCGCCGGGGCGGTGGCGAGGGATGCCGAGACGAGCACGCCGATTCCGAGTGCGACCGAGCCGACGATCCGCTCGACGCGCGTCCCCCAGCGGAACAGCGCGTACGGCACGAGCAGCAGCGCGAACATCGCCCCCAGACCGGACTGCGGGACACCGGACAGCGCCTGGATGATCGCGAAGCCGGTCGTGACGACGGCCATGGCCACCGTGAGGATCAGCGGGTGACGGCGCCGCCACGGGAGTCCGGCGAGCAGGACCACGGTGACGCCGACCGTCGCCCATGGCCAGGGGAGGTCGCGTCGCAGCATCCCTTCGGCGATCGCCAGCGCGATGAGCGCGACCGCGAGCACGGCATCGCGGCGCCGAGGAGCGCGCGGATCGCTGAGGGTGTCCACGCCACGCATGCTACGCGACCGCCTGTCGAGCGCGTCCGCGGCGGATGATGACCTCGGCCACGACGATGTTGATGAGCCACCCGGCATCCATCTGCACGAGCCGCCAGAACTCGTCCGGCGGGCCGAACAGCGCGACGAACGGCGCCGTCGTGAGCACCTGCGTCCCGGCGCCCATGGCGAGCGCGTAGGCGCGGATCATCCAGCCTCGATGAGCGCCGATGTCGTGGCGCAGCACGGCGCAGACGCCCAGCACGAGGAACGCCAGCATGAGCGTGCCGACGAGATAGCGCGAGACCTGCAGCCCGAGGCCGTCGATCGGCGGGACGTCGTAGAACGCGGTCATCCAGAGACCGCTCAGCGCCACGGCGACGCCGGCGGGCACGAGCAGGTATCGGCCGGCGAAGCGGTGCCATCCGATGTGGCGCGAGCGCAGCCGGGGGAGGAACTGGAACGCGCCGATCCCCGAGTACACGAGCGCGCCGATGATGTGCAGGACGACGGGCAGCGGCATCTCCATGAACCGCGTGTTCGCCGCTGTGATCGGTGCTCCCGCGGCGATCTCGCCGACGCGGAAGGCGCCGGCGGCCGAGGGGATGAGAGTCAGGGCGAGCAGGCCGGTGGCGATGAACGCGTCGCGGCTGACACCGCGCGATTCGCGGGTCGCGAGGGAGGAGGTGGTCATGCCCTCAGCGTCGCGGCGGGGAGCCATCCGAGGCATCGGCCGATCGGCCAGAACCTTCGGTCGGCGAGGGCGGTGGCGGTGCGCCGGACCCGGACGCCTCGGTGCCGGCTCGGCACGTCGCGGTGGCGACACGGCGAGAAGGGCGTGAGGCGTCCGGGATCCGACCCGGATCATGTGCCGGCGTCCGGAGTGCGGGTCAGACCTGCTCCTGACGCGGGGCGAGGGGCAGCGGCTCCATGGGCTGGTCGTTCGCGGTCAGGTCGATGCCGAGGTCGCGGGCGTAGACGACGCGCGTCGCGATCGCGACGTCATCCCCCGACTCGGTGAGCTCGAACACGCGGCCGCCGCGCATGCGATTGCGCTCGGCGCCGGAGAGCCCGTAGGCGCCGAAGCCGGTGCCCGGCGCGTAGCCGAGCATGACTCCGTAGTAGTCGCCGACGTAGTCGTTGATGTGGTCGTGTCCCACGAACACGCCCTTCACGTCGCCGCGCTCGAGGATCGCGTTGTACATGCCGGAGTTGAACGGACCGGGGCATTCGTCCTCGTTGCGCTCGCCGACGATGCCGTGGCGTGCCTTGCCACGCGCCGCATCGGCCGCGGTGCGGGTGTCGACGCCGCCCCACCACATGAAGCGGTGCTCCCACAGGGCGATGTGCAGGAACATGAGCCCTGGCACCTTGCGTCCGCGGTGCTGCTCGAGGCGCTGCGACTGCTCCCGATACCACGCGACCTGATCCATGCGCAGCCAGTCCCAGGTCGGGTAGCCGGCGAAGTCCTGACCGTTGATCTCGCCGGGGGCGTAACGACCCGAGTCCATCAGCCAGAGCGTGAACGCGTCGCGGTTCTTCTTCGCCGCCGAGCCGATCGACACGATCGTGTTGCTGGTCCCGGTCACTCCTTCGGTGTTCTCGGCGTTCATGTTGTACGCGTACGAGCGGTACATCGCGAGCATTCCCGCCTCGTCGACGCCCGACGCGGCGAACGAGTCCTCGTCGTGGTTGCCGTACGTGACCGCCCACGGGATCTTCCGCGACTCCATCGGCTGCACGACGTTGTTGATCGCCTGCTTGACGGCCAGGCGCGTCTCGCATCCGCCGGTGATCACGTCGCCGTTGATGACCACGGCGTCTGGCTTCTCCTGATCGAGCACCTTCTCCATCAGCTCCACCGTCCGACGATCGGTCCGCTCGTCGTCCTGGGTGTCGTTGAACTGCACGACTTTGAACGTGCCGTCTGCGCGGAACCGCAGCTTCGGGGCATTCCGGCTCGGACTGCCGGACGAGGAAGCCGCAGCGCCAGACAGCGGGCTCGCGGTGGCCGCTGCGGCACCGAGCGGCAGGGCGGCGCTGAGGGCGCCGACCGCCCCAGCGGTGAGGACGGTTCGCCGGCTGATCGGCAGTCGTTCGGGCATTCGAGCTCTCCTTGTCTTCGGGCGGATCTCGCCGCGGTGAGACTAGGAGGGCCAGGTGGCCTCCCGCTGTCGCTGTGGTGAACGGATGCCCCGGATCAGATCCGGTCGAGCTGCTCGAGGAACTCGTCGGCCATCTCGAGCTGCGAGGCCAGCCGGTCGCGCCGTTCCGCGGCATCGGCCCGGAAGTCCTGCAGCACCGTGCGTGCTTCGGTGGTTTCGCCGGCATCGGCGGCATCCAGAACGCGGAGCAGATCGCCCATCTGCTCCAGCGAATAACCGAGTGGCTTCATGCGACGGATCACGAGCAGCCGGCGCAGGTCGTCGTCGGTGTACAGGCGGAACCCGCCTTCCGAGCGGCCGGAGGGGGTGAGGAGTCCGATCTCGTCGTAGTGGCGGAGCGTGCGCAGCGACATGCCGGTGCGGTCGGCGAGCTCGCCGATGTGCATGGTCTCCGGCATCCGCTTTCCTCCTAACCCTCACGTCGCGTTAGGGTTGATCCGTCGGGCATTCGGCTCGACGGTCCATGCTTTCACATGCCACGGGGAGCCCCATGTCCGCGTCATCCCCAGTCGAAGAACGCACCCGCTACCGGGACGATCCGTCGGTGCTGTCCGTGCTGAAGCGTCCGCGGCTGCTCACCCGCGAGGTGCTCGCCGGCCTCGTCGTAGGCCTCGCGCTCATCCCCGAGGCGATCGCGTTCTCGGTCATCGCCGGCGTCGACCCGAAGGTCGGACTCTTCTCGTCGTTCATCATGGCCGTCTCGATCGCCTTCCTCGGCGGGCGACCAGCGATGGTCACGGCGGCCACGGGCGCGGTGGCGCTCGTGATCGCGCCGGTGGCGCCGACGTACGGCCTGGACTACCTCATCGCCACGATCATCCTCGCCGGCGTCTTCCAGATCCTCCTCGGCGTGCTCGGCGTCGCCAAACTCATGCGGTTCATCCCGCGCAGCGTCATGACCGGGTTCGTCAACGCGCTCGCCATCTTCGTGTTCAGCTCGCAGATCCCGCACCTGGTCGGCGTGCCGTGGCTGGTGTATCCGCTCGTCGTCCTCGGCATCCTCGTCATGATCGCCGTGCCGCGCCTGACGAAGGTGATCCCCGCGCCGCTCATCTCGGTCGTCATCGTCACGGCTGTGGTGCTGGTGTTCGCGATCCAGGTGCCGACGGTCGGCGACCAGGGTGAGCTGCCGGAGACGCTGCCGTCGCTGTTCCTGCCGAACGTGCCGCTGACATGGGAGACCTTCACGATCATCGCGCCCTTCGCTCTCGGCGTCGCCGTCGTCGGACTGATGGAGTCCCTCATGACGGCCAAGCTCGTCGATGAGATCACCGACACGCACTCGGACAAGACCCGCGAGAGCTGGGCCCAGGGTGCGGCGAACGTGCTCTCCGGCTTCCTCGGCGGCATGGGCGGATGCGCCGTGATCGGCCAGACGATGATCAACGTGAAGTCCTCGGGTGCGCGCACGCGCATCTCCACGTTCTTCGCGGGCATCTTCCTGTTCCTTCTCGTCGTCGTGTTCGGCGATTTCGTGGCGACGATCCCGATGGCCGCCCTCGTCGCGGTCATGATCATGGTCGCGATCGGAGCGTTCGACTGGCACAGTGTGCGCCCGTCGACGTTGAAGCGGATGCCGAAGAGCGAGACGTTCGTCATGATCTCGACGGTCGTGCTCGTGCTCCTCACCCACAACCTCGCGGTCGGTGTGGTCGGCGGCGTGTTCATCGCCTCGGTGCTGTTCGTGCGCCGGGTCGCGCACGTCGTCGCGGTCACGCGGACGGTCGATGCGGATGCCGCGCACTATGTCGTGGACGGTGAGCTGTTCTTCGCATCGAGCAACGACCTGACCACGCAGTTCGAGTACGCCGCGGATCCGGATCGGATCGTGATCGATCTGTCCCGTTCGCACGTGTGGGATGCGTCGACGGTCGCCGCCCTCGACGCGATCGAGACGAAGTACGCGCAGCACGGGAAGTCGGTCGAGCTGGTGGGGCTCAACGAGGCGAGCGGGACGTTCCACGGTCGACTCTCCGGCGGGTTCCCGCCGGCGTGAATCAGGCGGTCTCGTCGTCGAGTCGCCGAGGCCCCGTTCCGGATGCCCCGAGCGCGTCGTCGGGATTGAGCAGCCGGCACGCCTTCATCGACAGGCATCCGCAGCCGATGCAGCCGGTGAGCTCGCGCTCCAGCCGCTCGATGCCCTCGCGGCGCCGCTCGAGCTCGTGCTTCCAGCGCCGCGACGCGCGCTGCCAGTCCTCGTGGCTGGGCGTCTCGGTCATCGGCACGTCGGCGAAGACCTCCTGCACTTCGGACAACGGGATGCTGAGCCGCTTGGCGACGGTGATGAGCGACACCCGACGCAGCATGTGCCTGGCGTAGCGCCGCTGATTGCCGGGGGTGCGGGTGGACGCGATGAGTCCGAGTTGCTCGTAGAAGTGCAGGGCGGACACGGCGACGCCGGTTCGCCGGCTCATCTCGCCGACCGTGAGCTGCTCGTCCGGCGCGTGGGCCGCAGTCGCTTCGCTCATGCCACCTCCTCGATTTGACCTCAAGCATACTTGAGGTTTTACGGTGGAGGGGAGTGTGAGAGAGGTACCGGATGACCTATGTGATCGCGCTGCCGTGCGTGGACGTGAAGGATCGTGCCTGCATCGACGAGTGCCCTGTGGACTGCATCTACGAGGGCGAACGGTCGCTCTACATCCACCCGGACGAGTGCGTGGATTGCGGTGCCTGCGAACCGGTCTGCCCTGTGGAGGCGATCTACTACGAGGACGACGTCCCCGAGGAATGGGCCGACTACTACAAGGCGAACGTCGAGTTCTTCGCCGAGATCGGCTCGCCGGGTGGCGCGGCCAAGGTCGGCGCGTACGCGTTCGACCACCCGCTCATCGCGGCGCTTCCGCCGCAGGAGGGCGTCGCATGAGCACGCAGCTCACCTCGGCCGCGCCGATGCCCAGCGCCGTGGGCGAGGGTCTGAAGAAGGCGTTCCGCACCCACCCCTCCGGTGTCGCGATCATCACGGCGAACGTCGAGGCAGGACCCGTGGGCCTCACGGCATCCAGCGTCTCCTCGGTGGCGGTCGACCCCGCAGCCATCATGTTCTCCGTGACGCGGGCCACCGGCAGCGCCGGCGCCCTGCTCGCCGCCGACACCTTCGTCGTGCATCTCATCGACGACGCGCACGCCGAGCTCGCTCAGGCGTTCGCGACCAGCGGCGCCGAGCGCTTCACGCCCGAGCAGGGCTGGCGCGTGCTCGAGACCGGCGAGCCGCACCTCCCCACGGCCAGGGCGGCATTGCGCAGCCGCGCGCTGCACACGGTTCCGGTCGGATCGTCCACCGTCGTGATCGCCGAGGTCCTCGACGTCCTGGACGGTCCCCTCGGTCGCCCTGTCGTCTATTTCGACCGGCGGTTCCACGCGCTTCCCGCCGCCTGAGACGGAGCTCTCACCGCACAGCCGCCGCACGCATCTCGCAGAATCGCAGTGATCTCGCAGGAATCCGCGTGAAGCCTGCGAGATCCGCGTCGTTCTGCGAGATCTGAGTCGCTCGAGTCAGGTGCTCACCACGTCGCGGCGCCGGAATCCCCAGAACGCGAGGGCGAACAGGGCGGCGCATACCCCGGCGACACCGAGCACGCCCCACATCTCCACGTCGCCGGCGAACGCATCAGGAACCCAGTGGAACGGCGAGATCGCCTGCACCCACTCCGGGAGGTCGAACAGCGGTCCGAAGAAGTCGGCGATGAAGACGAATGCGAGCAGCGCCCAACCCAGACCGGTCGCGCGCGGCGCCCATCCGTAGAGCGCGGCCGGCACCGCGAGCAGTACCAGCACGCCGACGGAGTACGAGACGAACACCACGGTGAAGTCGCCGAGATCGGGTTCGTCGATCCCGACCTGTGCCGCACCGGCCCACATGCCGTACACCGAGACGGCGAGCACCACGAGTGCGCCGATCGCGGCCATCGACAACTGCGCGGCCAGCCAACGCGAACGTCCGACCGGCCGTGAGAGTGCGATCTCCAGCCGACCGGACGACTCCTCCGCCTTGGGGCGCTGGGCCATCACCACCGCGTAGGCGCCGGTGGCGAACGCCATGAACACGACCATCGCGCCGAGGAAGGATGATGTGAACGCCGAGGGGTCCGACCCGAACAGCGCTGCCAGCACCGGGTTGTCGTCGACCAGGTCGGCGACCATGTCGTTGAGCGTCGACATCATGGTGCCGGCGCCGTACCACAGGAGGCCCATCGCGAGCGCGGTCCAGATCATCGCTCCGCGCTGCTGCGTCCAGGCGAGCGCGAACGGCGAGCGCAGCATGCCAGAGGCATCCGCGCGACCCGGGCGGTCGGCGACGAGCCCGGCGCCGAAGTCACGCTGCCGCGCGAGCGCTGCCGCGCCGAACAGCAGCACGACGGTCGCGAGGACGGGCAGCACCAACGGCCACCACCGCAGATCGACGAAAGCGCGCATCTGCTGCGCCCACGCGATCGGCGAGAACCACGACAGCGTCGAACCGCCGACCTCCTGCAGGTCACCGGCAGCGCGTACGACGAACGCCAGCGCGAAGATCATCAGCGAGACGCCGGTGGCCCCGCGCGAGTGCGCCGTGATCTGGGATGCCACCAGCGCGACCGTGCCGAACACCAGTGCGACCAGCACGCAGCCGAACATCATCGCGAACGCGTCCTCGACGGGCACGTCGTCGCCGACCAGGATCATTCCGCCCGCACTGAGCACCGCGATGACCAGCAGGTGGCCGGTGAGGGTCAGCAGTGCCGCGACCGCGGTGGTGTGCCGGCCGACATTGCTCGCACGAACCAGCTCGGAGGTGCCGTTCTCCTCTCCGGCGCGGGTGTGCCGCACCACGTGCAGGATGCTCATGATCGCCAGCGACAGCACGAGCCAGGTGATGCCCTCGTTCGCCATCGCCACGGACGGCGTGTAGTCGTCCAGCCCGTATCCAGGGCCGCCCATCACGATGCCGCTGGGCGTCGACATCACGGCGGCGCGCGCGGCCAGTGCGGCCTCGTCGAACACGGTCGTCAGCGCGAACGTGAAGTACACCGCGAACAGCGTCATGGAGCCCGCCCACACGATCAGCCTCGCCCGGTCGCGGCGCACGATGTGACGGCAGAGCTGCCAGAGACCGGCGAGCGGAGGATCGGCGTGCGTGCGGACTGAGCGTCGCGTCACGGTCGCGGTGCTCATCGTGCCGGCTCGCTCTCGGCGATCTCGTCGCCGTAGTGCCGCAGGAACAGATCCTCCAGCGACGGCGGCGTCGCGGTCAGCGATGTGACGCCGATGCGGGCGAGGCCAGCGAGCACGTCGCCGGACGCCGCGTCGTCGATGTCGAAGCTCATGCGCGTGCCGCCGTCGACGATCTCGACTTCCAGGCCGTGGACGCCGTCGTGCGCGTCGAGACTGCCGTCGTACTGCGGAACCACGGCGACCACGCGCGACCGGGTGAGCCGGCGCAGGCTGCTCAGCGTGCCCGACTCGACGGCGCGTCCGGCACGGATGATCGTGACGGTGTCGCACACCTTCTCGACCTCGCTGAGGATGTGACTGCTCAGCAGGATCGAGGTGCCCTGGGCCTTCAGCTCGCGCACGTGCTGCGTGAAGACGGCCTCCATCAGCGGGTCGAGCCCGCTCGTCGGCTCATCGAGGATGAACAGCTCGGCATCGCTCGCGAAGGCGGCGACGAGCGCGACCTTCTGTCGATTGCCCTTGGAGTACGTGCGCGCCTTCTTGGTGGGGTCCAGCTCGAAGCGGTCGAGCAGTTCGGCCTTGCGGCGCTGGTCCGGCTTGCCGCGCAGTCGCGACAGGTAGTCGATCGCCTCTCCGCCGGTGAGGTTCGGCCACAGCGCCACGTCCCCGGGGACGTAGGCCAGCCGGCGGTGCAGCGACACAGGAGTCGCCCACGGATCGCCGCCGAACAGGCGGGCCGTCCCGGCATCCGCGCGCAGCAGACCCAGCAGCACGCGGATCGTGGTCGACTTGCCGGCGCCGTTGGGACCGAGGAAGCCGCGGACCTCGCCGGGGGCGACGGTCAGGTCGAGGCGATCCAGTGCCTTGACGGACCCGAACGACTTGTCGAGTCCCTGAATATCGATGGTGTTCATGGGTGCACTCCAGTTTCGACGGACGACGATGCGTCGCCGACCAGACTTCCCGGCACTCCGTTGGTCAACTTACTCCCGAGGTGGGCGCGGCGCCAGTACCGCGTGGCGCGGCGCTCAGCCCTCGGTCGTCTCCAGGGCCGCGGCCTCCTCCGCCTTGCGGTAGCGGCGATTGCGCAGCCCGAGCACGATGGCGGCCAGCAGGGCCGCGATGACGGATGCCGAGAGCACCGCCACCTTGCCGTGGTCGTAGTGCGCGCTGCCCTCGCCGAAGCTGAGCTCCACGATGAGCAGGGAGACCGTGAATCCGATGCCGGCGAGCACGCCGACGCCGGCGATGTCGATCCACCGCAGCGACGGATCGAGATTGATGCGTCGGATGCGGGTGATGAGCCATGTGGCGGCGGTGATGCCGATCGGCTTGCCCAGGACGAGGCCGATGACCACACCGATCAGCACGGGATCCCTGAGCGCCGATGCGAACCCTTCGGGCCCGCCGATCGCGACGCCGGCCGAGAAGAACGCGAACACCGGCACGGCGAATCCGGCGGACAGCGGGCGGAAGCGGTGTTCGAAGATCTCGGCCAGGCCGGGGCCGGCGTCCTCGGAGCGGTCGGCCTTCTTGTGCAGCACCGGGATCGTGAAGCCGAGCAGGACGCCGGCGATCGTCGCATGGATGCCGGAGGCGTGCATCAGCGCCCACGCGAGGAAACCGAGCGGCAGCAGAATCAGCCAGGCGGCGCCAGGGCGCACGTGGAACAGCTGGCGGAAGCGCTGTGCGATCGCGCCGTAGACCACGATCGTGAGGAGCGCGAGCAGCAGCGGCACGTACTCGATCGACTCGGTGTAGAAGATCGCGATGATGCCGATCGCGATGAGGTCGTCGACGACGGCGAGCGTCAGCAGGAAGATCCGCAGGGCGCTCGGCAGATGCGAGCCGATGATCGCGAGCACCGCGACCGCGAAGGCGATGTCCGTCGCGGTCGGAATCGCCCAGCCCTGCGCCTCGGTGGTGGAGACTCCGACGACCGAGACGTACAGGACCGCGGGAACCGCGACCCCTCCGATGGCGGCGACGATCGGCACGATCGCCGTGCTGGGGGAGCGCAGATCGCCGGCGACGAACTCGCGCTTGAGCTCGAGGCCGACGAGGAAGAAGAAGATGGCCAGCAGCCCGTCGGCCGCCCACGCGCCCAACGACAGCTCCAGATGCCACGGCTCGTAGCCGATCTCGAAGTCGCGGATCGCGAAGTAGGATTCCGCCCACGGGGAATTCGCCCAGATCAGGGCGATCGCGGCGAAGGCGACCAGCAGGATGCCGCCGACGGTCTCCTTGCGGAGGATCTCGGTGACGCGGATCGATTCCGCTCTGGATGCCGAGGGGAAGATGTTGCGGATGCGAGCGGGAGTGCGCGACATGGGCGCCTTTCGGGTCGATGACGGGGCCGTCGACCAGGCTTCCCGACTCTCCGCAGCCCAGTCTACCCGGGGCGGTGCGCTCAGCGCAGTTGCGCGAAGCGCTCGACCTCTCGGGTCGGACCGACCACCAGGACGACGTCGCCGGCACCGAGGACGGTGTCGGCCTGTGCGTTGCGCCAGTCGCCGTCCGCGCTGCGGTACGCGGCGATCGTGACGCCGTGCGTGTTGCGGACGGCGCCCTCCGTGAGCGTGATGCCGTGCAGGAAATGCGGGGCGACGGTCTTGACGACCGCGTAGCCCTTGTCGATCTCGAGGTAGTCGGCCGCGGCGCCGCGGACGAGGTGCGCGACGCGGCGTCCCATGTCCTTCTCGGGATAGACGACCTTGTGCACGCCGAGCTGCTCGAGCACCGCGCCGTGCTGCTCGTCGACCGCCTTCGCCCAGATCACAGGCACGTTCAGCTGCAGCAGCAGGGATGCCGTGAGGATCGATGCGGTGATGTCGCTGCCGATCGCGACGACGACCCGGTCGAAGTCCCCGATCGCGAGCTGCTCCAGCACGTCCAATCGGGTCGAGTCAGCCCGCACCACCTGGGTCAGGGCGCCGTTGAGCGACTGCACGACGGACTCGTCTGCGTCCACGCCGAGGACATCCGTGCCGGAGTCCATCAGCTCGAGGGCGAGAGACGTTCCGAAGCGGCCGAGGCCGATGACGGCCACGGAGTCCGCCTCGGCGATGCGGCGGGCATCCTGTCCGAAGGAGAGAAACCTGGTCATGTGCGATCCTTTCGAGTCCGTGCGCCGGCGTCAGCCGATAGCGGGACGTTCCTTGGGAAGTTCGTAGGCGGTCGCCCGCTCTCGCAGGGCGAGGGCGGAGCCGAGGGTCAGCGGCCCGATCCGGCCGAGGAACATGAGCGCCACGAGGATGAGCTGTCCGGCGACGGGGAGCCCCGCAGTGATGCCCGTGGACATCCCGACGGTGCCGAACGCGGAGACGACCTCGAACAGCACCTGATCGAGATCGAGGTCCGTGATCGCGAGGATCGCGATGACCCCTGCCATGATGGCGCCGATCGCCACGATGACGACGGTGATCGCCTCGCGGTGGACGGCGCGCGAGAGACGCTTGCCGAACACGTTCACGGCCGTGCCGCCTCGGAGTTCGGTGAGGACGATGAAGAAGAGCACGGCGAAGGTCGTGACCTTGATGCCGCCGGCCGTGCCGGCGGGCCCGCCGCCGATGAACATCAGCACGTCCGTGCCGAGCCAGGTCTCGTCGTACATCTGCGCGACGTCGAGCGAGTTGAAGCCGGCGGTGCGGGCCTGGACGGCGTGGAAGAAGGCGGCCAGGATCCGGGATGCCGGGTCGAGACCGCCGAGAGTCGCAGGATTGTCCCATTCCATGACCACGACGTACACCGTGCCGAGCACCAGCAGGGTGATCGTCGCCCACAGCACGATGCGGGTGTTCATCGTCCAGTGCAGCGGACGGCGGAGCTCCTTGCGCAGCTGTCGCAGCACAGGGAAGCCGAGGCCTCCGAGGATGATGGCTGCGCAGATGGGGAGGCAGATCCACGGGTCGGACACGAACCCCATGAGGCTGTCGGTGTACAGGGCGAACCCGGCGTTGTTGAACGACGAGACGGCGTGGAAGACGGCGTGCCAGATCGCCTTGCCCAGGTCGTACTCGTACGCCGTGAGGAAGCGGACGAACAGCAGCGCCGCGACGATGAGCTCGATCGTCAGGGTCGTCAGCAGGATGCCGGTGGCGACGCGCTTGACGTCCCCGCTGCTGGTCGTCTTCGTCTCCGTTCCGGCGATGACCCGCGAGCGCACAGACAGCTTGCGCGCCAGCGCGAGACCGATGAGCGACGCGAACAGCATGATGCCGAGCCCGCCGAGCTGGATGAGCAGCAGGATCACGACCTTGCCGAATCCGCTCCAGTACGTCGCGGTGTCGACGGTGATGAGGCCGGTGACGCACACGGCCGAGGTCGAGGTGAACAGCGCGTCGACGAATCCGGTCCAGGTGCCCTTCGCCGACGAGATCGGCAGCATCAGCAGCAGGGTGCCGACGGCGATCGCCGTGCCGAAGCCGGTCGCGATCGCCTGCGCAGGGGCGAGGTGCCGCAGCTTCCGCCGGTGAGGGCGCTGAGCGATGCCGGTGTGAACCACAAGAGGGCACACTACGCGATCCTTACGGCCCCGATCGGCGTCCTAACGGGATCCATACGGGAGGATCTGAACCCCGCCGTCACACCAGGTCGGCGACCAGCGCCTGTATGCGTCCGCGGATCTCGTCGCGGATCGGACGCACCGACTCGATGCCCTGACCGGCCGGGTCGTCGAGCTTCCAATCCTCGTAGCGCTTGCCGGGGAAGAACGGGCACGCGTCGCCGCATCCCATCGTGATCACGACATCCGACGCCTGCACGGCCTCGGTGGTGAGGATCTTGGGGGCCTCGGCGGTGATGTCGATGCCGAGCTCGGCCATGGCCTCGACGGCGATCGGGTTGATCTGATCGGCCGGCATGGATCCGGCCGAGCGCACCTCGACGCGGTCGCCGGCGATGTCGCGCAGGAACCCGGCGGCCATCTGGGAGCGTCCGGCGTTGTGCACGCACACGAAGAGGACGGAGGGCTTGGTGGTGGTTTCGGTCATCATTTCTCCTGATCGAAGGGAAGGGGTCAGTCTGTGAGATCGTCGACGAGGGCGCGCACCCGGTCCGCGATGTCGTCGCGGATGGCGGCGACGCCTTCGGCGGAGGCGAGCGCCGGATCTCCGACGGCCCAGTCGTCGTAGCGGACGCCGGGGATGATCGGGCAGACGTCGCCGCATCCCATCGTGATGACGACGTCCGCGGCGCGGACGGCATCGTCGGTGAGCGGCTTGGGGAAGCGCTCGGCCGCGAGCTCACCCTCGATCTCCGCGAGGATCGAGCGCACGTGCGGGTGGATGACGTCCGCGGGGCTGGACCCTGCGGAACGCGCGACCACCCTTCCGCCGGCCATCCGATTCACCAGCGCTGCGGCGAGCTGCGACCGCCCGGCGTTCGCGACGCACACGAACAGCACCTGCGGCACCGACGCGTCGCGGTCGCGGGTGAGGTCCGCCAGACGCTGACGAGCGAAGCGCTCGGTCAGCGGGACGAGTGCGGAGTGCACCCGCGCGGTGCGGGCGAGCGACGTGTACGACTCGCGGACAATCGTGAGGACGATGTTCGAATCGAGGTCCGGGACCTCGACGGAGAGCTCGTTCGCCAGGCGCGTGATCCGCGCGTCGTAATCGGGAGGACCGGAGTCTTCACCGGCGTCGCTCCATGGTGCCACGGTCGCAGGTGCGAACGAGTCCAGAAGTGCGGTGACCGCACCACGACGGTTCGGGTTGATCTTGTACCAGACCCAGGTCCCCCGGCGCTCCGATGTCAGCACGTCGACGTCCTTGAGCACCTTGAGGTGATGCGAGACGGTCGGCTGCGAGACCTCGGCGAGTTCGGCGAGATCGCACACGCACGACTCGCCTCGGGGGTCGGAGGCGATGGCCGACAGCATCCGCAGTCGCAGTGGATCCGACAGGGCCTTCAGCGTGGAGGCGACGGATGCCGCGGCATCCGCACCGATGGCATGGGTGGTGACGGGGCTGCAGGTGTCCTCGACGGTCAGCGCGACGTTCATCTCGGCATCCTCTCTGCGGTGTACGGATCGGTGTGGAACCAGCGCCTCGCCGTCCAGAGCGAGACGTAGACGAGCCCGACGAGCACGGGCACCTCGATGAGGGGACCGACGACGCCGGCCAGCGCCTCACCAGAGGTCGCGCCGAACGTTCCGATCGCGACGGCGATCGCGAGCTCGAAGTTGTTGCCCGCGGCGGTGAACGCCAGTGTCGTTGAGCGCGCGTAGCCGAGCCCGAGCGCCCTGCCGGTCAGGAGTCCGGCGAACCACATGATGGCGAAGTAGGCCAGCAGCGGCACCGCGATGCGGACCACATCCCACGGGTGCTGCGCGATCTGGTCTCCCTGCAGTGCGAACAGCAGCACGATCGTGAACAGCAGGCCGTACAGTGCCCACGGTCCGACACGGGGGAGGAAGGCCTCCTCGTACCATTCGCGACCCTTGCGGCGCTCGCCAAGGTAGCGCGAGGCGAATCCCGCGACCAGAGGGATGCCGAGAAAGATCAGCACGTTGAGGGCGATCTGCCAGACCGAGATCTCGAGCCCCTGAGTATCCAGGCCCAGCCAGCCGGGGAGGACCGTGAGGTAGAACCAGCCGAGCAGCGAGAACGCGATCACCTGGAAGACGGAGTTGATCGCGACGAGCACCGCCGCGGCCTCCCGGTCGCCGCACGCGAGGTCGTTCCAGATGACGACCATGGCGATGCAGCGTGCGAGTCCGACGATGATGAGCCCGGTGCGGTACTCGGGCAGGTCTGGCAGGAACGTCCACGCGAGCGTGAACATCAGCGCTGGTCCGACGAGCCAGTTCAGCACCAGCGACGAGATAAGGAGTCTCTTGTCGCCGGCGACGGCGGCGACCTTGTCGTAGCGGACCTTCGCGAGCACCGGATACATCATCACGAGCAGCCCGATGGCGATCGGGATCGAGATACCGCCGATCTCGAGGGCGGCCAGGAGCGCCGAGAGCCCGGGGACGAAGCGGGCCAGCAGGAGACCGGCGACCATCGCCAGTCCGATCCACAGCGGCAGCCAGCGGTCGAGCGTCGACAGCTTCCTGGTCGCTGGTGCGGCGGGTACGGTGGTGGTCACGCGGGCCTCCTGTATCGATCTGCCTCTATATTGACAGATCTCGATACAGGTGACAAGCGCGGTCGGCCCGGCGGCGAGGTCAGGACAGCATGCCCAGCAGGGGGCGCCCCTCGGTCTGCAACGACGGGGTTGCAGGTGCGGCACAGCATCCGCCATCGCCGAAGTCGCCGGCGCCGCCGCACACGCCCGTTTTGGGCAGGACGAGTTCGCTGCGGGCGGCCGCCTCGTGGTCGCCCGCGAGGTGCGCCGCGATGCTGCGCACCTGCTCGTATCCCGTCAACGCGAGGAAGGTCGGCGCGCGTCCGTAGGACTTCACCCCGGTGATGAACAAGCCCTGCTCGGGCTGGGCGAGCTCGCGCGCGCCGGTCGCCGAGACGGATCCGCAGGAGTGGATGTCGGGATCGATCTCGGAGGCGATTCCGGCGACCGCCTCCAGTGCGGGGTCGAGATCGATGCGCAGTTCCCGCAGCATCTGCGTGTCGGGGCGGAAACCGGTGAGCGCGAACACGTGCGACACCTCTGCGACGTCGCGCCCGTCCTCGCCGACGATCGTCAGGCCGTTGCCGACTGCGCGGAACTCGGCGACGCGGAATCCGGTCACCAGGTTCACGAGACCCTCGTCGACCATGGTGCGGGCGCGGGAGCCGAGTGCCGCGCGCTCCGGAAGCTCGTCTGCGGCCCCGCCGCCGAAGACGTTCGTCGCGCTGCCGCGGCGCAGCAGCCATGTGACGCGAGTGCCCGGTGACCGCCTGGCCAGTTCGCCCAGCCGGAGCACGGCGTGCGCCGCGGAGTGGCCGGCGCCGACGACCGCGACGTGGGCGCCGGCGAACTCGGACACGTCGTCGGGGATGCGGTACGAGATCCGCTCGGATGCCGCGGCCTCACCGAGTGCGGGGAAGCCATCGGCGCCAGCGGGACTCGGGAGGCTCCACGTGCCGCTCGCGTCGATCACAGCCCGGGCGATCAGTCGGCTCTCGCTGCCGTCGGTGTGACGGATGTGCAACACGAACGGCTGGCTGCGGCGGCCGCCGTCGACGACCTTGTCGCGACCCTGACGCGAGATTCCGGTCACGGTCGCGCCGTAGGCGATGTGCTCGCCGAGAGCATCGGCGAGCGGCGCGAGGTATTCGCTCACCCACTCGGCGCCGGTCGGATAGCCCGAGGCCGGTGCGCTCCAACCGGTCGGTTCGAGCAGGCGCCGTGCCGCGGCATCCGTCAGCTCTGGCCATGCCGAGAACAGGCGGACGTGACCCCACTCGGAGACGGCGGCGGCCGGTGTGCTCCCGCGTTCGATGACCGTGACGAGGATGCCTCGCTCGGTCAGGTGTGCGGCGGCGGCGAGGCCCTGCGGGCCTGCTCCGACGATGGCGACGGGCAACTCGGACATCACATCTCCTCGGATCGAGAAACGTCAATATGACGACTGTCGCGCACCTATCGAAGAATGTCAATACGTGGCAGACTGGGGGTATGACGCTCCCCGTGACGATCGAAGCCGGCACTTGCTGCATGCCGCGCGTCGCCGATGTGCTGTCGGTCGACGAGGCGACGGAGGTCGCTCGCGTCTTCAAGGCGCTGGGCGACCCCACGCGTGTGCGCCTGCTGTCGCTGATCGCCGCGGGCGACGGCGGCGAGGCGTGCATCTGCGATCTGATCGAGCCCGTCGGCCTGTCGCAGGGGACGGTCTCGCACCACATGAAACTGCTCGCCGACGCCGGCCTCGTGACCAGGGAGCAACGTGGCAGATGGGCCTACTTCCGGCTCGTTCAGCCCGCACTGGATGCCGCGGCCGACGCGTTGCGCGCCTGAGCCGCGCCTCCTCAGCGCCGCTTCACCGGCAGATCGATCGGGCCCGTCACCGACAGCTCGTCCTCCCAGCACTGGATGCCGGTGACCTCCGGCATCCTGGCTCTGGTGAAGACGGGGTCCAAGCCGGCCTTTCGCTGCTGCGAATAGTCCTTCAAGAGCTTGAAGGCGACGCCGGAGAGCAGAGCGATGGCCACGAGGTTCACGAGCGCCATCAGCCCCATGATGCCGTCGGCGGTGTTCCAGATGAGGTCGGCGGAGGCGATCGAGCCGACGAAGATCACGACGACGACGAGGGAACGATACGTGGTGAGTGCGGTGCGACTCGTCGTGATGAACTCGATGTTCGATTCGCCGTAGTAGTAGTTGCCGAGGATCGAACTGAACGCGAGCAGGAAGATGATGATGCTCAGCAGCACGTTCGACCAGGAGCCGAGGTTGCTGACGATCGCGTTCTGGGTGAGCTCGATGCCCTTCTGTGCATTCGCGAGGTCCGGAGTCGAGACGAGGATGATGAACGCCGTGATCGAGCACACCAGGAACGTGTCGAAGTAGACGCCGAGCGTCTGCACGAGACCCTGCTTGACCGGGTGAGTGACCGCCGCGGTCGCACCTGCGTTCGGGGCCGAGCCGAGACCGGCCTCGTTCGAGAACATGCCGCGCTTCACGCCGGTCATGATGATGATGCCCAGCGTGGCGCCGACCACTTCGTTGAATCCGAAGGCCGTCGTGTAGATCGACGCGAACACCTCGGGAAGGCGCTCGATGTTCATGCCGACGATGATGAGCCCGACGAGCAGGTAGAGCAGCGCCATCGCCGGGACGACGGCCTGCGTCACGCTCGCGATGCGGCGGACGCCGCCGAACACGACGAGTGCGGTGAGGACGGCGAGGGCGATGCCGACGACCCAGGGGATCCAGTCGACCTCGCCGCCGAAGCTCGACGACACCGTCGCGCTGATCGTGTTGGCCTGCAGGGAGCTGAAGGCGAAAGGGAAGCACACGATGAGGATGACGGCGAACAGGATGCCCATCCATCGTGCCTTCAGCCCGTGCTGCATGTAGTACGCCGGGCCGCCGCGGAAGCCGTCCTTGTCGCGCACCTTGTACGTCTGCCCGAGTGTCGACTCGATGAAGCTCGACGCGCCGCCGACGAAGGCCATGGTCCACATCCAGAAGATGGCACCGGGGCCGCCGACCGCGATCGCGGTGCCGACGCCTGCGATGTTGCCGACGCCGACGCGCGACGCCGCCGAGATCGTGAACGCCTGGAACGCCGAGACCGACTGGGGTTCGCCGTTCTCGTCGCGCGGGGTCCTGTCGGTGAGCGTCCGGAACATCTCCGGGATCATCCGGAACTGCACGACGCCGGAGCGCAGCGTGAAGTAGACGCCGAGGACGACGAGGACGGGGAGCACGATCCAGGTCCAGAGCTTGTCGCCGGCATCGAGCACGAAATCGTTGAGCGCGTCCATCGGCCCAGTATGGCGGCCCGGGTGCCGCAGTCACCAGAGCCCGTGCCGGAACCGCGGATGTCGAGGCGAACGCCGCGCGTCAGATCCGAGCGGTCGTCCCCCGGACGATCAGCTCGTACGGCAGTTCGCCGTGGGATGCCGTGGGGGCGGCATCCTCGAGCTTGGCGAGCACGGCGGAGGCCGCGAGCTCGCCCTGGCCGATCGGGAACTGATCGACGGTCGTCAGACGGAAGAATTCGCCGAGCTCGTGACCGTCGATGCCGACGATCGAGAGGTCGCCCGGCACGCGGAACCCCAGGTCGCGGGCGGCCAGGAGGGCTCCGATCGCCATCTCATCGGATGCTGCGAACACCGCCGTCGGGCGAGGACCGGGGCGTCCGAGCAGCTGCTTGGCGGCGCGGTACCCGCCCTCGACCGTGAAGTCGGCGGGCTCCAGGTAGGCCGGGTTCAGGGGGATGCCGGCATCCGCCAGCGCCTTCTCGAACCCCTGCCGGCGCTGGGTGGGGATGTGGAAGTCGAGGTCGAACTCCGGGTTGGCGCCGATGTGCGCGATGTCGGTGTGCCCGAGGCTCAGCAGGTGCCGGGTCGCGAGCTCCGCGACCGCGACGTCGTCGACCGTGAGCGTGTCCAGACGAGGGTTGGGTCCGCCGATGGCGATGACGGGCAGGCCGAGGGCGAGCAGCTGGCTGGTCTCATCCTCGTCGAGCTCGATCGAGACAGCGATGATCGCGTCGACGCGCTGGCGGCGCAGCGCCGTCGCGAAGACCTCTCGACGCACGTCGCGGTCGGCGGTGATGTTGTAGAGCGTGATGTCGTACCCGTGCCGCATGAGGGCGCTGGAGACGCCGGACAGCACGGTGCTGAAGAACCAGCGGTCCAGGAACGGCACGACCACGCCGACGTTGCGGGTGCGCCCCGAGGCCAGCGACGACGCGCGGGAGGACACGACGTAACCGAGCTTGTTCGCCGCCGACAGCACGCGCTCGCGGGATGCGGCGGAGACGTGGCCGCGGCCGCTCAGTGCGCGCGAGACCGTGGCCGTGGAGACTCCGGCCAGCTTGGCGACCTCATCGATGCTCGTCATCGTGCATTCTCTCGTTCTGTGTCGCGAGACCTGCCCTGCAGGGTGAGACGGACGTCGTATGAGTACGTCTCACCCCGCAGGAAAAGTTCCACGGGTGGTTCTGGCGCGGGCCGGTCAGGACGCGGTGTACCAGGCGGCGGTGTCGGCTGGGAGGGCAGTGCCCGTGAACGGCTGGCTGCGCACCAGGAACTTCGCATTCGCCGGGAGCTCGACCGGAGCAGTGCCGAGGTTCGCCGCGACGTGAATGTCGCCGCGGCGGAAGGCCACGGCATCCGCCCCGAGATCCTCCCAGACCAGAGTTCCCGAACCCAGGTCGTGCTCGCGGCGCAGACGCAGCAGCTGCTTGTACAGCGCGAGCGTCGACGTCGGGTCGTTCTCCTCGGTGGAGCGGGCGTAGGCGGCCCACTCGGCGGGCTGCGGGAGCCACGACGCACCGGTGTCGTTGAAGCCGAACGCGGGGGCGCCGGCCTCCCACGGCAGCGGCACGCGGCATCCGTCGCGGCCGTAGCGCTTGCCCTCGGTGCGGAACCAGGTGGGGTCCTGACGGAACTCGTCGGGGATCTCCATCGCCTCCGGCAGGCCGAGCTCCTCGCCCTGGTACAGGTAGGACGAGCCGGGCAGCGACAGCATGAGCGTGGTCGCTGCACGGCCGCGTGCCAGTCCGATCGCGGTGTCCGGCTTGTTCGGGGTCAGCGGGCCGATGCCCTCGCCCTGCGGGTTGTCATCCGTGAACGCGAGGCGGGTCGCGTGGCGGACGACGTCGTGGTTCGAGAGCACCCAGGTGCTGGGGGCGCCGACCTTGCCGAACTCCTCGAGGGACTCTCGGATCACGGAGCCGAGAGCTTTCGCATCCCACGGGGTCATCAGGTACGGGAAGTTGAAGGTCTGGTGCATCTCATCAGGGCGCACCCAGAGCGCGGTCTTCTTCAGCGTCGGCAGCCAGGCCTCGCCGCACAGTGCGCGGTCGCCGTCGTACTCCGCGAGGACCTGGTGCCAGTCGCGATAGATGTCGTGGACCTCGTCCTGGCCCCAGTACGGCACGTTCTCCTCGCCGCCGCCCATCGAGTCGGCGTCAGCGACCGGCGCGTAGTCGGGCAGGCCGGCTTCCTTGGCCATGCCGTGCGCGACGTCAACGCGGAAGCCGTCGACGCCGCGGTCCAGCCAGAAGCGCAGGATGGAGCGGAACTCCTCCTTGACCTCTTCATTGGTCCAGTCGAAGTCCGGCTGGGTGGGGTCGAAGATGTGCAGATACCACTGACCGGGCGTGCCGTCCGGCTCGGTGATGCGCTCCCACATGCCGCCGCCGAAGACGCTCTCCCAGTTGTTCGGGGGCAGTTCGCCGTTCTCGCCCCGTCCGTCGCGGAAGACGTAGCGGGCGCGCTCCGGGCTTCCTGGGGCGGCCTTGAGCGCCGCCTGGAACCAGGCGTGCTGGTCGGACGAGTGGTTGGGGACGAGGTCGACGATGACCCGGATGCCGCGGGCGTGCGCCTCGGCGAGCATGGTGTCGAAGTCGGCGAGCGTGCCGAAGATCGGGTCCACATCGCGGTAGTCGGCGACGTCGTACCCGGCATCCTTCTGCGGGGACGTCATGAACGGGCTCAACCAGATGGCGTCGATGCCGAGTTCCTTGAGCGACTCCAGACGGCTCGTGATGCCGGGGAGGTCGCCGATGCCGTCGCCGGAGGCGTCCGCGAAGGACCGCGGGTAGATCTGATAGATCACGGCGCTGCGCCACCACTCGGCACCGGGTGCGGCGGACTGTTCAAGCTGAGTCATGCGATGAGCCTACTGCAAGCGCTTACAGTTTCGCGAGCGTCGACGGCGACGCCGGATGATCAGGCGCCGCGGACGATGTTGATGGGAGGCTTGCCCGCCAGCATACGCTCGATCTGCGTGCGCACGACCCGGGCGATGCGCGGGTGCATCGCATCAGAGGATCCGCCGACGTGCGGCGCGATCAGGATGCCGGGCAGGCTCCACAGCGGGTGACCGTCCGGGAGCGGCTCCGGGTCGACGACGTCGATCGCCGCGCGGATGCGCCCGCGGCGCGCGTGATCCACCAGTGCGTCGGTGTCGACGAGCGCGCCACGGCCGACGTTCACGACGAGCGCGCCGTCCGGCAGGGCGGACAGTGCGGCGTCGTCGATGAGGTGGCGTGTCTCGGGGGTGTAGGGGAGTCCGAGGATGACGATCTCGGCCTGCGGCAGCAGCACGGACAGCTCGTCGATCGCGTGCACGTCGACCGAGCCGAGGCGGTCGTGCTCGACCGTTCGGGCGCTCCGCGCCACGACCGTGAGGTCCACCTCGAAGCCGACCAGACGCTCGGCGACCGCCTGGCCGACGCCGCCGAATCCGATCAGCAGCACCCGGCGATCGGCGAGACCGGGCGACCACAGCCGCTCCCAGGTGCCGCGGTCCTGCGAGCGGACGAAATCGGGGATGTGCCGTTGCGCGGCGAGCGCGAGCGCGAGCGCCTGCTCGCCGGTCGCCGTCTCGTGCACGGTCGCGGCGTTCGCGAAGCGCACGCCGGCGGGGATCCTGTCGATGACGCTCTCGTAGCCGATCATCTGTCCCTGCAGCAGGTCGACGTCGACGCCGTCCAACGTCTTGAGGGCCTCAGCCGTGTCCATGTACGGCGGCACGACGATGTCGAGGTGCTCGCGCGGAGCCGGTGACTGCATGTCCCACACCAGGACCTCGACCCCGTCGGGAAGAGGACCGACGTCGGACGCGAGACGGGCGGTGGGAACGGTGACGACGAGACTCACCCCTCGAGCCTATCCTCGGGGCACCGACCCGGAGTAGCGTCGGTGTCACGCTTCGACGTGAGGATGCCGCCATGATTCCCGAGATCAACTACTGGGCTGTGCTGCTGGCGACGGTGTCGAGCATGATCGTCGGCGCGATCTGGTACTCGCCGCGCGTGTTCGGGAACCGCTGGGCCAAGCTCGCGCACGTCGACCTGGACAACCCGTCGCGCGGTCCGCTGTGGCCGATGGTCACGACCGTGCTCGTGAGCTTCGGCACCGCCTGGGTGCTGGCCGGCGCGGCCGCGATCGCCTGGCACTTCTACCAGGGCTCGTTCTTCTCGGCGACGTTCGTGACCGCGATCATGCTGTGGGGCGGATTCACCGGCGCGCGCTTCATCACGCACGATGCGTTCGAGGGGCGTTCGACGAAGCTCACGACGCTCAACATCGCTCACGAGCTGGTGACGATCGCCGTGATGGCGGTCATCATCGGGGTATGGCCGCCTGCGCTCTGATCCCTCGACGAGGTTCTACGCGGCGACGCGCGCGACCGCGGCGACCGCGCTGGTGAAGAAATCCAGCCCGTCGACGCCGCTGCGCATCGCGGTGGCGGTGTCCGGCCCGAATCCGGGCTCTGTGGCGTGCTCGGGGTGCGGCATGAGGCCGACGACATTCCCGGCCTCGTTCGTGACACCGGCGATGTCGCGCAACGAGCCGTTCGGGTTCACACCCGCGTAGCGGAAGGCGACGAGACCCTCGCCCTCGAGGCGATCCAGGGTCTCCTCGGAAGCGATGTAACCGCCCTCGCCGTTCTTCAGCGGGATGACGATCTCCTGGCCCCTGCGGAACGCATTGGTCCAGGCGGTGTCGGAGTTCTCGACGGTCAGCTTCTGGTCGCGCCGGACGAAGTGCTGGTGGTCGTTGCGGATCAGCCCGCCGGGAAGCAGGTGCGCCTCGACGAGCATCTGGAAGCCGTTGCAGATGCCGAGCACGGGGAGGCCCTTCGCCGCGGCATCCTTGACCTCCGTCATGATCGGCGACAGTGCAGCGATCGCGCCGGAGCGCAGGTAGTCGCCATAGCTGAAGCCGCCGGGGAGCACGAGCGCATCCACGCCTTCGAGGTCGTGCGAGCCGTGCCAGAGGGCGACCGGCTCGGCACCGGCGAGGCGCACCGCGCGCTGCGCGTCGCGGTCGTCCAGGGAACCGGGGAAGGTGATGACCCCGATCCGGATGCTCATTCGACGACCTCGATGCCGACGACATCCTCGATCACGGAGTTGGAGAGCACGTCCTCGGCCACGCGCTTGGCCTCGGCGAGCAGTTCGTCGGTGACCTCGCCCTCGACCGTGAGCTCGAAGCGCTTGCCGATGCGGACATCGCTGAAGCCCTCGACGCCGATGCGCGCGAACGCGCCGGAGACGGCCTTCCCCTGCGGGTCGAGCAGTTCGGACTTGGGCATGACGTCGACGACGATGGTGGGCATTCGAGGCTCCGGAAGTCGCGGGAAGGCGGGCACGGCCAGTCTACTGGCCTTCCTGCGGTCCGAACGGCGCCCGAGCCCGCAGCGGTGTCACCACTGCGGATGGATGTCTGCGCGCAGCAGCCTGTCGTACACGTCCTGCACGGCGGCGTCGAAGTCCGCGATGAAGGCGGCATCCTCCAGCAGAACCGCGGCCTCCGCATTGCCGGACGCCTGGGACGTGCTGCGCGCTCCGGGGATGACGGACGTCGCGCCCGGCCGGCTCGCCACCCAGGCGAGGGATGCCGCGGCGAGCGGCACGCCATCCGGCAGCGCCTCGGCGAGCTCGCGGGCGGCGCGCAGTCCGGTCTCGTAGTCGACGCCCGAGAACGTCTCTCCGCGGTCGAACGCCTCGCCCTGGCGGTTGTACGAGCGGTGATCATCGGCCGCGAAGCTCGTCGTGCGGGTGTAGCGACCGCTGAGGAGCCCTGAGGCGAGCGGGACGCGGGCGAAGATCGCGACCCCGGCTTCGGCGGCGGCCGGCAGCACCTCGTCGAGCGGCTTCAGTCGGAACGGGTTGAGGATGATCTGCACGTTCGTCACGTTCGGCCGTGCGATCGCGGCGAGGGCCTGCTCGCAGGTCTCGACCGAGACGCCGTACGCGGCGATCGCCTGCTCGTCGACGAGCCGGTCGAGGTCGTCGTAGGTCCGGTTGGCGGTGATCGCATCGGTCGGAGGGCAGTGCAGCTGCACGAGGTCGAGGGTGTCGACACCGAGGTTCTTGCGGCTGCGCGCGGTCCACGTGCGGAAGTTCTCGAGCGTGTAGTTCTCGGCGACCTGGTCGACGCGGCGGCCCATCTTCGTGGCGACCGTGATCCCGTGGTCGGGCCGCGCGGCGAGGAAGCGCCCGATGATCGACTCGCTGCGTCCGTCGCCGTACACGTCGGCGGTGTCGAACAGGGTCACGCCGTGCGCGACGGAGGCCTCGAGCACCGCGAGCGCGTCGTTCTCATCGACCGCGCCCCAGTCCGCGCCGAGCTGCCAGGTTCCGAGGCCGATCGCCGAGACGTCACGGCCGGTTCGTCCGAGTGCGCGCTGCTGCATGGTCTCCACGCTACCGGCCGCGCGCCGGCGGTGCTCAGGCGTGGAAGACGGTGTGCAGGTCGCCGATCGCATCGCGCCCGCCGAGACCGTCGATCTCGAACAGCACAGAGATGCCGGCGACGTGGCTGCCGAGACGCTCGACCAGTTGGCGGCCGGCCGCGAGGGTGCCGCCGGTGGCGAGCACGTCATCGATCAGCAGCACGCGGGATCCGGCGGGCAAATCGTCGTGCATCTCGATCGTGGCGGTTCCGTACTCCAGGGCGTAGTCGACGGATGCCGCTGGTCGGGGCAGCTTGCCCGCCTTGCGGATCGGGATCAGTCCGACCCCTGCGGCGATCGCCGCGGCTCCGGCCAGGATGAACCCGCGCGCCTCGATGCCGGCGACGACGTCGAACTGTCCGGCGAACGGCTCGAGGATCGCGTCGGTGGTGGCGCGCAGCGCCTCGGCATCCGCCAGCAGAGGAGTGATGTCGCGGAAGACGATCCCGGGCTCCGGGTAGTCCGGGATGCTGCGGATCAGCGACGCGGCGCGGGTGAGGGCGGGGGAGAGTTCGGTGGCGGGCACCGATCAAGGCTATCCCGGGTCGAGCTTGACAGTCGTGGGAGCGCTCCCATAGAGTGACTCCTCAGTTCGTGGGAGCGCTCCCACGGCATCCCGAAGCACGACACCACCGCAACAGATTCCGCACAAAGGAGTGACACCGTGAACACACGCGCCACGCGCAGGATGCTGGTCACCGCATCCGTCGCCTCCGTCGCAGCCCTGGCTCTCGCCGGCTGCTCCGCGAGCAACGAACCGGCCGAGGGGAGCTCGGACGAGAAGGTCACGCTGACCATCACCACGTTCGGCACCTTCGGTTACGAGGACCTGTACGACGAGTACGAGGAACTGAACCCGAACGTCACGATCGAGGCGACCAACATCGACACCGGCGGCAACGCCCGCACCGACGCCTTCACCAAGATCGCGGCCGGTTCCGGCCTCAGCGACATCGTCGCGATCGAAGAAGGCTGGCTCGGAGCCATCATGGAGGTCTCCGACACGTTCGTCGACCTGACCGAATACGGCATCGAGGACCGCAAGGGCGACTGGGTGGATTGGAAGTACGACCAGGCGACGGATGCCGAAGGCCGCGTGATCGGCTACGGTACCGACATCGGCCCGTCCGGCATCTGCTACAACGGTGCCGCCTTCGAGGCCGCCGGCCTCCCGAGCGACCGCGAGTCGGTCGCCGAGCTCTTGAACGGCGACTGGGAGAACTACTTCAAGGTCGGCCAGGAGTACACCGACAAGACCGGCAAGGCCTGGTACGACCACTCCGGCTTCGTCTGGAACTCCATGGTCAACCAGCTCGACGAGGGCTACTACACCGCAGACGGCGAGCTGAACGTCGAGGGCAACGATCTGCTCCAGGAGCGCTTCGAGCTTCTCGGTGCCGCTACCGAAGGCGGCCAGTCCGCCGCACAGGCGGCGTGGGACTGGAACGGCGGCAAGTCGTTCGTCGACGGCACCTTCGCGACGTTCGTCTGCCCCGGCTGGATGCTGGGCGTCGTCCAGGGGCAGGTCGAGGCCGGCGGCGGCGATGCCTCCACCGGCTGGGACTTCGCCGATGTCTTCCCCGGAGGCGCGGCCAACTGGGGCGGCGCATGGCTGTCGATCCCGGAGAGCTCCGAGCACAAAGAGGCGGCCGCTGAGCTCGCCGACTGGCTGACCCAGCCCGAGCAGCAGGTCAAGCAGTCCACCGCTGCGGGCAACTTCCCGTCGACGGTCGAGGCGCAGGAGACCCTTGCGGCCGACGCGACGCCGAACGAGTTCTTCAACGACGCACCGACCGGTGCCATCCTCGCCGAGCGCGCGAAGGGCGTCGTCGCGCAGTTCAAGGGCCCGGACGACTCCGTCATCCAGGAGAACGTCTTCGGCCCGGCGCTGAGCGCGCTCGACCGCGGCGAGACCGACACGCAGGGTGCCTGGGACCAGGCGCTGTCCCTGCTGAACGAACTCGTCGGCTGACCATCACCCCGCATTCCGGTCGCAGTTCGTGTCGCCTCGGCTCCGCCGGAGCGGCACGGACTGCGACCGGAACCACGTCCGATCGCCCCAGACGGGAAAGACCATGACCCTCACTGCTCCGCCCGAGGAGCGCGTGGCCGAGGCATCCGCCCGGCCCGCCGCCCGCCGCCCCTGGCGCCACCGCGTCTCGCGGTTCGACCAGAATGCGTCGCCGTATCTCTACGTGTCGCCGTTCTTCCTGCTGTTCGGACTGCTCGGCCTGTTCCCGCTCGCCTACACCGTGTACGTCGCCGTGCACGAGTGGGATCTCCTCAAGGGCGAGGGCCCGTTCGTCGGGTTCGCGAACTTCACCGAGATCCTCGGCGACGCGATGTTCTGGAACTCGATCGTCAACACGCTGAGCATCTTCCTGCTCTCCGCGATCCCGCAGCTGTGCGTCGCGCTCGTGATCGCGTACCTCCTCGACCGCGGTCTGCGTGCACCCACTTTCTGGCGGATGAGCGTGTTGATTCCCTTCGTCGTGACCCCCGTCGCGGTCGCCATCATCTTCTCCAGCGTGTTCAACGAGGCCGACGGTCTCGCCAACAATCTGCTGAACCTCATCGGGATCGCTGATCTGGAGTGGAAGCACAACACGTTCCTGTCGCACATCGCGATCGCCACCATGGTGAACTTCCGCTGGACGGGCTACAACGCCCTCATCCTGCTCGCGGCCATGCAGGCCGTGCCCCGTGACCTGTACGAATCCGCCGCGCTGGACGGCGCGGGTGCCGCACGCCGCTTCTTCTCGATCACGATCCCGACCATCCGACCGACCCTCATCTTCGTCATCATCACGGCGACGATCGGCGGGCTGCAGATCTTCGCGGAGCCGAAGCTGTTCGACGCCTCCACGGCCGGCGGCATCGGCGGCAGTGACCGTCAGTTCCAGACCACGGTGCTGTTCCTCTGGGAGCTCGCATTCTTCCGCCGGGACCTCGGCGAGGCATCCGCTGTGGCGATCCTGCTGTTCCTGCTGATCGTCGCCATCGGCGTGATCAACTTCCTCATCTCGCGCGGGATCGCATCCGGTGACGCACCGCAGCGCAATCGCGCGGCCCGCCGCGCTGCGCGCAAGAACCTCACCAAGGAGGATGCCCGATGACCGCCACGCAGGCCATGAGCGTGCCGGAGCGCATCCGGCGCCGTCGCAGCACGAGCAGCGGCACCGCCGGGATCGGCAGCCGTCCCGGATTCCTCACGTACGGCCTCCTCGCCGCGTTCCTCATCGGCAGCGTCTACCCCCTGTGGTGGTCGGTCGTGGTCGCCTCCGGGGACAACTCCACCCGCGGCGAGACTCTGCCGCTGATCCCCGGCGGGAACTTCTTCACCAACGCGGCGCAGGTCTTCGACGCCATTCCGTTCTGGCTGGCGCTGGGCAACTCGGTCATCATCTCCACGATCATCACGATCTCGGTCGTGACGTTCTCGACGCTCGCCGGCTACGCGTTCGCCAAACTGCGCTTCAAGGGTCGAGACGGGCTCATGGTGTTCGTGATCGCGACCATGGCGATCCCGACGCAGCTGGGCATCATCCCGCTGTTCATGCTGATGCGCGAACTCGGCTGGACGGGCTCGATCGGAGCCGTCATCGTCCCGACCCTCGTCACGGCCTTCGGCGTCTTCTTCATGCGCCAGTACCTCGTCGACGTCATCCCGGACGAGCTCATCGAGGCGGCGCGCATGGACGGTGCGAACCAGTTCCGCACGTTCCTCACCGTCGGCGTCCCTGCGGCGCGGCCGGCCATGGCGATCCTCGGTCTGTTCACGTTCATGACGGCCTGGACCGACTATCTGTGGCCGCTGATCGTGCTCTCTCCCTCGAACCCGACCCTGCAGACGGCGCTCAGCCAGCTGCAGTCCGGGTACTACGTCGACTACTCGATCGTGCTCGCCGGTGCGGTGCTCGCGACCCTGCCCCTGCTCATCCTCTTCGTGGTGGCGGGCAAGCAGCTGGTCAGTGGCATCATGGCCGGCGCGGTGAAAGGATGACCCCTATGACTTCTCGGCCGTTCCCGGACGACTTCCTCTTCGGTGCAGCGACCGCGGCGTATCAGATCGAAGGCGCGGCCTTCGAGGAGGGGCGGACGGCGTCGATCTGGGATGCCTTCGCCCGCGTCCCCGGAGCCGTCATGGGCGGCGACAACGGCGACGTGGCGTGCGATCACTACCACCGCTACCCGGAGGACGTCGCGCTCATGAAGCGCCTCGGCCTGCAGACCTACCGCTTCTCCACGTCATGGTCCCGGGTGCGGCCGGACGGCGGAGCCGTCAACGCGCAGGGCGTCGACTTCTACAGCCGCCTGGTGGATGAGCTTCTCGGGGCCGGCATCCTGCCCTGGCTCACGCTGTATCACTGGGACATGCCGCAGGCGCTGCAGGATGCCGGTGGGTGGACGAACCGCGACACGGTCGACCGCTTCCTCGAGTACGCCGGCACCATGCACGACGCACTGGGTGATCGGGTGAACGTGTGGACGACGCTCAACGAGCCGTGGTGCTCGTCGTTCCTCTCCTATACGGGCGGCGAACACGCGCCGGGGCACACCAGCGTCGCCGAGGGGCTGCTCGCGTCGCACCATCTGCTGCTCGCGCACGGCGCGACCGTGCAGGAGCTGCGCTCGCGCGACGCGTCGCTGAATCTGGGGATCACCCTGAACCACACGGTCGCCGACCCGGTGGATCCGCAGAATCCCGCCGACGTCGACGCCGCTCGGCGCATCGACGGGCAGTTCAACCGCTGGTTCCTCGACCCGATCTACCGCGGCGCCTATCCGGCGGACATCGTCGAGGACATCCGAGCGGTGGATGCCGAGGCCGTCGACCGATTCGAAGCCGCCGTCCAGCCGGGTGATCTCGAGAAGATCTCGGCGCGCATCGACACGCAGGGCGTCAACTACTACCACGGCGATTACGTGTCGGGTACGGCGCCCGAGGTGCCACCAGTCCCGGGTGGGCCCCGCACCGAGCGCAAGGGTCGCAGCCCCTACCCGTCGGACGCCGGCATCCACTCTGTCGAGCGGGGCCTGCCCCGCACCGCGCAGAACTGGGAGGTCCAGCCCGAGGGGCTGACGCGTCTGCTGCAGCGGGTGTGGACCGAGTACGCCGAGCCGGCGGGCGTCGTCCTTTACATGACCGAGAACGGGGCGGCGTACGACGACGAGCCGGTCGTCGAGGACGGCGAGACGCGCGTGCACGATGGGGATCGTGCCGAGTTCCTCCGCCTGCACCTCGGTGCCGTCCTGGATGCCGCGGATGCCGGGGTCGACGTGCGCGGATACTTCTACTGGTCGTTGTTCGACAACTACGAGTGGGCGTGGGGCTACGACAAGCGGTTCGGCATCGTCCGGGTCGACTACGACACCCAGGAGCGCAGCCTCAAGGACTCCGCGCTGGAGTACGCACGGGTCATCGCCGCTCGCTCGCTCTGAGGCGCGCGGGGGCCGGGGAGCCTCCCTGCGCGTCGATGGGGCCAGAATGGGCGAATGGAAGAGAGCGTGCGATGACGGCACCACGGGCGACGATCGAAGAGGTTGCGGCGGCCGCGGGGGTGTCGCGATCCACGGTGTCGCGGGTGGTGAACGGGTCGACCGCGGTCAGCCCCGAGGCGCTCGACGCCGTCAAACGGGCGATCGCCGAGATGAACTACGTGCCCAACCGCGCGGCGCGCTCGCTCGCATCGCGGCAGACCCACGCGATCGCGCTGATCGTTCCCGAGGACACCACGCGCTTCTTCGGTGACCCGTTCTTCGCCGCGATCGTCGCCGGGATCACCGGTGCGCTCGGCGGATCGGACTACCTCCTCAACCTCCTCATCGCCAGTGACGACCCCGGCGACAAGATGACGAGCTTCGTCCGCAACGGCGGCGTCGACGGTGCGCTGATCGTCTCGCACCACTCCAGCGACGCGTACATCGATCGGATCGCGGATGCCGTGCCAGTGGTGTTCGGCGGCCGGGCGTTCCATCTGCGCGACTCCGACTACGTCGTGGATGTCGACAACGTCGCCAGTGCACGCCTCGCCACGCAGCACCTCATCGACACCGGCCGCACGCGCATCGCGACCATCACCGGACCGCTCACGATGCTCGCGGCGCAGGATCGCGCGCAGGGTTTTCGCGCCGCGCTGGCGGATGCCGGGCTCTCGCCGTTCGCCGAGGCGGAGGGCGACTACAGCGAGTCCGGTGGTGCCGAAGCCGCGCGCCGGATCCTCGCCGCCGGCGCTCCGGATGCGATCTTCGCCGGGAGCGACCTGATGGCCCGCGGCGCGATGGGCGTTCTGCGCGCGGCCGGGTTGCGGGTGCCGGACGACGTCGCCGTCGTCGGATTCGACGACTCCTCTGTCGCGCTCTCGACCGACCCTCAGCTGACGACGATCCGCCAGCCCATGTACAAGCAGGGGGAGACGATGGCCGCAGTCCTGCTGTCGCACCTCGCGGGCGGCTCGCCGGAGCGGACGACGATCCTGCCGACCGAGCTCGTCGTGCGCGGTTCGGCGTAGCCGACGCGACGAATCACGAACGCGGTGACGAATCACGAACGGATTCACCGGATCCGACCGTGAATCGTCACACCGTTCGTGATACGTCGGCCACAGTGCGTCGGTAGCCGATCGGATGATGTGCCTCGGCATCCGTCGTCCGTAGGCTGAGGGCCATGACCTCACCCGAGCAGCCGGACGGCGCGCGCGGCATCCTGGCGCCCGTGCGCTTCGGACGCGCGCTGCAGGTCGTCCTGCTCGCGCTGATCGTCGTGTGCGCGGTGCGCTACGCGCTGCGCCACGAGGATGCCGAGGCCATGCCGCTCGTCCTCGCCGGCGCCACGCTGCTCGCGATCGTCGCCCTGCTGCGGCCGCTCGTCCCGCGGCGCGGGGTGTGGCCGTCGGCATGGACCCTCGTCGTGGTGGCGCTGTGGGTCGTGCTCACCCTCACAGCCCCGTCGTTCGCGTGGTGCGCCGTGCCGCTGGCGTTCGCGGTGCTGCAGATCCTGCCGTTCTGGCCCGCCTCCGCCGTGGTCGCCGTGATGACGGCCGTGGTCATCGCCGCCGAACTCCGACTGGCCGACGAACCAGACCCGACGATGATCGCCGGTCCGATCGGGATCGCCTTCGCGACCGTCGTCGCCTACCGTGCGCTGGATCGCGAGGCCAGAGCCCGACAGCAGCTGGTCGACGAGCTGACCGCGACGCAATCGGACCTCGCGGCCGCCGAGCATCGGGCGGGCGCCCTCGCCGAGCGGGCGCGCCTGTCGCGCGAGATCCATGACTCGGTGGGGCAGGATCTCTCCAGCATCCATCTGCTGCTGCAGGCCGCCGGGCAGCAGTGGGATCGACGTCCCGACGCCGCGCGTGCGCAGGTGAGCACCGCGGCGGATGCCGCGCGCGACGGCCTCGACGAGGTGCGCCGGGTCGTGCGCGACCTCGCGCCGGCCGAGCTCGACGGCGTCGCAGGTTCGCTGCCGGCCGCGATCGAGCGGGTCGTGGCGGATGCCGCGGGCGTCGCCGCCTCCTTCCAGAACCATGGCGTCATCCGCGACGTTCCGCTTCCCGTCGCCGCTGCCGTGATCCGCACCGTGCGCGGCGCTCTCGCGAACGTCGCAGAGCATGCGCACGCGACGCGAGCCGTGGTGAGCCTCACCGCTCAGCCGGACGAACTGCGCGTGGACATCCGCGACGACGGCGTGGGGTTCGACGCACGCCCTGTCGCCCGTCGGGAGCGCGCCGATCAGCGCCGCTCGTCAGGGCGCGGTCGTGGGCTGGAGGGCATCGAGGAGCGCATCGCCGCCGTCGGCGGAACACTGGAGATCGAATCGGCGGCCGGTGAGGGGACGACGCTGTCGGCGGTGTTCCCGGCATCCGTCCTCGTGGCGGGGTCGGACTCGTCGGTGTTCGGAGAGGGAGAAGCACGATGAGTCTGCGCCTGATACTGGTCGACGATCACCCGGTCGTGCGTGCGGGGCTGCGCGCGCTGATCGAGTCGAGCGACGACCTCGAGGTCGTCGGGGAGGCGTCAGACGCGGCATCCGCCGTCGAGGTCGTCACGGCAGAGCGCCCGGATGTCGTCCTGATGGACCTGAGCCTCGGAGACGGTGTCGGCGGCATCGAGGCCACCCGTCGGCTCGCGGCGCTGGACCCTGCGCCCGCCGTCCTCGTGCTGACGACCTACGACACCGAGTCGGACATCCTGCGCGCGCTGGATGCCGGGGCCAGAGGGTATCTCCTGAAGGATGCGCCGCCGGCCGAGCTGTTCGCGGGCATCCGCGCGGTGGCGAAGGGGGAGCCGGCGCTCGCACCGTCCGTCGCCGCGACGCTGATGCGGAGGGCGGCCTCTCCCGAGCCTCGGATGACCGAGCGCGAGGTCGAGGTTCTCGAGCTCCTGGCCGACGGTCAGGGCAACCGCGAGATGGCGAGAGCGCTGTTCGTGTCGGAGGCGACCGTGAAGTCGCACCTGTCGCACATCTACACCAAGCTCGGCGTCGACACGCGTGCCGGCGCCGTGGCGGCGGCGATCGAGCAGCGCATCATCCGCCGCTGACCGCCGAGGATGCTCGATCCCGCCCCCCGACGGAGACCGAGCACCCTCATCATGAGGTCAGAGACGAAGCATCCGGCGCGTCATGCCGGTATCCCTCCGATACGTGCCGTGCGACGCGCTTCGCGGACTCGACGTCGAGCCCGATCGTTCATCCTCATGCGCAACGCCCTCCCCGACGTCCATACGCATCACTGAACACTCATTCAGTGAGTACGATAGCGGGAAGCCGGGGGAATGGGAAATGGACCGGAAGGATGCCGGATGGCGCGCTCCGAGGAGCAGAACCGCCAGGCACGCGAGCGCGCCAGGGAGAGCATCCTGTCGTCGGCGATCGAACTGTTCGCCGAGCGAGGGGTGCACGGCGCGACGATCGCCGAGATCACGGGTCGAGCAGGCGTCGCCCAGGGGCTGGTCAACTACCACTTCGGGGGAAAGGACCAGCTGGTCGGCGAGATCGTCGATCGCTGGTTCCGGCTGCTGATCGGCTTCCCCACGGTGCGGACCGGCAGTGCGGACGACCGCCTGAGGGGGATCATCGAGGGGACGTTCGCCGCGGCATCCGCGAACCTGCTGCTGCACCGTGCGGTCTCGACGATGCAGCAGGACCCGGCGCAACTGCGCTTCTTCGCCGAGGCCGCCGGCCGCAATGCCGAAGGCGTTGCGGCTGCCGAGCTGGCCGTCCGCGGCATCTTCGCGGAGCGCGGTGCGGCCGATCCGGCACTGGAGGAGGCGATGCTGCGCACGACGCTGGAGGGGATCGTCCTCAAGTACGCCGCCGTCGGCGACACGTTCCCGATCGAAGGGGCGCGCCGCTGGGTCCTCGGGCTCTACGGCCTGGATGCCGAAGAATCATGACAGCCGTTCGCACCATCGATCTCAACTCCGACCTCGGCGAGAACGAACCCGGCCGGATCGTCGGCGACGACGTGAGCATGCTCGAGATCGTGACGAGCGCGAACGTGTCGTGCGGCTTCCACGCCGGCAGCCCTGAGGGGATCCGCGACACGCTCGCCGCGGCGGTGCGCACGGGTGTCGTCATCGGCGCGCATCCGGGGTACCGCGACCACGAGAACTTCGGGCGCGTCGCGGTCGACATCGATCCGGCGACGCTGCAGGCGCACGTCGAATACCAGCTCGGGGCGCTGATCGGGCTCGCCTCCGCCGTCGGCGGGACCGTCGCCTACGTGAAGCCGCATGGGGCGCTGTACAACACGATCGCGCACGACGAACGGCAGGCGAAGGCCGTCGTCGCCGCGATCGCGGCGATCGACAGGAGCCTCGTGCTGCTCGGTCAGGCCGGTGGCGTCGTGCTCGACCTCGCGGAGCATGCAGGGCTCGCGGTCGCGGCCGAGGCATTCGCCGACCGCGCGTACCTTCCGAACGGTCGGCTGGTCCCTCGCACGCAGTCGGATGCCGTGCTGCACGATCCTTCGGTCGTCGCCGACCGGATGGTGCGTCTCGCGTCGGAGGGCGTGATCCGCGCGATCGACGGCACGGATGTCGCGGTGTCAGCGCAGTCCATCTGCGTGCACGGCGACAGCCCTGGATCGGTCGCGATGGCCGCCGAGATCCGCCGGCGGCTGTCGGACTCCGGCGTGACGATCGCCCCGTTCGTCGGGGTGTGACGATGGACGCCGTTCGGATCGCAGATTCTGTCGCTCTCGGGCCGTCGGAGCGACGGAATGCGCGACGTGGACGGACGTGTCGCTGATGCGCATCCGCACGGCATCCGATCGCGCGCTGGTCGTCGAGGCCGCCGATCTCGACGAGGCGATGCGATGGAACCTGGCACTGGCCGACGTGCCGGGCATCGTCGAGCGCATCCCCGGAGCGCGCACCGTGCTGCTCCGCTACGACCCGCTGCGCACGTCGGCCGACGCGCTCACCGCCGTGCTCGGGACGATGACGGCGGATGCCGAGCATTTGACGCCCGTTCGCGAGGTCGTCGTCCCTGTGATCTACGACGGGGCCGATCTCGAGGAGGCAGCCGGACTGCTCGCGGTGTCTCCCGAGGAGCTCGTGCGTCGGCATCTCGCGGCGCAGTGGCGTGTCGCGTTCTCGGGCTTCGCGCCCGGATTCGGCTATGCCGTCAGCGACGACCCGCTCTTCGACGTGCCGCGCCGTTCGTCGCCGCGCACCCGCGTGCCGGCCGGGTCCGTCGGGCTCGCCGGGCCGTTCACGGGTGTGTACCCCCGTGAGACCCCAGGTGGCTGGCAGCTGATCGGCCGCACGGATGCCGAGATGTGGGACATCGATCGCGACCCTCCTGCGCTGCTGTCCCCTGGCGCGCTGGTGCGGTTCGAGCGTGCTGTCGCCCCACCGGTCGTCGCGTCGGAGAACCGGGACGATCCGCGTGTCGCTGAGGAGCACGTCGCCGCCACGACGATTGATCCTCGATTCCCGGCCGGGGGCGTCGAGATCGTGCGGCCGCCGCTGCAGCTGCTCGTGCAGGATGCCGGCCGACCGGGCCATGCGGCACTCGGCGTCTCGTCATCCGGCGCCGCTGACCGGACCGCGTTGCGCGACGCGAACCGGGCCGTCGGCAACGCATCGACGGTCGCGGTGCTGGAATGCGTCGGCTCGGCCGTGCTGCGGTTCCAGGGATCCGGTGTCGCCGTCGTCACGGGAGCCGTGGGCGAGCTCGAGCTGGCGACCGGCGCCGGTGGCGCCCGTTCGATCGCGCATGGCAGGCCCTTCGCGACGGCGCATGGCGACGAGCTGCACCTCGGGCATCCGGCACGCGGCATCCGCTACGTGATCGGGGTGCGGGGCGGGGTGGTCGCGGCATCCGTTCTGGGCAGCCGCTCTTCCGATACGCTCGCCGGTCTCGGACCGGCCGCGCTCGTCGCCGGCGACGTCGTGGCGATCGGCGGGGACGTCGTCGGCGCGGTCGACGACTTCGTCGTGCCGCGGGTGCTGCCCGCACCTGGCGACCTCATCGAACTCGCGATCACGCTCGGACCCCGAGACGATTGGTTCACGCCTGCGGCGCTGCGCGTCCTCACCGAACAGGACTGGCTGGTCTCGCCGCGCTCCGACCGCGTGGGTGTTCGGCTGCTCGGCGACCGCGGGCTGGAGCGTGCGATCGAGGGCGAACTGCCCAGCGAGGGCGCGGTGACGGGGGCCATCCAGGTGCCGCCGGATGGGCAGCCGGTGCTGTTCCTGCCCGATCATCCGCTGACCGGCGGCTATCCGATCATCGGCGCGCTCACCGATCGCGCGCTCGACATCGCCGGCCAGGTGCCGCCGGGGGCGCGCGTCCGGTTCCGGATCGTCTGACCCCGGCATCCGTCCGATCCGGAGGAGAACGCACGAACGGGAGGAGCCGCACGTCGATCCGGATCCTCCGGATCGTACGTTCTCCTCCCGTTCGGATGCCGTGGGAAGCGGATTACTCCGGGTCGCCGCCGAGCGGACCGACCGCGGGGATGGGGCCGCCGTCGTCCGCGCCGGTCTTGCGCCAGCGCGCGATCGCGTTGCCGAGGTGATAGATCAGGAGGGCGGCGACCGTGCCGAGCACGATCGCGCCGAGCTGGAAGTTCCCCCACCCCATCGCGAAGCCGGCGATCGCGATGACGAACGAGACCGCCACCGTGTACTGGTTCACCGGGCGCGAGAAGTCGACGCGGTTGTCGACCCAGATCTTGATCCCGATCACGCCGATGAGGCCGTAGAGCGCGGTCGTCACTCCGCCGAGGACGCCGGCGGGGATCGTGTTGAAGATGACGCCGACCTTGGGCGAGAACGCGAGCAGGATCGCCACGATGCCGGCGACCCAGTACGCGGCCGTCGAGTAGACGCGCGTCGCGGCCATGACGCCGATGTTCTCGCCGTAGGTGGTCGTGCCCGAGCCGCCGAAGCCACCGGCGATGGTCGTCGCGAGACCGTCTGCGACCAGCGCGCGGCCGGTGTGCTTGTTGATCGACGGGTCCTCGGTCATCGTCGCGACACCGCGCACGTGTCCGACGTTCTCCGCGATGAGCACGAGGACGACGGGCAGGAACATCGGCACCAGCGCCCAGGCCGCCGGGTCGGTGATCGCGGCGAGGTGGAAGTCGGGCAGGCCGATCCACGCGGCATCGGCGACGCCGTCGAAGGTCACCTGGCCGGTGAAAAGGGCCACGATGTACCCGACGATGACGCCGAGGAAGATCGAGATCCGGCCGAGGAACCCACGGAACAGCACGCTGAACAGCACGACGGCGATCAGAGTGACCGAGGCCAGTTCGGGCTGCAGCTTGAAGTTGTTCCAGGCCGCAGGCGCGAGGTTGAAGCCGATCAGCGCGACGATCGAACCGGCGACGACGGGCGGCATGAGCTTGTCGATCCAGCCGGTTCCGACGGCCTGCACGAGGAAGCCGATGCCGGCGAGCAGGATGCCGGCCGCGACCACGCCGACCAGCGCCTGCGTGATCTGCTCGGGCGTCTCGAGCGCCTTGCCGGCGTTGACGGCGGTGATCGGCGCGATGAACGCGAACGACGAACCGAGGTAGCTGGGCAGACGGTTGCGCGTGAGCAGCAGGAAGAGCAGGGTTCCGATGCCCGAGAACAGCAGGGTCGTCGACACGGGGAAGCCGGTGAGGATCGGCACGAGGAACGTGGCACCGAACATCGCGACGACGTGCTGTGCGCCGATCGCGATCGTCGCGGGCCAGCTCAGTCGTTCTTCGGGCTTGACGACCTGACCGGGTGCGACGGTGCGGCCGTCGCCGTGGATCTTCCACACGGGCATGGGGGCTCCTCAGGGATCGGGGGCTGCGAGGGATGCTGGGGCAACACTACCGATTCCTGGGCGTTCGCTGAGTACGCGGAACTAGGAGGTCAGGCGCTCGATCAGCTCGCGGTAGCGGTCGGCGGTGCGCTGCACGACGTCATCAGGGAGGGCGGGCGGCTCGCCCTGCTTGTCCCAGTTCGACGCCAGCCAGTCGCGCACGATCTGCTTGTCGAAGCTCGCCATCCGCTCGGTCGGTGTGGTCCCCGTCTCCCACGCTTCGGCATCCCAGTACCGCGACGAATCGCTCGTGAGGACCTCGTCGGCGACGCGGAGGGTGCCCTCGGCATCCGTGCCGAACTCGAACTTCGTGTCGGCGAGGATCAGGCCCTTCGCCGCGGCGATGTCCGCAGCGCGGGCGTAGAGGCTCAGCGACGTGTCGCGCAGTTCGGCGGCACGCTCCTCGCCCACGAGCTCGACGACGCGGTCGAACGTGATGTTCTCGTCGTGCTCGCCCATCGGAGCCTTGTACGCGGGCGTGAACAGCGGCTCCGGCAGACGATCGCCGTTCTCGAGGCCGACCGGCAGCGGGATGCCGCAGACGGTTCCGCTCTCCTGGTACTCCAGCCATCCTGTGCCGGTGATGTAGCCGCGGACCACGCACTCGATCGGCAGCATCTCCAGCGACTGCGCGAGCATCGCGCGATCGGCCACCACAGCAGGGATCTCGCCGTCGGCGAGATGGTTCGGCACGTCGTCCAGCTGCTCGAACCACCAGCGGCTGAGGCGGGTGAGCAGAGTGCCCTTCTGCGGGATGCCGGGGGAGAGCACGTAGTCGAACGCGCTCACCCTGTCACTGGCGACCACGAGGATGCGCGGGTCATCGGCAGCCTCCGAGGCGTACAGGTCACGGACCTTGCCCGAGTAGATGTGCCGCCAGCCGGGGATCCTCGTCGCTTCGCTCACCTGGCCATCATCCCAGACACGGGCGGCACCTCGAATACGCTCGAGGACGATGCACGACGAGATCCTCACAGACCGGCTGATCCTGCGCCGCCCGACAACCGCCGACCTCGACGCGATCCATCGGATCTACGCGGATCCGCGCGTGTGGGAGCACTACCCGACTCTGCGGCACAGCGAGCGCGCGGCGACGGAACGACTGATCGCGCGCTGGATCAGGGGATGGGATGCCGCGGGCCTCGCATCGTGGATCGTGTCGTTGCGCGGCACCGGCGAGATCGTCGGCAACGGCGGGTGCGTGCTGATCGGCGATGGGGACGCGGCGGTGTGGAACCTCGGCTACCGGATCTCGGCCGATCATCATGGCCGCGGCTTCGCGACCGAGACCTCCCGTATAGCGGTCGACGCCGTGCGGCTTCTTCGCCCGGCGACCCCGGTCGTCGCCTTCATGGTCGAGCACAATCGCGCATCGGCCGTCGTCGCCGAGAAGGTCGGCCTCACGCTCGTGCATCGCGGTCCGGATGCCGGCAATCCCGACCCAGGGGTGATCCGGCTGGTGTACTCCGATCGTCCGCTGACGGACGCGCAGCGGGCGACGATTCTGGGCTGAACCGGCGACACCGCGGTGTCCGTCGCCGGGTGTAGCTTTGCCGGGTGACCCCAGACGCGACTCCGACGACCGGCACCTACGCGATCGGCCACAAGCCCCGCAGCCCGTGGCCCGCGCTGTGGGCGATGGTCATCGGCTTCTTCATGCTCCTGGTCGACACCACGATCGTCTCGGTGGCGAATCCCGCGATCAAGGCGGCGCTGGACCCCGAGACGAACAACCTCGACCGCGTCGTGTGGGTCACCAGCGCCTACCTGCTCGCGTACGCCGTGCCCCTGCTCATCACCGGCCGCCTCGGCGACCGGTTCGGGCCCAAGAACATCTACCTCATCGGGCTGGCGGTGTTCACGGCGGCATCCCTGTGGTGCGGCCTGTCGACGACGCTCGAAGGACTGATCGCGGCCCGCGCCGTGCAGGGCCTCGGCGCGGCGTTCATGACGCCGCAGACCATGGCCGTGATCACCCGCACCTTCCCGCCGGACCGTCGCGGTGCGGCGATGGGACTGTGGGGCGGCGCCTCAGGGGTCGCGATGCTCGTGGGTCCGCTGGCCGGTGGATTCCTCGTCGACGGCTTCGGCTGGGAGTCCATCTTCTTCATCAACATCCCGGTCGGGATCGCCGGGTTCGTGCTGGCGTGCATCTACGTGCCAAGGCTCGAGACGCATCCGCACCGCTTCGACATCCCCGGCGTGTTCCTCAGTGCGATCGCCCTGTTCCTCATCGTCTTCGGCCTGCAGGAGGGCGAGGCATACGACTGGGGCACGATCTGGGGTCTGATCTCGGTCTGGGGGCTGATCGTCACCGGCGTCGTCGTCCTCGCACTGTTCATCTGGTACCAGGCGCGCACCAAGAACGAGCCGCTCGTGCCGCTGGGCCTGTTCCGCGACCGCAACTTCTCGTGGGCGAACATCACGATCGTCACGGTCGGATTCACGGTGACCGCGCAGTCGTTGCCGCTGATGTTCTTCCTGCAGCTCGCCCGAGGCCTCACCCCGACCGAGTCCGCGCTGCTGATGATCCCGATGGCGCTCATGGCCGGGTTCCTGTCGCCGTTCGCGGGCAAGCTGCTCGATCGCATCGATCCGCGTCTCATGCTCGTGCCCGGTCTGCTGCTCGTGTCGGTCTCGCTGTTCCTGTTCGCGATGATGATGGACACCGAAACCGACGTGCTGTGGATGCTCATCCCCTCGGCGATCCTCGGCGTCGGCAACGCCGGGATGTGGGGTCCGCTCGCCACCACCGCGACCCGAAACCTGCCTCCGCGCCAGGCGGGTGCAGGAGCGGGCATCTACAACACCATGCGCACGATCGGCTCCGTGCTCGGATCAGCGGCGATCGCCGCCTTCATGCAGAGCAGGATCGAGGCGAACCTTCCCGGTGCGGCCGAGGCGCCGGGCGGATTCGGTGGTGCGGCGCTGCCGGATGCCGTGGCAGAGCCGTTCGCGGTCGCGATGGCGCAGACCATGCTGCTGCCTGCGGCGTTCATCCTGCTCGGCGTGGTGGCGGTGATGTTCCTCCGCGGCCGGTCGAGGGTCGCGGCGGCCTGAGCATCCCTCATTTGCGCCGGAACGACGCATCTGGTGTGCTGAAGCGATGACGATCGAACTCGCCCGCCCCACGACCGACCTCTTCGAATCCTGGGCGGCCGCGGTCGCCGAGTTCGACGGCGGCCACATCGACGGCGGCGGATACGACAAGGGCTTCGTCCCCGATCGAGCGGCCTGCGAGGCGTTCGTCGAGAAGGCCCGCCGGTACGCCGACCCTGAGGCCGAGCTTCCGGACGGTCACGTGCCGTGCGACTTCTTCTGGATCGTCGAGGCCGATCAGGTCGTCGGATTCATCGCCTTCCGCCGCGAGCTCAACGACTGGCTGCGCCGGTTCGGCGGTCACATCGGCTACGCGGTGATCCCATCGCGCCGCCGCGAGGGCATCGTCAAGGCGGCCCTGCGTCAGGTGCTGGCCATCGCGCGCGCCGACGGCTTCGAGCGCGTCCTGCTCACCTGCGACGACGACAACCCCGCCTCCTACCGCACGATCGAGGGAGCCGGCGGCGAGCTGGAAGACGTCATCGACGCGGCGGATGCCGGACACCCGCGCCTGCGCCGCTACTGGATCGAGCTCTGACCACCCCTCGACGCCGGCGACGTCCGGTGATCGCGAGCGCGGTCAGACCTCGGTCCACACCGCGCTGTTCGAGGCGCTGCGCTCGACGGCATCCAGCACCCGTTGCACGTGCAGTCCGTCGGCGAAAGTCGGCCGGGGGTCGCGAGCATGGGCGATCGCCTCGATGAGATCCTTCGCCTGGTGCGAGAACCCGTGCTCGTACCCGAGCATGTGCCCGGCTGGCCACCAGCCCTCGAGGTAGGGATGCTCGGGTTCGGTCACGAGGATCCGGGTGAAGCCCTGCTCGAGCGGGGGACGCGTCGCGTCGTAGAAGTCGAGCGCGTTCAGATCCTCGAGGTTCCAGTGCAGCGCACCGGCATCTCCGGAGATCTCGATGTCGAGCGCGTTCTTGCGCCCCGTGGCGAAGCGGGTCGCTTCGAAGCTCGCGAGCGTCCCCGATTCGAGTCGACCGATGAACAGGGCGAGGTCGTCGACCGTGACCCTGCCCCGCTCGTCGCCGGCCGTGCCGCTGAGTCCCACCGACTCACCGAGCAGGGGGCGCTCCTCCACGATCGTCTCGAGCGCTGCGGAGACCTGCGTCAGCGACTGCCCGGTCACGAACTGCGCCATGTCGACGATGTGCGCCCCGATGTCGCCGAGTGCGCCGGAGCCGGCGCGTTCCTTGTCGAGTCGCCAGGTCATCGGCGATCCCGGGTCCGCGAGCCAGTCCTGGCGGTAGCTCGCGCGCACCTGCCGCACCGTGCCGATGCGTCCGTCCGCGATCATGTCGCGCATGAGGGTGACGGCCGGCACGCGGCGATAGGTGAAGCCCACCATGGCCCGGATGCCGTGCGCCGCGGCATCCTGTGCGGCCTGTCGCATCGCCACCGCCTCGTCGACCGAATTGGCCAGCGGCTTCTCGCACAGCACGTGCTTGCCCGCGGCGAGGGCGGCGATGGCGATCTCGGCATGCGAGTCTCCCGGCGTGACGATGTCGACCACGTCGATGTCGGAACGTTCGATGACGGACCGCCAGTCCGTGGACGTCTCGTCCCAGCCCCACTTGCGAGCTGACGCGGCCGTCTTGTCGGCGTCTCGTCCGACGAGTACCGCCATCCGCGGGGCCAGCGGGAGATCGAAGACCGCCGGCGCCTGACGCCAGCCGACGGAGTGCGCCGCTCCCATGAATCCGTGGCCGATCATCGCCACGCGCAGCTCGGTGGACATCTTTCCTCCCGGGGAGACAGTGCGGGGCGAGCGCCGAGGCGCTCGCCCCGCGGGCGGTGATCAGGACTCGAACGCGAGATCGATGAACTCGTCGACGTTGTCCTTGGTCACGACGGGGGCATCGAGAACGATCCGATACGGGACGCTCGGGGTGACCAGGTCGCTCATCGTCTTGCCCTGGGCGACCAGTCGCGCCAGGGCGATACCGTCGGCGGCCTGCGTCGACGGATAGATGACGGTCGCCTTGATGACACTGTCGTCGGCCTCGATGCGCTCCATCATGTTGACGCTGCCTGCGCCGCCCACCATGAAGAACTCGTCGCGTCCGGCTGCGTCGATCGCTGCCATCACGCCGACGCCCTGGTCGTCGTCATGGTTCCAGATCGCGTCGATCTTCGGGTTCGCCGACAGCAGCTGCGACGTCGCGCTCTCTCCGCCTGCGACGGTGAAGTCCGCCGCGACGCGCGGGCCGACCTCCAGACCGCACTCCTCCAGAGCGTCCTTGAAGCCCTGCGAACGATCCTGCGTCAGGGGCAGGGAGTCGATGCCGGCGATCTCGGCGACGATGGCGTCGCTCTGACCGTCGAGCTGCTCGCAGATGTACGTGCCGGCGCTGACGCCCATGCCGTAGTTGTCGCCGAGGATCGTGACACGCGATGCGAACGTGCTCGAGAACTCGCGGTCGACGTTGATGACGGGGATCCCGGCATCCATCGCCTTCTGCGCGACCTGGGTCAGGGCGGCGCCGTCGGTCGGCAGGAGCACGATGGCGTCCACGCCCTCGTTGATGAACTGCTCGACGGCGGCGATCTGCTGGTTGGCGTCGTTGGTGCCTTCTGCCTGACGCAGCTCGACGTCGTCGTAGCCTTCGGCGGCATCGATGGCTCCCGTGTTGATCGCACCGAGCCAGCCGTGGTCGGCCTCCGGCCCTGACCAGCCGATGACGACCGTGTCGCCGGATGCCGTGTTCTCCTCGCTCGTGGTGCCCTGATCCGCTGGTTCCTCTTCGCCCTCGGTTCCGTCGCTGGTACATCCGGCCAGCAGCGAGACGGCGAAGAGGGCCGCCGCTCCGACCATCAGCGGGCGAAGCCCGCGTTTGCGCATGCCGTGCATGTCTTTCCTCCTTGAAATGTGATGCAGATGCGTGCGGTGCGAGCGCGGGCGATGAAGGCCCGGATCGGTGCGCACCGGCGCTGAGGGCCAAGCTAGCAGAACATGTCACTATCTGGACAGCTTTTGTTGATCTTGAGACAAAAGTGAGTCCGGCGTTGATTCTGTCCCTGGATTCCAGGGAAGTGCCGCTTGAGAGAGGGGAGCGCCTTCGTGACCTCCGAAGCCCTGCATCGCCTCTCGCGTTCACGATATGACCGTGTTATGTTCATCCCGTGATCAAAGATGACCATTCATCGGCATTACTCGAGATGCGCGGTGTCGAGAAGAGCTTCGTCGGCGTGCGTGCGCTGCGCGGCGTCGAACTCGACGTGCGACCCGGAGAGGTGCACTGCCTGCTCGGGCAGAACGGCGCCGGCAAGTCGACGCTGATCAAGACGCTCGCAGGCGTCCATCGACCGGATGCCGGTGAGATCCGCTGGATGGGGGAGCCGGTCGAGATCGAACATCCGCAGGCCGCCATCTCACTGGGGATCGCGACGATGTATCAGGAGCTCGACGTCGTCGACGGCCTCACGGTCGCCGAGAACGTGTTCCTCGGGCACGAGTTCGACCGATTCGGATTCACGCGCCGACGCCAGCTCATCCAGCAGACGCGAGCCCTGCTCCAGCGCCTCGGTCACGGCTCGATGTCGCCGTACGCCGAGGTCGGCACGCTCAGCGCCGCCGAGAAGCAGATCGTGAGCATGGCTCGTGCCCTGTCGCACGATGTGAAGCTCATCATCATGGACGAACCGTCGGCGGTCCTCGACTCCGAAGAGGTGCGGAACCTGTTCGCCGTCGTGCGAGAGGTCACCTCGCAGGGCATCGCCGTGGTCTACATCACCCACCGCCTCGAAGAGATCCGCCAGATCGGCGACCGCATCACGGTTCTCAAGGACGGTTCGACCGTGGCGAGCAACCTGCCGGTGGCGGACACGCCCACCGCCGAGCTGATCAAGTACATGACGGGTCGCTCGGTGGAGAACGTCTTCCCGCCGGCCGAGCCCATCGCCGCTGACGCACCCGTGCTGCTCGAGGTCGAGGGGCTCGGCCTGACCGGGGTGTTCGAGGACGTGTCGTTCTCGGTGCGCGCAGGCGAGATCATCGGTCTCGCCGGCCTCGTCGGTTCAGGGCGCAGCGAGATCATCGAGACGATCTACGGCGCGCGCCGGGCATCGCGCGGAACCGTCAGAGTCGCCGGGAAGGCCCTGCCGCGTGGATCCGTTGCCGCGTCGGTCGCCGCCGGAGTCGGCCTCAGTCCGGAGGAGCGCAAATCCCAGGGACTCGTCCTCGGAGAGCCGATCTTCAAGAACGTGACGCTGTCCTCGTTCGCGCGCCTCGCCAAGGGCTCGTGGCTGGACGAGCGCAGCGAGCGCCGTGTCACGAAGGAGCAGATCGGCGCCCTCGAGCTGCGGCCGGCAGATCCCGATCGCCCGGCTGCGACGCTGTCGGGCGGCAACCAGCAGAAGATCCTGCTCGCGCGCTGGCTCGTGCACGGCAGCTCCGTGCTGCTGCTCGACGAGCCGACCCGTGGTGTCGACATCGGTGCGCGTTCCGAGATCTACGCGCTGATCCGTCGACTCGCAGCATCCGGCCACGCCATCGTCGTCATCTCGAGCGAGATCGATGAAGTCCTCGGCCTTTCGGACTCGGTCCTCGTCATCGGCGACGGCCGCGTCCTCAGCACAGTTCCCGCATCGGAGATCGACGAGCACGGCGTGCTCGACCTCGTCATGAAAGGAGTCGCCGCGTGAGCGTGCAGACCCCCACCTCGCCGGGCCAGGCCCCGGAGGAAACCGTATCGCCGGTGCGCAGGCTGCTCTCCGGGTCCTTCGGACGCAACCTCGGCCTGGTCCTGGCGCTGCTGGTGCTCATCATCGTCGGCGCGGTGACCTCCGACAACTTCCTCAACTTCGACAACGCTCTCGTGATCCTGCGGCAGGCGTCGATCACCGGCGTGATCAGCATCGGCATGACCTTCGTCATCATCGCCGGCGGCATCGATCTCTCCGTCGGGGCGGTGCTGGCGCTGGCATCGGTCGTCGCCTCGCTCGAGGCCATCCAGGACATCGCGAGCTCGACGCATTGGCTCGTCACCGTGGCCGTCGCGCTGCTCGTCGGATTGGGTGCCGGACTCATCAACGGCGTCGTGATCGCGTACGGCAAGGTGGCCGCCTTCATGGCGACGCTCGCGATGATGGTCGGCGCGCGAGGGCTCGCCGAGATCCTGGCGAACAACCGCACGCTCGTGCTGAGCGATCGGGACTTCCTCAAGGCCATGAACGTCGACATCCTCGGTGTCGACATCCTCATCTGGATCTTCGTCGTGGTCGCCGTCGCCGGCTGGTTCCTGCTCAACCGCACGACGTTCGGGCGTCGCACCGTCGCGATCGGCGGCAACCCCGAGGCTGCGCGCCTGGCCGGCATCAAAGTGAAGCAGCACACGATGTGGCTGTACGCGCTCGTCGGCACGACCGCCGGCATCGCCGCGGTCATGCTCATGGGCCGCACCACCGCCGGAACGTCCACGCACGGCAACCTTTACGAGCTGGATGCCATCGCCGCCGTCGTCGTCGGCGGCACGCTCCTCGTCGGCGGTCGAGGCACGATCACCGGCACGGTGTTCGGTGTGCTGATCTTCGCGACGCTGTCGAACGTATTCGTGCAGAACAATCTCACCTCGTCCGCGCAGGCCGTCGCCAAGGGTGTGATCATCGTCGTCGCCGTGCTGCTGCAACAGCGTTTCGCCGTCGGCCGGGTCCCGCGCAAGCGCGCGCGGCCAGCGGGTCAGGTGGCGCCTCCCGCGTAGGATCGATGGACGCGGAAGCGCCGAACACGACGGCCTCGAGGGCGTGGATGCGGTGCCGTCATGGCGGTGCGCCGTTCACGAGAAGTGCAGGGTGAGAATGGCAGGCAACATCAACACCGCCGGAGTCGGCGAGCTGTTCCAGCTGCTGCGTGACGGTGAGCCCCGGACGCGGGCGGAACTGTCGAAGAGCTCAGGTCTTGCCCGTTCGACGGTCGCCGCGCGCGTGGACGAGCTCATGCGCAGGGGCCTGATCGCTCCGGTGGCCGACGCCGCCTCGACCGGAGGCCGACCGCCCTCGCAGTTCGCGCTGAATCCGAAGGCGAAGGTCGTGATCGCGGCAGACATCGGCGCCTCGCACACGACGGTCGCGGTCACGGATCTCGCCGGCACGATCCTCGCCGAGCGCACCGGCAGGCTCGCCGTCTCGCTCGGACCCGAGCCGGTCCTGTCGTGGCTCGCCGAGACCGCCAACGAGCTGATCGCCGAGACCGGACTCGGCCACGATCATGTCGCCGCCGTCGGCGTCGGCGTGCCGGGGCCCGTCGAACACGCCACGGGGCGACCGGCGAAGCCTCCGATCATGCCGGGGTGGGACGGGTTCGACGTGCCGGGGTGGGTGCAGCAGCACCTGCAGGTGCCGGTGCTGGTCGACAACGACGTGAACGTCTCGGCACTCGGGGAGCGCGCGGCGGCCTGGCCGACCATCGACCACATGATCTTCGTGAAGGTGGCGACGGGTATCGGTGCGGGAATCATCTCCGACGGACGGCTGCTCCGAGGAGCGCAGGGCATCGCCGGCGACTTCGGTCATGTGCGCGTCGCGCGGGGAGCGGATGTGCCGTGCCACTGCGGGAACACCGGATGCCTCGAGGCTCTGGCATCCGGACCGGCGATCGCGCGCTCGCTCAGCCAGCGCGGCGTCGCGGCGGCCGACGGCGACGATGTCGTCGAACTCGTCAAGGCGGGCAACCTCGAAGCCATCCAGGCGGTGCGCCAGGCCGGTCGAGATCTCGGCGAGGTGCTCACCGCATCCGTGAGCCTGCTCAATCCGTCCGTCATCACCATCGGGGGTGCGATGGCGCGCGTCGGCGAGCACCTGATCGCGGGGGTCCGCGAGGTCGTCTATCGGCATTCGATGCCGCTCGCGACGGAGCATCTCGCGATCGTGCAATCGGTGACCGCAGGTGAGGCCGCCGTGCGCGGCGCGAGCCTGCTGGCCGTCGAGCACGCGCTGAGTCCCGAGATCCTGCCCCAGAGCTTCAACCTGACGGACTGACCCCCGTCGCAGAACCCCGCGGGACGGATCCCGCGCGGCTACTCCGCGACGCGTGCCGCGATGTCAGTGCGGAAGTGCGAGCCCTCGAGCGTGATCCGCCCGATCGCGTCGTAGGCCTGCGCCCGTGCCGCCGCGAAATCGGATGCCGTCGCCACGACGCTCAGCACACGACCACCCGTGGCCAGCAGGTCGCCGCCCGGTGCGTCGGGTCCTGCCGTCGCCGCGTGCGCGATGTGGATGCCGTCGACGGCTGCCGCGTCGGCGAGACCCTCGATCGGCCGACCGGTCTGCGGCGACTCGGGGTACCCCTCGCTCGCGAGCACGACGGTGATGGCGACGTCGTCGGAGAATTCCGGCTGCGGCTGGTCTTCGAGGGTTCCGGATGCCGCGGCGAACAGCAGCTCGGACAGCGGCGTCACCAGACGCGGGAGTACGACCTGCGTCTCGGGGTCGCCGAAGCGGGCGTTGAACTCGATGACGCGCACGCCGGACTCCGTGAGGATGAGTCCCGCGTACAGCAGCCCGATGAACGGAGTGCCCTCGGCATCCAGCTGTCGGATCACGGGCAGAGCGATCTGGTCGGTGACGAGCGAGACGAACTCCGCCTCACTGCCGAACTGATCGGCCAGCCAGGGCAGGGGAGAGTAGGCGCCCATGCCGCCGGTGTTGGGCCCCTCGTCGCCGTCATAGGCGCGCTTGAAGTCCTGTGCGGGGCTGAGCGCGCGCACGGTGTCGCCGTCGCTGAGGAAGAAGAGCGAGACCTCGGGGCCGGAGAGGAACTCCTCCACGAGCACGGGGCCCTCGGGCAGGTAGTGCGAGGCGTGGGCGAGTGCTTCGGCGCGGTCGGAGGTCACGATGACGCCCTTGCCGGCGGCCAGGCCGTCGGCCTTCACGACGTGCGGCGCACCGAACTCGTCGAGGACTGCCTCGACCTCGGCGACCGTGGCGGCGCGCACGGCCCGACCGGTGGGGACGCCGGCGGCATCCATGATGCGCTTCGAGAACGCCTTGGAGCCCTCCAGCTGGGCGGCCGCCTTGCCAGGACCGAACACCGGGATGCCGCGTTCGCGCAGCACGTCCGCGACGCCGGCGACCAGCGGGGCTTCGGGGCCGATGACGACGAGGTCGATCGCGTTCGTGTTCGCGAACGACGTGACGGCGGCGCCGTCGAGCGGGTCCAGCGACACGAGGCTCGCATCCTGCGCGATGCCGGCGTTGCCCGGCGCGGCGAAGATCTCATGCTCCGCGGTCTCCGCCCGGAGGGCGAGGATGATCGCGTGCTCACGGGCACCGGAACCGAGGACGAGGATCTTCACGCTTCCAGCCTACCGAGACTCGTCCGCCGCCGGTTCAGACCGTGACGGGCCGCTCGTCGCCGCGATCCCACGGGACGTTCCAGCCGCACGCCTCGAAGAGTCCGTCCAGCACCATCGCCGTGAAGCCCCACACGATGGTGCCGTCCACGTCGAAGGCCGGTCCGCTGAAACGAATCGAGCCGCGTTCGATCACCGATGTGAACCGCGTCGCCGGATCCAGCAGCTGTGCCACGGGCACCCGGAAGACCTCGACCGTCTCGGCGTGGTCGACGGCCGCGACGCTGCTCGGCCGGCGCCACCAGCCGAGCACCGGCGTGACCCGGTGATTGCTCGCCGCCAACGGGATCTCGGGCAGTGTCGCGAGCACCTCGACTCCTGTGGGGTCCAGGCCCGTCTCCTCCTCGGCCTCGCGCAGGGCGGTCGCCGCGGCATCCGCATCGCCGTCCTCGCGCCCGCCGCCGGGGAAGGACACCTGACCGGGATGCGACGAGAGCGTCGACGCCCGCCGCTGCAGCAGGACGTCGAGGTCTCGTGCGACCACGGCGTCCGGCGCCTGAGACGGGATGCTGTCGAGTACGCCGAACAGGATCAGCACCGCTGCTTCGCGAGCGGCGTCCGGGTCGGCGAGCCGCGGGAACGGACCGCCCCAGCCGTGGGATGCGGTCGCCGCCAGCAGCTCGGCGCGTGCGCCCTCCGGATGCCGCGGATCGGTCATGCTCCGAGCCTACGACGCGGCTCCGGCACGCGGGCCAGACGCATCCCTCTCCGCGAGACCTGCTCTGCGGGGCGAGACCGACCCTGCCCGCGTACGCATCACCGCACAATGGAAGATCTCCGGGGGTGCAGAGGGGGAGCGAACCATAGGCTTCTCGCATGACGAGATCGGCGCGCGCAGTCGCACTCGCAGTCGCGCTGGGGCTGCTCACCGGATGCGCACCCTCCGCCGCCCCGCTGCCGACCGGCGCTCCGCTCGACACGCGCGCCGACGCCGGACCGCGTGCGGACTTCGTGGACGCCGGTGGATCCGGCGTCACGATCGTCGACGGCGACGACTGGACGCTGCCGGCATCCGCCCGCCCCGCGCCGAACTCCGGGTTCTTCTCCGAGGAGACCAGCGAGGGCGACCTGGTCCTCGTGCACGCGGTCGATGCGACCTGGGCGCAGCTGCAGCCGATCGAGGGCGGGCCCGTCGACCGCACCGCGACCGGCGAAGCACAGGGCATGGATCTCGCACCGCTGGGCGACCAGCTCGCCGAGCCGGGGGACTTCTGGATGCGTCTGTTCGCCAGTGGCGAGACGTGGGCCCCGGACTGGGTCGCCGAGGACTGCGGCGTCTCGACCTACGGGCCGGACGACGACGGACAGGAGCATCTCCCGATCTGGGACGAGTGCGTGTGGGGGCACCTTCTCGACACCTATCGTTCCGTTTTCGTCGACCTGGGCCTCGCCGAGAACCCGCGGCTGCGCTTCGTGTACGTGCCCGGAGCCTTCGACTGGGCAGAGTTCGACTACGACATCGTGTCGGATGCCGTGGCAGCCGGCGACCTCGACGAGAAGTCCTATCTCGACTGGTACGACCACGCCTGGACCGACCTCGTCGACCTGTTCGGAGAGAACGCCGACAAGCTCGTCTTCACGGGGGAGGACTACCCGTGGGGACCGTTCGGCGCGGCCGACGACCTGCTCGCCGCGGATGCTGTCGCCGACGGCCTCGGCATCCGCAACGGCATCACAGAGGTGTCGAACTTCCACCTGAGCGAGGCGCCGGCGTTCGGCTCGGCCGTGCAGCCCGACGGACATCTGGTCATCGACGAGACGCTGCCGATCCACGCGGGCGACCGGATCGTCGCGACCGAGAACGAATGCTTCGACGCCTGCGGGTACGCGACGAGCGAGCCGTACTACGCGGTGCGTCAGGCGAACCTGAAAGCGCTGCAGCTGCGCGTGAACTGGCTGTACGTCGTCCCCGAGGACTCGTATCTCGCCGAGCACCCGGAGCACTGGGACTGGACGCGGCTCTCGCTCGGTCAGACCGCCGCGACGTCGGCGGACGCATGGGCGGCGTTCCGCGATGCCGAAGACACCTTCTGGGTGGACGAGGAGTTCCCTCGCGAATGGGACGCCCAGCCCTGGGTGCGCAACCTCGAACGCTGGCTCGTCCAGGTCGATGAGCCGGGCTCGATCGCGCACCGCACCGACGTCGACGTGCACACAGAAGACGTCGAGGCCGAGAACGGCACGGCCCATGAGGGGCTGACGACCGACGTCGCCGCCGGCGACACCGGGTTCGTGCTGGAGTCGGACCCTCGATTCGCGGCATCCACGACCGGTGACACCGTGCTGAAGGTGACATTCCTCGATACGGGCTCCGGTTCGTTCGCCGTCGAGACGGATGCCGGGATGTCCGCCGAGGTCGAACGCACCGGCAGCGGCGAATGGCGCACGGCCACCGTCGCGCTTCCCGACGGCGCGGTGTCGGGAAGCGCGACCCGGTTGCGCATCGCGCTCGACGACGGCGCGGACGATCTGGTCGTGCGCTTCGTCCGACTCGTGCGCGACCCCGCGTCATAGGCTGGAGCCATGGCGCGGAAGATCGACACGGTGGCGGGGCGCGCGGCGCTCGCCGCCGTCAGCGCCGCGCAGGACGCCGAGACCACGCCCGCCCGCACCGACCTCGCCACCGCCGTGCGCTATCTGCTGCAGCTGCTGGACGAGAAGGCTCCGGGCAACAGCGTCGAGGTCCGCGTCCCGCCGTTCGGCGCCGTTCAGGTCGTACAGGGGCCACGGCACACGCGCGGCACCCCGCCCAACGTCGTCGAGATGGACGCAGCCACCTGGATCGCCGTCGCGACGGGGACGGAACCCTGGGCGGATGCCGCGGCATCCGGGCGGGTGAGCGCTTCCGGCACCCGCGCCGATCTGGCAGATCTGCTGCCGCTGCGCCCGTAGCGGCAGACGGGCGCGCGCACAGCCTCGCGGTGGGACAATGGATGCATGGCTCCCACCGATTCCCACGAGACCGTCGAGGCGACCGTCCGCCGCGTGCCGCGGTTCGGCGTGTTCATGGGTCTCGGCATCGTCCTCGGCATCATCGCCGCTGGCATCGTCACGATGGTCGGCAGCTACGAGGAGTCGGCGGCGCTGGGCGTCGTCTATCCGCCGAGCCAGGTGTTCGGCTTCGCCCTGCTGTGGACCGTCCCGATCGGCCTCGCGCTGGGCGGCGTCGCAGCGCTCATCCTCGAGCGCACCGCGAGACGCCACGACCGCGTCGTCCGCGTCGACCACGAGACCGTCATCACGGACGACGAGACCGCCTGACCGTCAGGCGAGTTCGGCGATCACCGGCCGGATGGCCGTGTCGAACGCCACGACGTCCCGCCGCAGACCATCCGTCACAGCGACCGTGAGCGCACCGATCCACCAGATCCCGCGCTGGGAGAACGGCAGCACCTGCACGTTCAGCTCGAACGAATGCGCACGCCGACCGATGTCGCGTTCGAATTCGGCGATCGCCGACGCGTACGCCCGGTAGGCGTCTCCGCCGGTCGAGTTGCGCATCGTGTCGGAATAGCGTCGATGCGCTGCCCGCGCGTACTCCAGCGACGACTGCGCGTGCGGTGCGATCGCGGCGCGCAGCTCCTCGGCTCCGGCCTGGGGGAGCGCGACGAGGGTGTCGAACCCGTCCACCAGCTCGAGCGGAACGGATGCCGGGTGCGCCCGCGGCTCGACCGTCATGTCCCAGTACTCGCGCCACTGCTTCTCGAGAGCGGGCGTGGCATCCACGGCATCCGGCGCCCGCACGGCGAGGTCGCGCAGGACGGGCAGGTCCTCCGGAGCGCGCACGCCGAGCTCCTGGCGGAGGGCGAGCGCGACGAGCACGGGGACGCTCGCATCCTCGCGAATGAGCCATTGCGGCTTGTCGGACATAGCCCCATCGTAGGAGGACTCCGAGGGCAGGGGCATCCGGGGATTCGCGGCCCCGTCCGCGGCGGTAGTCTTGAGGCGTGGCTGCCTCTCCCACCAATCCCTATGCCGAAGCCGGCGTCGACACCGCTGCCGGTGATCTGGCCGTCGAGCTGATGAAGTCGTCCGTGCGCGCGACGCACGGACCCGAAGTGCTCGGCGGTGTCGGCGGATTCGCCGGCCTCTTCGACGCGTCGGCCCTGCTGAGCTATCGCAAGCCGCTGCTCGCGACGAGCACCGACGGCGTCGGCACGAAGGTCGCGATCGCGCAGGCGATCGACAAGCACGACACGATCGGCCAGGACCTCGTCGGCATGGTCGTCGACGACATCGTCGTCGTGGGCGCGAAGCCGCTCTTCATGACCGATTACATCGCCTGCGGCAAGGTCGTCCCCGAGCGCATCGCCGACATCGTGCGCGGCATCGCCGAGGGCGCTGCCGCCACGGGCACCGCCCTCGTCGGCGGCGAGACCGCGGAGCACCCCGGCCTTCTGGGCCCCCGCGACTACGACGTCGCCGGCGCCGCCACCGGCGTCGTCGAGGCGGATGCCGTGCTCGGCGCCGACCACGTCGAAGACGGTGACGTCGTCCTGGCGCTCGGCTCCAGCGGGCTGCACTCCAACGGCTACTCGCTCGTCCGGCACATCGTCGCCGGCGCCGGCATCGGGTACGGCGACAACGCCGCCGACTTCGGCACCACCTGGGGCGAGGTTCTCCTGGAGCCGACCCGCCTGTACACGCTGCCGCTGCTGCGCCTCATCTCGTCGCTCGGCGGCGGCGTCCACGCGCTCAGCCACGTCACCGGTGGCGGCATCGCCGCCAACCTCGCGCGCGTCCTGCCGCAGGGCAGCTGGGCCCAGATCGACCGTTCGACCTGGTCGCCGAGCCCCGTCTTCCGCGTGCTCAGCGACATCGCCGGATCGTCGCTGGAGTCCGCCGAGGGCACCTGGAACCTCGGTATCGGCTTCCTCGCCGTCGTCGACATTGCGAAGAAGGATGCCGCGATCACCGCCCTCGCCGCCGAGGGCATCCCCGCATGGCAGGTCGCGACGGTCTCCACCGGCGCTCGGCCGGCCGGCGATTTCGAAGAGGGCGCCAAGGGCGTCGACGGCGGAGCGGTGCGCCTCGTCGGCGCATACGCGGACGGAGCGAAGTAACACCCCATGTGCGGCATCGTCGGAATCGTCGGGAACGCCCCGGTCAACCAGGACATCTACGACGCGTTGCTGCTGCTGCAGCACCGGGGGCAGGACGCCACCGGCATCGCCACGGCGGAGTCGACCGGCGTCATGCACATGGCCAAGGCCTCCGGCATGGTGCGCGAGGCCTTCCGCACGCGCGACATGCGGTCCCTGCTCGGCAACGTCGGCCTCGGCCACGTCCGCTACGCCACCAAGGGAACCGCGTCCAGCGAAGAGGAGGCCCAGCCGTTCTACGTGAACGCGCCGTACGGCATCATCCTCATCCACAACGGCAACCTCACCAACACGCGCGAGCTCACTGCCGAGATGGCGCACCGCTACCGCCGCCACCTGAACTCCTCGAGCGACACCGAGCTGCTGCTGAACGTGCTCGCCGGCGAGCTGCAGGAGACGACGTCGCTGGTCGATCTTGACCCGGAGCGCATCTTCGAGGCCGTCACCCGGACGCATGAGCGCATCGAGGGTGCGTACGCCGTGATCGCCGTGATCGCGGGATACGGCCTGCTGGCATTCCGCGATCCCTTCGGCATCCGTCCGCTCATCCTCGGAAAGCGACCGTCCACGGTTCCCGGAGCCGAGGGGCGCGACGAGTGGGTCGTCGCCAGCGAGTCCCTGGTGCTCGAGAACGGCGACTACGAGGTCGTCCGCGACGTCGAGCCGGGAGAAGCCGTGTTCATCACGAGCGACGGAGAGCTCTTCACTCATCAGTGCGCCCCCGTGACGCAGCTCGCGCCCTGCGCGTTCGAATACGTCTACCTCGCCCGCCCGGACTCGATCATGAACGGCATCTCGGTCTACGAGTCCCGCCTGCGGATGGGCGACCGCCTGGCCGACACGATCGCCAAGCACGTCCCGCTCGACGAGATCGACGTCGTCATGCCGATCCCTGATTCATCGCGCCCTGCTGCGATGGAGGTCGCGCGCAAGCTGGGCATCGAATACCGCGAGGGCTTCTACAAGAACCGCTACGTCGGCCGCACGTTCATCATGCCCGGCCAGGCCGTGCGCAAGAAGAGCGTCCGGCAGAAGCTGAACGCGATGTCGACGGAGTTCCAGGGCAAGAACGTCCTGCTCATCGATGACTCGATCGTTCGCGGAACGACCAGCAAGCAGATCATCCAGATGGCTCGGGATGCCGGGGCGCTGTCCGTGACCTTCGCCTCCGCGGCACCGCCGATCCGGCATCCGCACGTATACGGCATCAACATGCCGTCGCGCCACGAGCTGGTCGCCTACGGGCGCACCATCCCCGAGATCGCCGAGGCGCTCGGCTGCGACCACCTGGTCTACCAGGAGGTCGAGGACCTCAAGGCCGCCATCACCGAGGGCTCGGCGCTCACCGACCTCGACCTCAGCCCGTTCGACGGCCACTACGTCACCGGAAGCGTCTCGGACGAGTACCTCGCCTGGGTGGAAAGCACGCAGACGTCGTGACGCCGGACGTGGGTGCACGTCCGCTCTGGCGCGGGCGGGCGCTCGCCGTGGTCGGCATCCTGCTGTGCGCGTTCTCACTGCGCTCGGCCGTCGCATCCCTGTCGCCGCTGATCGGTCAGATCTCCGCGGACTTCCCGCTGTCCCCGACGGTTCTGGGCCTCATCGGCACCGCGCCGCCGGTGTGCTTCGCGATCTTCGGGCTGGCGACGCCGTCGCTCGAGCGGCGCCTCGGGCTGGAGCGCGTCATGCTGGTCGCGCTCTCGGCGATCGTCGCCGGCCTCGTGCTGCGCGGGCTGTCGGTCGACGCCGTGACGCTGATGCTGACCACCGCGCTGATCTTCGCGGGTGTCGGCATGGGCAACATCCTCGTCCCGCCGCTGGTGAAGAAGTACTTCCCTGATCGGCTCGGGCTGATGATGACGCTGTACACGACCATGATGTCGGTGTCGACGTTCCTGCCTCCGCTGGTCGCCGTGCCCGTGGCGGATGCTTCCACCTGGCGCGTCTCGCTCGGCATGTGGGGCGTGTTCGCGCTCGCGGGTCTTCTTCCCTGGATCATCATGCTCGTGCGCGCGCGGACCGAGACGATGAATGCCGCGCCCGCGCCGTCGAGGGCGGGCACCGGAGCCGAACTCGATCCGGTGACGCTCGCGACCGGTCCGATTCAGATCGCGCCGACGGGAGCGCGCGTGTTCGCGCGCCTCGCGCGGCTTCCGCTCGCGTGGTCGATCGCGATCGTGTTCAGCGCCTCGTCGACCATGGCGTACGTGTCGTTCGCCTGGTTGCCGAGCATCGTCACGGGTGTCGCCGGAGTGGACGCCACCACCGCGGGGCTGCTGCTCTCGCTGTTCGCGTTCATGGGGCTGCCGTCGTCGTTGATCGTGCCGGTGCTCGTGGTGCGCTTCCAGGCGACCAGGGCGATCTTCCTCGTCGCCGCGGCGAGCGGCCTCCTCGGAATCGTCGGGCTGCTGTTCTTCGCGAATCCGGTGACGGTGTGGATCTGGGTCGCGCTGTTCGGGCTCCTGCCGATGATGTTCCCGCTGGCGCTCGTGCTCATCAGCATCCGCGCACGCACGCCGGAGAGCGCGGTCGGCCTGAGCAGCTTCGTGCAGAGCGTCGGCTACCTCCTCGCCGCGGCCTTCCCGTTCCTCGTCGGCATGCTGCATGATGCGACGGATGCGTGGACGGCACCGCTCCTCCTGCTCGCGGCCGTCGTGATCGCGTCTATCCCGTTCGGCCTCATCGCGGCACGCCGTCGCACGGTCGAGGACGAGTGGGAGTCGCGGCACGGCCGCTGGTGAGACGCGACGCTTCCACGGGTGTGCGCCGGCGCCGGTCGGCGGTTGATAGGTTCGAGTCCGACCCGCGACACGAAACGGATGCCATGTCTCTCACCGTCACCCCGCTCACCCTCGGCACGTCCGGCCTCGGTCGTGGTACGGAACCGGGCTCGCCCGAGGAGGAGCAGGCGATCGTGACGGCGATCGACCTGCTCACCAGCCACCACGGATTCGTCGACACCTCCAACAACTACGCGGGCGGGCGCTCGGAGGCCGTCCTCGGACTCGCGATCGCCCGGATCGGGGCGGCGGCGGGGGAGAAGGTCATCTCCAAGGTCGACTGCGACCCCGACACGGGGACGTTCGATCGTGACCGCGTGCTGCGTTCCTTCGACGAGACGGCTGCGCGACTGGGCGTGGAGCGACTTCCGCTGCTGCACCTGCATGATCCGTACACCGTGACCTTCGACGAAGCGATGGCCCCGCAGGGCGCCGTCGCGGGACTGATCGAGTTGCGCGAATCCGGACGCGTGGACGCCATCGGCGTGGCCGCGGCGCCGGTGCCGCTCATGGCGCGCTACGTCGGCACCGGCGTCTTCGACGCCGTGCTGATCCACAACCGGTTCACTCTGGTGGATCAGTCGGCGGCGCCCGTCTTCGCGGACGCGCAGGAGCGGGGCATGACGGTGTTCAACGCCGCCCCCTTCGGGTCGGGCCTGCTGGTGACCGGAGCGCGCGACGGCGCGCTGTACGACTACCGCCCAGCCCCCGCGGACCTGCTCGCCTGGGTCGGGCGGCTGGAGGACGTGTGCGCCGCGCACTCGGTACCGTTGGCCGCGGTCGCCCTGCAATACTCCCTGCGTTCGCCTCTCGTGGATTCGACCGTTGTGGGGGTCGCGAGGCCGGGGCGGCGTGCGCAGTCGGACGAGCTCGTCGAAACGCTCATCCCCGACGCGCTCTGGGCGGAAGTGGATGCACTCGGGTCCGCACCGTCGCCGGTCGACGACAGCCGCTACGCCTGAGTCGCTGAGGCGACGGGCACCGTGAGAGGCCGGACCTCTCACGGGTCTTCGTCGACCCCGTGACCCCTCCGATCTGCGTGAGGGATCCGCGAATTGACTATTTGTTCCGCAGCGGTACATAATGGCGGAGCCGGTCTTGAGCGCATCACCGCGAGTGTGATTCCGCGCATCGGCGATCACATCGAGGGAGATTCAGAGAATGCAACGCAGCAAGCTGGTCGCAATCACGGCATCCGTCGCCGTCGCCGCTCTCGCCCTGACGGGCTGCGCAGGCGGAAGCGGGTCGGATGACACCGCCGACGGTCCGATCACGCTCGAGTACTGGGCCTGGGGAACCACCCAGAAGCCGCTCGTCGATGCCTGGAACGAGGCGCACCCCGACATCCAGGTGAAGCACACGGATGCCGGCGGCGGCGGCGACTCGTCGGCCAAGCTCGTCACCGCTCAGCGTGCGAACAACGCCCCGGACGTCGCGCTGGTGGAGTACAACACGCTGCCGGCGATGATCGTCGCCGGCGTCGCCGCCGACATCAGCGAATACACCGGCGACCTCGCCGAGGAGTACGCACCGGGTGTGTGGAGCCAGGCGACGTTCGACGGGACCAGCTACGGCGTCCCGCAGGATGCCGGCCCCCAGGCGCTGACCTACAACCAGGCGCGCTTCGCGGAGCTCGGCATCGAGGTGCCGACGACGTGGGCGGAGTTCGCCACCGCGGCAGAGCAGGTGCGTGCGGCCGATCCCGATGCCTACATCACGACCTTCGCGCCCGCCGAGTTCGGCGGCTTCGCCGGTTTCGCGCAGCAGGCCGGAGCCGAGTGGTGGACCGTCGACGGTGATCAGTGGACCGTCGACTTCGACGACGAGGCCTCCGTCGCCGTCGCCGACTACTGGCAGGACCTCATCGACCGCGACCTCGTGCTGGCCGAGCCGCTGCTCACGCCCGAGTGGAACGCGCGCCTGAACGAGGGAAACGTCCTGTCCTGGCCCGCCGGGCTCTGGGCCGCAGGCGTCATCAACGGCGTCGCGTCCGACATGGCAGGCCAGTGGGCGATGGCTCCGCTGCCGCAGTGGACCGAGGGTGACAGCGCCGTCGCATTCCAGGGCGGATCCGCGGCCGTCGTGACCACCTCGTCCGAGCACGCCGAAGCCGCGGCGGAGTTCGCAGCGTGGATCGGCACGTCCGAGGAGGCGGCGCAGATCCAGATCCAGGAGGGTCAGTACCCGGCCTCGCTCACCGGGCAGGAGCTCACGCTGGATGCCGAGGCTCCCGCGCTGATGCCGCAGCAGGACGACTACTGGGAGATCGCAGCCCAGATCGCCGAGGACACCATCCCGGAGATCAGCTGGGGCCCGAACGTCAACGTGGCCTCCAGCGCCTTCCAGGACGCGATGTCGGCTGCCGTGACGAACGGGACGCCGTTGTCCGGGGCGCTGACCGAGACGGAGAAGGTCGTCGTCGACGACATGAAGACGTCCGGATTCGACGTCACCGCGGAGTGATCGTGCGGGTGCCGGCGGTCATGCCGCCGGCACCCCGCCCCTGAAGGAGCCCGAAAATGAGTGTTGCCGCAGACGTCCGAACCCCTGCGCGGCGGAAGACCCCTCGATCGAGATGGGTCGTGCCCTATGTCTTCCTGCTGCCGGCAGGTATCCTCTTCCTCGCCTTCCTGGCGATCCCGATCGGATACGCGATCATCCTCAGCTTCCGCGGGATGCGCGTCAGCGGTGAGGGCCCCTTCGGGGTCCGGGCCGAGACGTGGGTCGGATTCGAGAACTACATCCGCACGTTCACCGATCCCGAGTTCCTCGCCGGATTCGGGCGACTCGCGATCTACGGCCTCATCGCCGTCCCGCTGACCCTCGGTCTCGCGCTGCTGTTCGCACTGCTGCTGGATCTGCCCCGTGTGCGTGCGGCGAAGTTCTCGCGCATCGCGATCTTCCTGCCGTACGCGGTCCCCGGCGTCATCGCGTCGCTGCTGTGGGGCTTCCTCTACCTGCCCTCCACCAGCCCGCTGAACTGGATCCTCAACCAGTTCGGGCTGCCCGACGTCGTGGTGCTCTCCGGAGCCAGCCTGTACCCGTCCGTCGCGAACATCGCGATCTGGGGTGCCATCGGCTTCAACATGATCATCATCTACACGTCGCTGCGCGGCATCCCGACCGAGGTCTACGAGGCCGCACGCATCGACGGCGCCTCGGAGTGGAACATCGCGTGGCGCATCAAGGTGCCGCTGGTGGCGCCGGCGCTCGTGCTGACCGGTCTCTTCTCCCTGATCGGGACGCTCCAGGTGTACGGCGAACCGACCACGCTGCGCCCCATGACCAACGAGATCTCCCAGACCTGGGTGCCGCTCATGAAGATCTACCGTGACGCGTTCACGCGGGACGACCTGTCGCTCGCCGCGGCGTCGTCGGTCGTCCTCGCGCTCGGCACGCTCGTCATCTCCGTCATCCTGCTGCGCGTGACGCAGCGTCGAGCATTCGGATGGAACGAATGAACACCACAACGGCACCGCCCGCCACCGCGTCCCGCCCGGCTACCGGCGCACGCATCGCTCGCGACTCCCGCATCGGTCGGCGCGGGGCGAAGCAGCGCCCCGTCATCGCCAGCGCCGTCCTGATCCTCGGCGCGCTCTACTGCCTGGTACCGGTCCTGTGGGTCGTGATCGCGTCGACGAAGTCCAACACCGAGCTCTTCACGACGTTCACCTTCATCCCGGGGACGAGCCTGTTCGACAACCTCGGCGACCTGTTCGCCTACGGTGGCGGGCAGTTCGGGATGTGGGCGTACAACAGCGCCATCTACGCCATCGGCGGGGCCGTGCTCTCCACGCTCGTCTCGACGATGGCCGGCTACGCGCTGGCGAAGTACGACTTCCCTGGTCGCCAGATCTGGTTCTACGCGATCCTCGCCGGAGTGCTGCTGCCGGGCATCACCCTCGCGATCCCGCAGTACCTGCTCATGTCCCAGATGGGGCTCGCCGGCACCTACTGGTCGGTGCTGCTGCCGTCGCTGATCTCGCCGTTCGGGATCTTCCTCGCCCGGGTGTACGCATCGTCGGCGGTTCCGTCCGAGACCATCGAGGCCGCGCGGATCGACGGCGCCAACGACTACCGCATCTTCACCTCGATCGCGCTGCCGATGATGGTGCCTGGCATGGTCACGATCTTCCTGCTGCAGTTCGTCGGCATCTGGAACAACTTCCTGCTGCCGTTCATCATGCTCTCGGACGAGCGGATGTACCCGCTCACCGTGGGGCTCTACACATTGCTCTCGAAGGGCTCGGGCACGCCGTCGCTGTACAGCCTCGCGATCATCGGAGCGGCGGTCTCGATCATCCCGCTGATCATCATGATGCTCGTGCTGCAGCGCTACTGGCGTCTCGACCTCGTGAGCGGAGGGCTCAAGGGATGAGTACCGTATTCGCACCCCGCAGCTTCCTGTTCGGCGGGGACTACAACCCCGAGCAGTGGTCCACGGACGTCTGGCTCGACGACATCGCGCTGATGAAGCGCGCACGGGTGAACACCGTCACGCTCGGTGTCTTCTCCTGGGCGATGCTCGAACCCCGCGAGGGGGAGTACGACGCCGACTGGCTCGATCAGATCATCCAGCTGCTCGACGAAGCCGGCATCGGCTTCTTCCTGGCGACCCCGACGGCGTCGCCGCCGCCGTGGTTCAGCCTCGCGCATCCCGATGCGCTGCCCGTGCGGCCCGACGGCGTCCGGCTGCGCCACGGATCGCGCGACACCTACGCCGTGAGCGCCCCCGTCTATCGCGCGGCATCCCGCCGGATCGCCCGCTTCCTCGCCGACCGGTACGGCGCGCATCCGGGCCTGCGCGGCTGGCATCTGCACAACGAGTACGGCACGCTCGACTACGGTCCGCATGCGGCAGCAGCCTTCCGCCGCTGGCTGCAGGATCGGTACGGTTCGCTCGAGGCGCTGAACACGGCGTGGTACACGGCCTTCTGGTCGCAGCGCTACGGATCGTGGGACGAGATCGAGCCGCCGATGGCGACCCAGTATCTGCACAATCCGACCCAGGTGGTCGATTTCCGACGCTTCTCCTCGGATGAGATGCTGGCCGCTTTCGAGGAGCAGAAGCAGGAGATCCGTGCGTCGGGTTCGTCGGCGCCGGTCACCACGAACTTCATGCTGCCCACCTGGAACCACCTCGAGCAGTGGTCCTGGAGCGATGCGCAGGACATCGTGTCGATCGATCACTATCTCGACACGGTGGGACCGGATGCCGAGGCGCACGTCGCGTACGGTTCCGACCTCACCCGGTCCTGGGCCGGTGGGCCGTGGGTCCTGATGGAGCAGAACGCGACCGGCATCCGCGTCGGCAATCGCACGTTCGCGAAGACCCCGGACCGGATGATCCGCAACTCGCTGGGCTACATCGCCCGAGGGGCGCAGAGCTCGCTGTTCTTCCAGTGGCGGGCCGCAGCGGGCGGCTCAGAGCAGTGGCACGGCGCGCTCGTGCCGCACGGCGGCGGGACGAGTCGCGGGTTCGACACCGTGGTGCAGCTCGGCGCCGCACTCGAATCCATCGCCGAGGTCACGCAGCCGCCGGCGTCGGGCCCCCTCGTCGACGCACAGGTGGGGATCGTGTGGGATGCCGAGGGCTGGTGGGCGCTGGAGACCCCGCACCTGCCGAACGAGTCGATGAACTACTCCGATGAAGCGCGGGCCACGCACCGGTCCTTCTGGCGCGCCGGGATCCCGACCGACTTCGTGCGCCCCGGTGCGGACATCTCGCAGTATCGACTGCTCGTGGTCCCGACCCTGTACGCCATGGACTCCGTGGTCGCCGACTGGCTGCGTGCCTACGTCGACGCCGGCGGTCGGCTGCTGGTCTCCTACCTCACCGGTGTCGCGGACGAGAACCAGCAGGTGCTCGGCGGTGGATATCCCGGCCTGCTGCGCGACCTGCTCGGCATCCGTGTCGATGAGATCCTGCCGCTCGCGCCGGGGGAGAAGCTCGCCCTGAGCGACGGCCTGACGGCCGAGGAGTGGACCGAACGCGTCGACGTGACGGGCGCAGCGGTCGTGCACCGTTACGCCGACGGGCCGCTGGCCGGTGCGCCCGCCGTCACCGAATCCGCGGTCGGCGACGGCGTCGCCGTGTACCTCTCGGCCCGCCTGGACCAGACCTCACGGGACGCGTTCCTCGCGGCGCAGGCCGCGGCGGTGGGCGCCGGTCCGACGCTGGCGGGTTCCGCAGCGCTCGGCGTGGAAGCGGTTCGGCGTCGGGGAGCGGAGGCCGATTACCTCTTCCTCCTGCACCACGGCAGCGAGCCGGTCCGCGTGAGCGGTGGCGGAACGGATCTGCTCACGGCGACCGATCTGGCCGAAGGCCTCGTCATCGCCCCCGGTGGAGTCGCCGTCGTGCGCGAGGATCAGGCGGCGAGCGTCGTCATAGAATCCGTGGCGTGACGATGACGGCACCGAACATCCTCCTCATCCTTTCGGACGATCACGGGTACGCGGACCGCGGCATTCTGGGACACGATCCCGAGGTGCGAACGCCAGCGCTCGATCGGCTGGCGACGGAGGGGATCTCCTGCTCCGACGCGTACGTGGCGGCGCCGATCTGCAATCCATCGCGCGGTGCGCTGATCTCCGGCACGCACCCCGCACGGTGGGGATCGACCTGGTTCCTGGATACGCGGTTCCCCGACGAACGGACGACGCTCGCCGAGCGATTCCGGGAGCACGGCTATCGCACCGGCTATTTCGGCAAGGTGCACTACGGCCAGGATGAACCCGGTGATCGCGCGTGCCCGCCCGAGCATGGGTTCGACGTGTCGTACTACGGCCTCGCCGGCCGCCAGCAGGGACGACTGCACTATCTGCGCCATACGAAGGATGCCGTCGACGAGTACGGACCCGAGGGGAACTGGCGCATGGCCGTGCAGCCCATGTTCGAGGGACGCGACGAGGTCGAGCTGGAGGGCTTCCTGACCGCGGAGCTCGGGCGACGCACGCAGGAATTCATCTCGGACGATGACGGGGCGCCGTTCTTCGCCATGCTCGCGTTCAACGCGGTGCACAATTTCTGCTGGCAGTTGCCGCCGGAGGAACTGGAGCGCCGCGGCCTGCCCGTACGCGATGACTGGGACGAGTCCAGCGGTGTCACGTACGCGGACTGGTACGACGGAGCGATCTCTCCCCACCTCGAACGCGGGCGCGAGTACTACCTCGCTCAGCTCGAGCTGATGGATCGGGAGATCGGAGCGCTGCTGGATCGGCTCGAGGACCGCGGCATCGCAGAGAACACGATCGTCGTGTACCTGACGGACAATGGCGGTTCGACCTGCAACTACGGCAGCAACGCGCCGCTCAGCGGCACGAAGTACACGCTCGCGGAGGGCGGAGTGCGTGTCCCGTTCCTCCTGCGCTGGCCAGGAGGCGGTTGGAGCGGCGGCGGCACTCGGGACGGCATCATCAGCTCGATGGATCTCTATCCGACGCTGTTGGCGGCGGCCGGGTACGACGTCGCCGCGCTCGACATCGACGGCGTCGATCAAGCGGGTCAGCTGCGCTCCGGAGTGCGCACGAGGGACGAGCTGCACTGGGAGTGCGGCTTCCAGGCGGCCGTGCGCAACGGTGATCTCAAGCTGCGCGTCACGCACGGCGATGACCCGAATGCACGAGGGATCCGCGTGGTGGAGCACACCGACCCCGGTGACGGCGTCCAGCTCTTCGACGTCCGAAGCGACCCGTCCGAATCGCATGACCTGCTGGGTGCGCGCCCGGACGACGCGATCCGGCTGTGGGATCTGCATGCCGCGTGGTTGGCGCAGGTCGGCCGTGACGATCTGATCGACCGTTATGCCGAGCGCGTGCGGAGCGCACTCGCCGGGGCGACCGGGCGACCGGCGTCGTCCCCCGGCTAGGCTGTCGTCGTGTCCGTCTCCTCACCGGCCGTCGAGTACTGGCCTGGTCTTCCCGACACCGAGCGCCGGGTTCTTCTCGAGCTTCTGCTCCACGGGGAGCAGCCGCGTGTGCGCATCGCCGAGCGGCTCGGGCTGTCGCGAACGAGTCTCACCCGCGTGACACGTGGTCTGATCGACGGCGGATTGGTGCTGGAAGGGGCGCTGCAGGTCTCCGGATCGCGGGGGAGGCCCGCCGAGATGCTCCGGCTGCGCCCTGATGCGGCCCACTTCGCCGGTGTGAAACTCACCGCGGACACGATGTACCTCGTCGTGACCGACCTGCAGGCGCGGGTCGTGGCAGAAGCCGAGCATCCCCTGCCCAGTCGTGAGGTGACCGATGTCGTCGACCTCATCGCCCGGTCCATTCCGCGGGTCGACGGCGGCGAGATCGTCGCGATCGGGATCGCGGTGGCCGGTGACGTCTCGGACACCGCCGAGGGGGGCGGGGTTCTGCATCACTCGAATTTCCTCGGGTGGAACGCCGTCCGCCTGGCAGATCTCGTGACATCGGCGGCGCATCTGCCGGCGGCGATCGTGAACGACGTCCACGCCCTCGCCGGTGCGCATCACTGGTTCGGAACGCACGCCCGGCATTCGTCGCTCGTGGTCTACGGCGTGGGCGCGGGCATCGGTTCGGGTGTCGTCCTCGGCGGTGACCTGCACCTCGGCGCGAACGGTCGGGCCGGTCGCGTCGGGCATACGCGGATCGGCGGCCGCGGTCGCGTGTGCCGCAACGGCCATGTCGACTGCGTGCACAGTTTCGTGACCATGCCGGCGATCGCGCACAACGCGGGGGCGGATGGATACGAGCAGGTGCTGGACCGCGCACGCGAGGGGGATGCCCTGGCACGCGCGGCCTTCGAGGACGCCGGTCGGGCGCTGGGCGCTGCGATCGCCGAAGCCGTGAATGCGTTCGACCCCGAAGTCGTCGCCGTGATGGGCGAGGGGACGGACATGCTCGAGATCGCACCCCGGAGCGTCCGCGCCGCGCTCGCGGAGTTCCTCGAAGAGGGCTACCCGGACGAGGTCCTCATCGAACGGCCGATCTTCGAGTTCGGCCTGTACGCACGCGGCGCGGCCGTCGCCGCGATGCGTCGCCTCCTCGTCTGACACGAGACGCGACGAGGTTCTGCGCCGCGCTGATTCGCGTCGGCCTTCTCCCGTCGGTATATTGTTTCACTACTTGACAAAATGGGTTCTGCGGTCGATCTGCGTGCGGATCCCCGACCCGTCGAAGGGGAGAAGCGATGAAGTTCACCGATGGTTTCTGGCAGCTGAGGCCTGGTGTCACAGCGCTGTACGCGCAGGAGGCCTATGACGTCTGGCAGACGGATGCCGCAGCGGACGGGCAGGGGCTGGTCGTGACCGCTCCGACCGCCGCCATCGGCAGGCGCGGTGACACGCTCAACCGACCGGTGCTGACGGTGACGCTCTCCTCGCCGATGGAGGGGGTCATCCGGGTGCGCATCGCACACCACGAAGGCGGCCGGTGGCACGGTGGGTTCCCGCTCGCCGAGAATCGTGTGGGCGCCGGCGCCACGGCATCCCTCACAGAAGAGGGGGGTGTGCTCACCAGCGGCGCCCTGACGGCGCGCATCGCGCAGGGAGCGCCCTGGAACCTGTCGTTCGAGGTCGACGGACGTCGGGTGACCGGCAGCGGACACAAGGCGCAGGGGTATGTGCACCTGGCCCCCGGCGCGCAGGTCGATCCGGGGATCGTGCTCACCCCGCAGGCGGACGGCTCGACGGCACGGCCGAGCACCTTCGTCCACGAGCAGCTCGATCTCGGGGTGGGCGAGCTCATCCACGGTCTCGGCGAGCGCTTCGGTCCGCTGGTGAAGAACGGGCAATCGGTCGACGTCTGGAACGCGGACGGCGGCACGTCGAGCGAGCAGGCGTACAAGAACGTGCCCTTTTATCTCTCCAACCGCGGATACGGCGTCCTCGTCAACGACCCCGGCCATGTCTCCTACGAGATCGGATCCGAGACGGTCGAAAGGGTGCAGTTCTCGGTGGCGGGGGAGGTGCTGGAGTATTTCGTGATCGCAGGACCGAGCCCGAAGGATGTGATCACCCGCTACACCGCCCTCACCGGCCGGCCGCCCGTCGTGCCGGCGTGGTCGTACGGTCTGTGGCTCTCGACGAGCTTCACCACCGACTACGACGAGGCGACCGTGACGTCGTTCATCGATGAGATGGCGACGCGTGAACTGCCGGTTTCGGTGTTCCACTTCGACTGCTTCTGGATGCGCGAGTTCAACTGGTGCGATTTCGAGTGGGATCCGCGCACGTTCCCTGACCCGGAGGGGATGCTGTCCCGTCTGCACGAGCGGGACCTCCGCGTGTGCGTGTGGATCAATCCCTACATCGGCCAGCGCTCGCCGCTGTTCGCGGAGGCGGCCGCGCTGGGCTACCTCGTGACCAGGCCGGACGGTTCGGTGTGGCAGTGGGACATGTGGCAGGCGGGCATGGGGCTCGTCGACTTCACCAACCCCGACGCGACGGCGTGGTACCAGGAGCACCTGCGGCGGCTGATGCGGCAGGGTGTCGACTGCTTCAAGACCGACTTCGGCGAGCGGATTCCGCTCGAGGTCGACTACTTCGACGGATCGGACCCGTCGCGCATGCACAATCTCTACGCGCAGCTCTACAACAAGGCAGTGCACGAGGTGCTCGTCGAGGAACGCGGGGAGGGCGAAGCGGTCCTGTTCGCGCGTTCGGCGACCGCCGGCGGCCAGACGATGCCCGTTCACTGGGGTGGCGACTCGACATCGACGTTCCCCTCCATGGCGGAGACGCTCCGAGGCGGGCTGTCGTTGGCCATGAGCGGATTCGCGTTCTGGAGCCATGACATCGGCGGATTCGAGGGAACCCCGGATCCGGCCGTCTTCAAGCGCTGGACCGCGTTCGGACTGCTCGGCAGCCACTCTCGCTTCCACGGCTCGAAGTCCTACCGCGTGCCGTGGGCCTTCGACGAGGAGGCCGTCGAGGTCACGCGCATCTTCACGCACCTGAAGATGCGTCTCATGCCCTACCTCTTCCAAGCCGGTCTGGATGCCGCGCGTACCGGCGTGCCGCTCATGCGTCCGATGTCGTTCGAGTTCTCGGCCGACCCCGCCGTCGCTCATCTCGATCGCCAGTACATGCTGGGCGATGACCTTCTCGTCGCGCCGGTGTTCACGGAATCAGGCGAGGTGGACTTCTACCTTCCCGCCGGAACGTGGACCAGCCTGTTCACAGGCGAGAGCGTGGAGGGCGGTCGCTGGGTGCGGGAGACGCACGACTTCACGACTCTGCCGCTCTACGTCCGCCCCGGCGCGGTCCTGCCGTGGGGTGCTCGGGTCGATCGACCGGACTACGACTACCTCGACGGGCTCGCCTTGCGCGTCTTCCCCGGCGGGAGCGGTGTCGCCGAGATCACCGTGACGACGCCGGACGGGCATTCACAGGTGTTCGCCGTCGACCGTGCCGACGTGACCGGATGATCTGCCGCTGCGCCTGAGCGACGCGCTCAGGCGCAGCGGGGCGGCTGATGGTCACCGGCGCGGATCAGCCGACGAGCACCTCGTCGCCGACGCGGATGACGCCGCCCCGGCCGTGATCGTCCATGCCGCCGGAGACGCCGTCCAGCAGCAGAAGCCGGCCGAGGGTCGGCTCTTCCTGACCGATGCGCGACGTCAGGGTCGTCAGCACCCGCGCGTCCCGGATGCCGGTGTCGGGGTTCGCGTGGGTGGCCAGACAGCGCACGATCGGCCCTGCCGCGGAGAAACTCACCTCGCCGATGCGGACCCGGCCGGTCCAGTCGAGCTCTTCCCAGGCGTCCACACCGTCGATCACGACGTTCGAACGGAACCGGCGGTCATCGATCTCCTGCTCGAGGGCACCGCCGAGGGCGTTCACGCTCGCGGTGCTGTGCACCGAGACGTACCCGCGCGCACGATCCTGGAATCGGGAGCGCGCGCCGTCGCCGACCAGCACGATCGGCAGCCGCCCCGGACGCCGCAGGCGCTTCGCCTCGGCGGACTCCATGACGAACCCGGTGACGGCGTCCGACAGCGCGCGGCGTCCGGCGTCGTCCAGTGCGGCATCCACGAGGATCGCGCCCTCTCGCAGGATCCGCACGCGCTGCGCGGCGTCGTCGTAGGACAACCGGAGCTGGGAGAGCGTGGGGAACGACTCCAGCGCGAGACCCTGCGACTTCGGCCAGTAGTCCAGCCCGTCGCGGTCCTCCGGGGTTGCGGCATCCGCGAACCGGAAGGCGAGGACGCGGTCACCCGCGACGCGTCCGTCCGGTTGGATCAGCAGTTCATCGCGGAGTTCGGGGGTGAACCCCTTCACCGGGTGACGGTACAGGGCGATGACGCGGGGCATGACAGCATCCTTCCATCCCGAACCGGGTGCTCGCGGGTACGAAGATGACCCCGTCGCGGTGCGACGGGGTCATCGATCGACGAACTCGGGCGTTATGCCTTTTCGAGTTCGTCCTCGTCTTCGTCTGCGTACTCGTCGGCCCACTTGTCGACGTAGGCGTCTTCGTCGGTCGGGTGACCCAGCTCGCGCTCCAGCGCAGAGTAGTTCACCGACGGACTGTACGCCTTGAGTTCGCGGGCGATCTTAGTGTGCTTCGCCTTTTGACGGCCACGGCCCATGCGCGAGACCCCCTCACGATCTAAGCTGCGGGCATCTGGGGCCCGCGCATTCACGACACCGGCTGAACGCCGGTAAGAGTAGCATTCAGAATAGCACGAGGGCCGGAGTCACTGGCCGTTCGAGACCCGGGGAAGGGAGCGATCCGCATGTCAGATGCCGGTTCCACGTCGTCCGAAGAGGCCGTCCAGAACAGCGAACTGCAGAAAGCCGTGATCGTCGGCATGCAGCCCGAGCAGAACCCGCGCGTGCTGCAGGAGGCGATCCGCTACGCGACGCTTCTGAGCGCTCCGCTGGTGGTCGTTCACGTCGACGTCACACGTTTCGTCACGTACGAGGATCCGGACGGCTACGTCCACTCGGCGCCGATCGACATGAACATCGAGACCGGTGCCGCCGAGTTCGAGCACGTCACCGAAGCGGCCACCAAGGCGCTCCAGGGCAGCGGGCTGGTCTGGACCTCCCGCCAGCTCGTCGGAGACCCCGCCCTCGCGATCAAGCAGCTCGCCGGCAAGCTCGACGCGCAGCTGATCGTCATCGGCACGCGCAAGCGCGGCATCGGCGAGTCGATCCGCGAGTTCTTCACCGGTTCGGTCGCCGCCCGCCTCGCCCACCGTCAGCACCGCTCGATCCTGGTCGTCCCGCTGGATGAGCCGGTGCCGGACGACCAGGCCGAGATCTGGACCGAGTAGGGACTCAGTCCTTCAGTGCGCGCGTCACGGCCTTCGCCGCGGTGTCCAGTGCGTTCTCGAGCTCGCTGACGACGGATGCTGCGAGCACACCGCCGCGTGCCACGTGCGTGCGCAGATCGCTGCGGATGCGGGCGCGGAAGGCGTTGACCACGGCATCCGCTCGGCCGAGCTCTTCGCGACTGGCGACGCGCGGGTCGTCGGGTCCCGCGGCGCGCGGACGCGTCTTGGCGCCCTTGCGCTCCTCGTTGGCGGCGGAAGCGAGGTCGGCCCGCAGGCTCTTCATCGCCTCCTGCACGCTCTGCCGCACTTCGTTGGCGATCAGGCGGACCGAATCGGCCAGGTCATCCTCGATGCCGGCGAGGTCGTCCTCACGCGAGGCGAGTTCGGCTCGTCCGGCATCCGTGATCGCGTAGATCGTGGTGCGGCCGTCGACGGTCTTGGTGACCAGGCCCTCTTCCTCGAGCTTGGCGAGCCGAGGATAGATGGTGCCGGCACTGGGCGTGTACGTGCCTCCGGTGCGGTCGGTCAGCGCCTGGATGATGCCGTAGCCGTGCTGCGGGGACTCCGCGAGCAGCGAGAGCAGGTACAGGCGCAGGTCGCCGTGGGAGAAGACCGCGGGAGTCATGCTTCCCACTCCTCGTCATCCGCGACGGTCCGAACGGGCTGACGCAGCACCGTGATGTCGCCGGAGACCGAGTTGGCGCGGACGTCGACGAAGCTGCCGGCCAGTTCTCCCGCCGAGCCGGTGTAGTTGGTGGGCCCGGTGGCGCCGCGGTCGATGCCGTCGACCATGACGCGACCGCTCATCGAGCGCATCACGTAGTTCGCCGGGAGGGTCTCCTCGAGGCGGATCGTGCTGTTGCCGGCGACGGTGTTCAGGTTGATCGTGTTGATGTTGCCGGTGGCGTCGGCCCAGATCGCACCCGAGACGGTGTCGATCGTGATCCTGCGGACCGAGCCGGTCACGGCGACGTCACCGGAGACGCTGTTGGCGTTGATCGAACCGGTCAGCTCGCGGATCTGAACGTCGCCGGAGACGGTGTTCACCGACAGGTCGCCGGTGTGGGTGTCGACGATGATGTCGCCCGAGACGGTGTTGAGCTTCGCGTCGTTCGCGAGGCCAGAGACCAGTGCGCCGGCGTTGACGACGCCGAGGTTCAGTGCGATGCCGCGTGGCACCGCCACGCTGACCTCTGCCTTGGGGCCGCCGGAGCCGAAGTTGCGGAACACCTCGAGGAAGTTGTCCCACCCGATCTGCGGGTGATCGATCTCGATCTGCGTGCCGTCGGACTCGATGCGCAGGTCCTTGGTCGTGACGCCGTGCACCTCGATGCGGATGCCGGGTTCGTCGTGTGCGACGACATCGACCTGACCGCCGACCAGGCCGATCTTCAGCTTGGTCGCCTGGGCGATGTCGATGACGCGTTCCTCGCCGGGGGCGATGAGCCACTTCTCGGTCATGTCTGTTCTCCTGGGTTGGGCGATATCGAGATATATCGCGTGTTAGGAGGATAACACGATATATCTCGAGTTTGTCAAAAAGATTCTTCCGATCGCACTTGACCTTGACGCAGCGTCAACTTCTACGGTGGAGATATCGCAACGAGAGGAGGATGCCGTGGGCGCACGCGATTGGTCGATCCAGGAGATCGCACGACTGGCCGGCACGACGAGTCGCACGCTCCGTCACTACGACGACATCGGTCTGCTGGCACCGACGCGCATCGCGCACAACGGCTACCGGCACTACGACGAGCAGGCGCTCGTGCGGCTGCAGCGCATCCTGCTGCTGCGCGAGCTCGGACTCGGCCTCCCGCAGATCGCCGAAGTGCTGTCGCGGGAGCGCGCCGAAGCATCCGCACTTGAAACCCACCTCGCGCTCCTGCGCGAGGAGCAGATCAGGCTGGCGCGCCAGATCGCGTCGGTCGAGTCCACCATCAACGCATTGAGAGGAGGTGAAGAACTCATGGCAGAGAACATGTTCGACGGCTTCGACCACACCCAGTACAAGGAGGAGGTCGAAGACCGTTGGGGCAAGAAGGCCTACGCCGACAGCGACCGCTGGTGGCGGAGCATGACGGATGCCGAGCGCACCGACTGGCAGCAGCTGGTGTCCGATCTCGGACGCGACTGGATCGCCGCCGCCGAGAACGGCATCGATCCGGCATCCGACGAGGCGCAGGCCATCGCGCGACGTCACGTCGAGTGGCTGACGGGAGTGCCCGGCACACCCGCGGCCGCACCAGGCGGTGACGTCAAGGGCTACGTGGTCGGTCTCGGTGAGATGTACGTCGCCGACCCGCGCTTCGGCGCGAACTACGCGACCAGAGACGGCGGCACCCGCGGCGCCGAGTTCGTCCGCGACGCTCTCCGCATATACGCGGAGAGCAACCTGTAAGCCGCAAGGCTGTGCGAGCGGGAGGGGATGCGATGTCTCCTCCCGTTCGCCGTTCCCACCTGCAGCGGGGATTCGGCGATGCGCGCCATGACTGCTCGCGCGGGAGGCCTATGGTCGAGTCATGCGCGACAGCCGCCGGGACGCCACGACACCGCCGGTGTTCGCCCTGGCCGCGCTGAGCTACCTGCTCAACTGCGCGCTGGGCGCTGCCGTCGCCCTGAAAGCCATCGACACGAGCCGGTTCCGGTGGTTGCATCATGCGCTGTTCATCGTGACCTCCGCGTCCACCGCCGTCGCGCTCAGCTCGGCGCTGTGGGGACGGCGCCGCCGGACGAGCCGTCGCGCGGCGCTCGGCCTCGCACCAGCGATCGTTCCGTTGGCCGTGATCCCGTTCGCCGGAACCCGCGGGCGCCGGCATCCGCTCGTGGCACTCTCGGCCGCACCGTTCTTCGCGGCGGGTCTCGCCCTGGCGGCCGAACCGGATAGAAGGAAGTGAACCGCATGGAACTGCTCGACGCGATCCGCCGCCGCAAGACCACGAATGGCGCGTTCCTGCCTGATCCTGTCTCAGAGGAGCATCAGAGGCTGCTCCTCGAGGCGGCCGGACGCGCGCCGTCGCAACTGAACAGTCAGCCATGGCGGTTCGTCGTGATCGAGAGTCGTGACACGATCCGCGAGGTCGCCCGGATCTCCGGCGAGAGCATGACAGAAGCCATGTCCAACGGCACCTTCTTCGAGCGGTACAAGCCGTACTTCCGTTTCAGTCAGGCCGAGATGGATGAGAAGCGCAGCGGCATGCTCTTCGACAAGCTGCCGGCACCGCTGCGACCGTTCACCGGCCAGGTCTTCACCAAGCGCGGGCAGACGCTCATGAACGCGCTCGGCGTGCCCAAGACGCTCGGTGCCGAGAACCGCCGGCTCGTGGAGGGGGCTCCGCTGCTGCTCGGCGTGATGCTCGACAGGAGCGAATACCGGCCGGGGCAGCTGTCGTCGTTCTACTCGGTGTTCAGCATGGGCGCGGCGATGGAGAACGTCTGGCTCACCACCGTCGAGCTCGGTATGGGGATCCAGTTCATCTCGTTCCCGATGGAGGTTCCAGGACGCTGGGATGAGATCGTGAGCCTGCTCCGCGTTCCGGACGACCTGGAACTGATGGCGGTGTACCGACTCGGATACCTGCCTCCCGAACAGCGCAGACCAGCGATCGACTGGACCAGCAGCCAGCGCCGGCTCGCCTCGCAGTACGTCTTCCGCGAGACCTGCGAGACGCCGCAGAGCGGATGGGACCAGAGCCCGGAGGGCTGACCACGCCAGCCGGATTCGAACCGGTGAAGGAGGCGGCTACAGTGTCGAACGTGACCCACCTCCGCCGTGCCCTGCTCGTGGCGCTCGGCGGTGCATTCGGCACGGCGGCCAGGCTCCTCCTGACTCTGCTGATTCCGGATGCCGGGGGCTTCCCGTTCGCGATCATCACCGCGAACGTCGTCGGCGCCTTCCTCATCGGCATCCTGACGGCCTGGCCGACCGACGGCCCTCGGGCCGATCTCAAGATCTTCCTCGGCACCGGAATCCTGGGCGGCTTCACCACCTACAGCGCGTTCGCGGTCGGCTCGGTGCAGCTGTGGACGGATGCTCCGCTGCAGGCAGTGCTCTATGCCGCGCTGAGTCTCGTGCTCGGGGTCGCGGCCGCCCTCGCCGGCATCCGGATCGCACGATCGAGGTCGACGGCATGACCCCTCTCGTGTTCGTGCTCGCGGCGCTCGCCGGCGGTCTCGGTGCCGCTGCACGGTACCTGGTCAGCGTCGGCGTCACGGCCGCGGTCAAGGCGATGCGGCCGGGAGTGCGGCGGGCGTTTCCGTGGGGCATCGTGATCGTGAACATCACAGGGTCCTTCGCGCTCGGGATCGTGACCGCCGCGCTGCCGGACGCTGCTTTCATCGTCGGCGTCGGATTCCTCGGGGGATACACGACCTTCAGCACCGCGATGCTCGACACGATCGGGCTGTGGCGCGACGGCGCGCGCCAGGTGTCGGTCCTGCACCTGCTCGGGACGTTCGCGTCGTCGGTCCTGGCAGCGGGAGCCGGGCTCGCGCTCGGATCGCTCTGGAGCTAAGCGGTCTTCTCGACTCGCACGCGCTGCGCGTCCTGCTCGGCAGCGAGCGCGTCGGCTTCGTCGCCCATCCTGCGCAGCATCGCCGCATACTCGTCGAGGGCCTCGGCCAGGTCGAGGTGCGCGAGGAAGAATCGTCCTGTGCGCACCCTGGCGCGTTTCCATTCGAGAGCGGTCTCGAACTCGGCGCGCGCCTGCGCGACGTCGCCCACCGCGGCCAGAGCGCGGGCCCGCAACTCCAACCAGGCAGGCAGACCGCTGGGTGCCTGCGACGGATCCTCGCCGTTCGCGCGCGAGGTGGCGACCAGAGCATCCGCGATCTCGAGCGCACCGACGGCGTCTCCCGTCGCCAGACGCAGTTCGGCCAGCCTGTCGCGTGCGTGCTGCAGGATGCTCGCCGTCCTCCCGTCCGCCGGCGCTGCCATCGCGTCGGCTTCGGCCAGGTCGCGCTGTTCCGACGCGAGCGCGAGGCTCTCTTCGAGCCGGCCCTCGGATTCCAGTCGCATCGAGTGGCTGTTGAGCATGGTGACGAGCAGGTCGCGCCGCTGCGGGTCCGAATCCGCACCAGCCCGACCGTAGGCGAGGATCTCGTGCACGGCTTCTTCGGACGCGACACGGATCTCGGGTGACGTCGCGATGTCCTCGAGTTTCGACACCGCCATGCGCATTCGCATGAGCCACAGATCCGGATCGACGCGGAAGCCCTCGCGCGCCAGGGGCAGCGCCGCTGCCCACTCGGCCTGAGCGCTGCTCGGGTCCGCGTTCGCGCGCTCCCACGCCGCATCGAATTCCGCCGTCGTACCCATGTCTCCCCCTCACTCGAGTGCCGCTGACTCACAGCATCCTCTCAATGCCCGGCGTGTGAAACTGTACAAAAGTACATCAACGGTGTCGAAGGGGTCGATGTGGGCGCGGACATTCGCCGCAGGCGCGACCCCGAGGCGCGCCGTCGCGCGATCATCGAGGCCGCGGCGGAACTGATCGTCGAGATCGGGGCCGATGCGATCACGCACCGCAAGGTGGCGGCGCGAGCCGACGTCCCGCTCGGCGCGACGACGCAGTACTTCGCCACGCTCGACGATCTGCGCGATGCAGCGCTCGACGCGCTCGCGACCGAGGTCGATCTGCGCCTCGACAGCACACGGCAGACCGTCCTCGCCGAGGGCGTGACGCCGGACGTCATCGCCCGTCTGGTCTGTGAGGCGCTCGCCGAGGCGCGCAGCATCCAGGCCGAACGCGCCGTGGTCACGGCGGCCGTGCACGATCCGCGCGTCCGTGAGCTCGCACGGCACTGGTCCGACGAGGTCGTCGGGTTCATCGCGCCCGTTCACGGCGTGGATCGCGCGAGGGCAGCCGCCGCTTTCATCGACGGCGTACTGTGGCACTCACAGATCCACGACGAGCCGCTCGACGAAGAGCTCATCTGCGACGCCCTCGCCGGGATCCTCCGTTCGCCGGCGTCGACTCCGTCAACCACAGCATCCGTCTGACCGACCGAGAGAGAACAGCCTTGTCGAAACTCGCCGTCCTGAGTCTGAAGAATCGCGCACTGATCGCGCTGATCACGATCGTCGCCGCCGTCTTCGGCGGGCTCGCTCTGAACAACCTCAAGCAGGAGCTCATCCCCTCGCTCGAGCTGCCGGCGCTGATCGTCATGACCAGCTACCCCGGTGCCTCGCCGGAGGTCGTGGAGAACGACGTCTCCACGCCCATCGAGACTGCGATCCAGGGGGTGCCGGGGCTCGAGTCGACCACCGCGACGAGCACGACCAATGCCTCGATCGTGCAGGCGACCTTCGCGTACGGCGAGAATCTCGCGACCGCCGAGCAGAAGATGCAACAGGCGATCAACCGGATCTCGCAGCAGCTGCCGGAGGAGGTCGAGCCGCAGGTGCTGTCGGTGTCGATCGACGATCTGCCCGTCATCCAGGTCGCCGTCACCGGGTTCGATGACGCGCAGACCGTGCAGGCGGATCTCGAGAACGTCGCGGTCCCCGACCTCGAGGATGTCCCCGGCGTGAACGCGGCCGAGATCGTCGGCGGTGTCGGAGAGCGCGTCACCATCACTCCGAACGACGCAGCGCTCATGGAGCGCGGCGTCAGCGCACAGGCGATCAATGATGCGCTGCAGCAGAACGGCGTGCTCTTCCCCGGTGGCGAGATCACAGAGGGCGAGGACACCTTCACCGTGCAGACGGGAGCCAAGCTCGGCTCCGTCGATGACATCGCCGCTCTGCCTCTGGTCGGCACGGACGCGACGATCGGCGACGTCGCGACGGTCGCGCTGGACACCGACCCGGTGACGTCGATCTCCCGCGTCGACGGCGAGGACGCCATCACGATCTCGATCACGAAGCTCCCGGCGGCCAACACGGTCGAGGTGTCCTCCGGAGTGCTCGCGGCGCTGGACGACATCTCCGAGGCGTTCCCGGATGCCGAGTTCACCGTCGTGTTCGATCAGGCGCCCTTCATCCAGCAGTCCATCGAGACGCTCGCGACCGAAGGCCTGCTGGGTCTCGTCTTCGCCGTCATCGTCATCCTCGTCTTCCTGCTGTCGATCCGCTCGACCCTGGTGACGGCGATCTCGATCCCGACCAGCGTGCTGATCACGTTCATCGGGCTGCAGGCGTTCGGGTACACGCTGAACATCCTGACCCTGGGTGCTCTGACGATCGCGATCGGTCGCGTGGTGGACGACTCGATCGTCGTGATCGAGAACATCAAGCGTCACTACGTCGGCGACGCCGACAAGATGAGCGCGATCGTGCTCGCCGTGCGCGAAGTCGCGGGTGCCATCACGGCATCCACCATCACGACCGTCGCGGTGTTCCTGCCGATCGTGTTCGTCGGCGACATGGTGGGCGAACTCTTCCGGCCCTTCGCCATGACCGTGACGATCGCGATGGCGGCATCGCTGCTCGTGGCGCTCACGATCGTGCCGGTGCTCGCGTACTGGTTCCTGCGCCCCGGCAAGCCGCTGCTCGACGAGCACGGCGAGCAGATCGACCCCGAGCACCCCGACGCCCCTCCGACGGCGCTGCAGAAGGCGTACCGTCCGATCCTCAGCTGGACGCTCAAGCACTCCGGCATCACCGTCGTGCTCGCCGTCGTCGTGCTCGGTGCCACGCTCGCCGCGGCTCCGCTCATGAAGGTCAACTTCCTCAGCGACTCCGGTCAGAACACCATGACGGTCACGCAGGATCTGGGCCCGACCGCGAGCCTCGAGTCGCAGGACGAGGCGGCCGTGGTCGTCGAGGACGCGCTCATGGACGTCGACGGCATCGAGACCGTGCAGGTCTCGATCGGCTCGAGCGGCTCGTCGCTGCGCGACGCGTTCTCGGGCGGCGCGGGCATCAACTACTCGATCCAGACCGACCCGGATGTCGATCAGGAGCAGCTGCGCACGGACGTGCAGGACGCCGTCGACGACCTCGAGGGCGTCGGCGAGATCACGGTGGCCGCCTCTGCAGGATTCGGCAGCAGCGACATCGAGGTCGACATCACGGCACCGAACGCCGAGGCGCTGCAGGAAGCGACGGATGCCGTGACCGCCGAACTCGACGGCCGCGACGGCATCGGAACGGTCACCGACAACCTGGCCGCTTCGCTGCCGTACATCGGCGTCGTCGTCGATCGGGATGCCGCGGCCGCCGCGGGTCTCAGCGAGGTCGCCGTCGGTTCGATCGTGTCGAGCGCGATGCAGCCCCAGCAGGCGGGTTCCATCGAACTGGACGGCACGTCGCTCACGATCTACCTCGCCGACCCCGAGCCGCCGACGACGGTCGAGGCGCTGCGCGAGCTGGCCATCCCGACGCCTGCGGGCATGATCCAGCTGCAGGACGTCGCGACCGTCGAGGAGCGCGAGGGCCCGACGTCGATCACGACCCAGCAGGGACGCCGGACGGCCACCATCACGGTGCCCCCGGCATCCGACGACCTCGCCGTGGCGACCGCCTCGGTGAACACCGCGCTCGAAGAGGTCGATCTGCCGGACGGCGCCAGCGCCGAGGTGGGCGGCGTCGCCTCGCAGCAGGCGGACTCGTTCTCGCAGCTCGGGCTCGCGATGCTCGCAGCGATCCTGATCGTGTACGTCGTGATGGTGGCGACCTTCAAGTCGCTGCGTCAGCCGCTGCTGCTGCTCGTCTCGGTGCCGTTCGCGGCGACCGGCGCGATCCTGCTGCAGATCGTCACGGGTGTGCCGCTCGGCGTCGCCTCGCTCATCGGCGTGCTGATGCTCATCGGCATCGTAGTGACGAACGCGATCGTGCTCGTGGACCTGGTGAATCAGTACCGCGAGAAGGGCCTGTCGGCACGGGATGCCGTGATGGCGGGTGGCGAGAAGCGTCTGCGTCCGATCCTCATGACGGCGCTCGCGACGATCTTCGCGCTCACGCCGATGGCACTCGGCATCACCGGCCACGGCGGGTTCATCTCGCAGCCGCTGGCGATCGTCGTGATCGGCGGGCTCGTCTCCTCCACGATCCTGACCCTGATCGTGCTGCCGACCCTCTACAACCTCGTCGAGGGTGCGAAGGAGCGACGGGCTGCCAAGCGCGCGGCGCGCGGCGACGGAGACGGCGGACCCGCCGGGCCTGCGCCCGAGTCGGGCCCGGATGCCTCGGGGCCCGCGACCGGCGTCGTCGCCGATCCTCTGGTGAGCGCTCTGGCGGTCGTCGGTGCGGGTGCCGCGGCCGAGGAGGCCAGGGGTGGCGAAGCTCCTGCTCCCGCTGCGGCGCCACCGCGCCCTTCGACCGAGGTGGAGCGTTCGGGCGCGACCCACCACCTGACGCACTACGAGGAGGAGTCGTCGTACGCGACGCACACGGCGCATTCGGCGATGGCTGCTGCAGCCTCTGCGGCTGCTGCGGCCGCCGCTGCAGCGGCAGCCGCGGCCTCCGCGGTGGCGGCCTCCGTCGATCAGAGCGAGCAGGCGCGCACGCGTCGTGAACTGCGCGAGCGCCAGTCCGGCCTCCCGCCGGCCAACCCGCTGCACTGAGTCTCCGTGCGCGGCTCGCAGCCTCGTCGGCACGGGCGTGTCCGGGTTGGTGCGGGTCGGAGAGGCGCCCTCCCGCACCAACTCGGACATCCTCGCGCGGTGTGTCCGGGTTGGTGCGGGTTCGCGCGGATCGCACCCGCATGAAACCGGACACGCATCCGGGGGCGTGCCGGCTCAGCCGAGCTCGATGCCCCAGCGCAGGGTCCAGCTCTCGCCGGGCAGGAGACGGCGGACGCCGAGACCGCTGTTCAGAGCATCCGCCGGCGCCGTCATCGGCTCGATCGCGACGGCGAGAGCCTGACCGGGGTACGAGGTCGTCGTGTACACCTGGACGTAGTCGAAGCCTTCTCCCTGCCACAGGGTGACGCGCCGGCCATCCGGTGCCGTGAGGGAATGACGCACTCGGCCATCGGCATCCCGAGCCAGATCGGCGAATCCGGTGTCGAGCACGATGTCGCCCAGGCGCACGCCGTCACGGACCGCGGTCGGTGCCGGCGACGTGCCGATCGGAAGCATGCGGTCGTCGACGTCGAACTGCGTCGCCGCGGGCACCGTGAGCACCAGATCGTGGGCGTCGACGTCGTCGATCGTGACGAACGGGTGGGTGCCGAGCGCGACGGGGGCCGCGGCATCCGATCGGTTCTCGAGAATGTGCTCGACCGCGATGCCCGTGTCCGTGAGCGTGTACGTCACGGTCGTACCGATCTCGTACGGCCAGCCGGTCTGCGGGACGATCGTCGCGCGCAGCTTGACCGAGGACTCTGCGGGCGACACCTCGTAGGCGGCGAAGCGGAGCAGCCCGTGACTGGCGTTGTCGAACTTGGGCTCGGTGACGGCGAGTTGGCGGACCGTGCCCTCGTCGTCCCACAGGCCGTCGCGGACGCGGTTCGGCCAGGGGGTGAGGACGACACCGGAACACGAGGGGGTCGGCTCACCGAGCGGGTAGGGCGGCACGAGGCCGACGCCTCCGACGGTCAGCGATCGAAGGGATGCTCCGACCTGAGCGATCTGCGCGGTGACCGCACCGCGCTGCAGATGGATCTGGGTGCCGGTGGGGGAGAGAGAAGTCACTTCGACATCGTACGGGGGTCCTCTCAGGTAGTCGCGGTACTCTGGAAGGGTCGGCTTCGGACAGCCGTGCTGCGGCGCGGGCGATTCTTGTGTGAAGTGTGAGTCCAGGGGCCGATGGTGAGCGTCGTTCGACGCGCATGAACCATCACATGAATGGCCCCGGCCGACGGATGTCCGGATCTGTCTGCGCGTGCGCGCCCAGACGGCTGTTCTCGTGTCGGGAACCCAGAAGGACACACCCATGCCCAAGAACCACAAGCCCAAGGGCGGACGCCCCGCGGCCAACTTCGAGCCGCGCTACGCCAAGAAGACCCCATTCCGCGATCGTCACAACGACGGCCGTCCGCCCCGTGCGGATGCCGGTGACGACCGTTCTGCGTCGCGCCCGGCCGGCCCCGGTCACAAGAGCCCGAAGCACCGCGGTTACCGTCCCGACTCCGCGTCCGGAGCGCCCAAGGGCCGCTGGACCGAACAGGAGCGCGCCGGTCGTGACGAGGCGCGCTCGATCCGTGGCCGCGCCGAATCAGGACGCCGCGAGGCGCCGCACCACCGCGATGAGCGAGGCGGGTCGGCCGAGCGTCCGCGCTTCACCGGCGGCGAGCGTCGCTTCGACGGTGAGCGTCCCCGGTACAACAACGACCGTGGCGCTGAGCGTCCGCGTCGTGATGGTGACCGCCCGTCGTACAACCGCGACGGTGGCGCGGAGCGTCCGCGTTACAACCGTGATGGTGGTGCTGAGCGTCCCCGTCGTGATGGTGACCGCCCGTCGTACAACCGTGACGGTGGTGCGGAGCGTCCGCGTTACAACCGTGACGGTGGGGCGGAGCGCCCTCGTTACAGCAACGACCGTGGCGCTGAGCGTCCGTCGTATAACCGTGATGGTGGGGCGGAGCGTCCGCGTTACAACCGTGACGGTGGGTCCGAGCGCCCTCGTTACAGCAACGACCGTGGCGCTGAGCGTCCGCGTCGTGACGGTGACCGTCCGTCGTACAACCGTGGTGGTGGGGCGGAGCGTCCTCGTTACAACAACGATCGTGGCGCTGAGCGTCCGTCGTACAACCGTGACGGTGGGGCGGAGCGCCCTCGCTACAACCGTGACGGTGGCGCCGAGCGCCCCCGATACAACAACGATCGCGGCGCCGAGCGTCCCCGCTACAACGGCGACCGCCAGGAGCGTCCTCGTACCAACGACGACCGTCCGCGTCGCGATGACCGTCGCACCGAGCAGCGTCCGGGTCGCGACAACTGGAACGCCACGACGAAGCCGGCAGCCCGTTCGCACGTCGAGCAGGCTCAGGACGTCGTCCACGAGCGCCTCGAAGCGAAGACTGTGCAGGCGGCCGAAGTCGAGAACGTGACCTTCGCGGACTTGGGCCTCGGGTCCAACATCGTCGAGACCCTGGCCAACATGGGCGCGGTGTCGCCGTTCCCGATCCAGGCTGCCAGCATCCCGGCCGTACTCGAAGGCCGCGACGTGCTCGGCCGTGGCCGCACCGGCTCCGGCAAGACGATCGCGTTCGGCGCTCCGCTGGTCGAAAGCATCCTGAAGTCGCAGGCCGGCAAGAAGCGCGAGTTCGGCCGCTCCCCGCGGGCGATCATCCTCGCTCCGACGCGCGAGCTCGCTCTGCAGATCGACCGGACCATCCAGCCGATCGCACGCAGCGTTGGGCTGTTCACGACCCAGATCTACGGCGGCGTGCCCCAGGGGCGTCAGGTCGGAGCCCTCAAGAAGGGCGTCGACATCGTGATCGGCACGCCGGGTCGCATCGAGGACCTCATCAACCAGGGCAAGCTCGATCTCTCGGACTGCCGCATCGCGGTGCTCGACGAGGCCGACCACATGTGCGAGCTGGGCTTCGTCGAGCCGGTGCAGCGGATCCTCCGTCACACCGCCGAAGGCAGCCAGAAGCTGCTGTTCTCGGCGACGCTCGACCGTGAGGTCGCGGCCCTCGTCGAGGAGTTCCTGGTCGATCCTGCGGTCTACGAGGTCGCCGGCGAGACGCAGGACTCCGGCACGATCGAGCACCGCGTGCTCGTGATCGAGCACCGGGACAAGGCCGAGATCCTCGCGTCGCTCGTCGACCGCGATGGGCAGACCCTCGTGTTCGCACGCACCCGCGCCTACGCCGAGATGCTCGCCGAGCAGCTCGAAGAGATCGGCATCTCTGCGGTCTCGCTGCACGGTGACCTCAACCAGGCCAAGCGCACGCGCAACCTGGCGCGGCTCACGTCGGGCAAGGTGCAGGTCCTCGTGGCGACGGATGTCGCAGCCCGCGGCATCCACGTCGACGACATCGACCTGGTCGTGCAGGCCGACGCGCCGGATGAGTACAAGACGTATCTGCACCGCTCCGGCCGCACCGGTCGTGCCGGTCGCTCGGGTCGCGTCGTCACGCTGATCACGCGTCAGCGTCAGCGTCGCATGACCGAGCTCCTTCAGCGCGCCGAGATCGACGCGCCGTTCGAGCAGGCCCGTGTCGGCGACGAGGTCATCGAGGAGATCGCCGGTCGCATTCCGACCACGGCGGATCTCACCGCCTGACCCTCGCGAGACGTCCTCTGCGGCGCGAGACTCGGCCGTTTCAGCCAAGTCTCGCGCCGCAGCTTAAGTCTCGCGGCGGATCGTCAGTCGATCCGGTGCTCGTGCACCGCGGACGACAAGCTCGTCCCGTTGAGATCGAGGTAGAGCTGCGCCTCCGTGACCGTGAGGGTCGCGGTGTTGCGCCGTTCGAGCACGCGGGTGCCGGCATCGATGAAGCCGGGATCGAAGCCGTAGACGCGGATGCCGTCGGCATCGTGGATGCGCTTGCCCTCCCACGCGGCGATCACCTTTGCGGGGTCGCGGTGCGTGTACACGACGGTGCGCTCGGCGAGTCTGCTGCCGTAGTGCATGCGTTCGGCATCCGGTGCGCCGACCTCGATCCACGCGGTGGTGCGTCCGGTGAGATCGCGGACGACGACGGCCGGCTCCTCGGTGGACGAGAGCCCCTCGCTGAACGTGATCCCCTCGGTGTACTCCAGGCAGTAGGCGAGGACGCGCGTCAGCATGTAGGCGTCGGTCTCGGACGGATGCTTCGCCACACGAAGCGTCAGGTCCTCGTAGACCCCGCGGTCCATATCGGCGAGCTGCACCGTGAACGTGTGGATCATCGCGCCGATAGCCATAGCTCTCGAGCCTACGCGCCCGCCGGGCGCGTCCCGGCCGTGCGCATGCTCAGAACAGCATCGGCTGTTCGGCCGGAGCGGATGCCGCGGGCACCGTGGCCGGACGCGGCGGCAGCGTGCGCGTGCCTCGGGGGCTCGCCGCGTACAGGTCGTCCTCGTCGCGCCCGTCGAGCCGATGCATCCGGATCAGGGGTCGGACGCGCTTCGCGAGCCATTGTCGATAGCCTTTCGGCGCCTCAGCGGAGACACCCGGGTAGAGCCCGCGGTAGGACGCGACGAGGTCGGGGCGATGCTCTCCGAGCCACTGCATGAACCACGGCTTCACTCCGGGGCGCAGATGCAGGGCGCCGTAGATGACGCGAGCGGCTCCGGCCGCCTTGATGCGTGCGAGGGCGGTGTCGATCGCGGTGACCGAGTCTGTCATGTGGGGCATGATCGGCATCAGGAAGACGGTCACCGGAAAACCTGCATCCGCCAGTGCGCGCACCGTGTCGAGGCGCGCCTGCGTCGTGGGGGTTCCCGGTTCGATCGTCTTCTGCAGATCGTCGTCGTACATCGCGATCGACATCTGGATATCGACCGGCACGCGCTTAGCCGCTTCGATCAACTGCGGGATGTCGCGGCGGATGAGCGTGCCCTTGGTCAGGATCGACATCGGCGTGCCCGAGTCCGCAAGCGCCTGGATGATCCCCGGCATCAGCTTGTAGCGTCCCTCCGCGCGCTGATACGGGTCGGTGTTCGTGCCCAGCGCGACGGTCTCGTGCTGCCAGCTGCCCTTTCGCAGTTCGCGCTGCAGCACCTCGACCACGTTGGTCTTCACGACGATCTGCGAATCGAAGTCCGCGCCACCGTCGAGGTCGAGATACTGATGTGTCCCGCGAGCGAAGCAGTATACACACGCATGACTGCACCCGCGGTACGGGTTGATCGTCCACGAGAAAGGCATCCGCGATGGGCCCGGAACCTTGTTCAGAGCGGACTTCGAGAGCACCTCATGGAACGTCATCCCTGCGAACTCGGGGGTCGTCACCGATCGGACGATCCCGCTGCGATTCTCCAGCCCTGGCAGCGCGGACTCGTCCGCATCGTCGATCGTCTGCCCCTGCCATCGCATCTCCTCATTAGAACAAAAGAACGAAAGAATCGCAAGACCGAATCGTCGAGAATCGAACTCCGCAAGTCGGGCGGGTTGGGGTCTCTCAGCTCCACAGGAGAGAATGGACGGATGAGCGAGGCGATGGCACCCCGACATGCCGCGCCGCGACCCCGTACCCTGGCGTTCGCGCTGCCCATCGGTCTCGCGGTGACGGCGCTCGGCGCGCTGTGGGCGCTCGCCGAGGTCCCGGCCCCCGCTCCGGTCGAGCAGCCCGTTCCCGCGGTGGCGATGCACCTGCCTCCCGTGGATGTGGAGGCGACGGTCGCCGCCGACCCGTGTGCGGATGCCGCGGTGCAGGCCGCCCTCGCGGCCGGTGATGATCCCGCGACGATCGCCGCCTTCGGTGGTGGGGAGGCGTTCCGCGCAGCCGTGGCCGCAGGGAATGCGCCGTGCATCTCGCTCAGCGACCCGGATCGTCTCTGGGTCGTGGTCAACAAGGCGCGCCCGCTCGCGCCCGACTTCACGCCCACCGGGCTCGTCGACACGCGATTGCAGACGACGACGACCGCCAGGTCGGTGCTGGCCGCGCCGGCCGACGCGATCAACGCGCTCGCCGGGGCGCTGTCGGATGCCGGGGCCGGCGTCCTCGGGATGAACAACGGGTACCGCTCGTACGGCATGCAGGAGAACACGTACTCCCAGCACGTCGCCGCCACGGGTCAGCGCGCGGCCGACGAGGTGTCCGCGCGGCCGGGGTACAGCGAGCACCAGACCGGTCTCGCGCTCGACGTGGTGTCGTGCAGCAACGGGTGCGGCGGCATCCGCGCGTTCGGCGGCACGAGCGAGAGCGATTGGGTGAACGCGCACGCGTGGGAGTACGGCTACATCGTGCGCTACCTCGACGGCACGACCCCGATCACCGGTTACTCGCCCGAGCCGTGGCACCTGCGCTACATCGGCCCCGAGCTCGCCTCGGCGTACAACGCAGGCGGCTACACGACCCTCGAGCAGTTCTTCGGGCTTCCCGCGGCGCCCGACTACGTGGGCTGAACCGGCGAGTCCGCGGGCTCGTCCGCACGCCATGCCCATCGCAGGGCATCCGGCAGCAGGACCCCGCCGTGGTTCGGGCTGTGCCCGCCGTCACCCACGACGAGCCGGACGTCCTGACCCGCTCGAGCCAGAGCGGCGCCCGTCTCGAGATTCTCGGCGAACCAGTTGCGGTCCGACTGATTCCAGCCGAGGTCGCGATGAGCGGCGTGCAGGAGGACCCGCAACGGTCGAACAGCACCTGACGCGAGCAGGCGGGGATACGGGTTGCCGCCGGGCATCTGCGCGAAGCTGGCGTTGAAGGCGATCACCTTCGTGATGGCATCCGGACGCTGCCATGCCGCCGTGAAGGCGCCGTTCCCGCCGCTGGACCCGCCGCAGATCGCTCGGGCGGCCGGATTCGATGAGATGCGGAAGTGCTGACGGACGAGAGGGAGGACCTCCTCGACGAGGAAGTCCGCATATCTCGAATCCGATGCGTCGTATTCGGCGTTGCGGTTCTTGGTGAGTCCACCCGGCGTGCGCAGCATCCCCGGGTCCACGAAGATCGACACCATCGGCGGGACGGATCGCGCCGCGGCGAGATTGTCGAGCACGATGCCGCCGCGGACGTCGCCGTCCGGGTCGAGGTACCACCAGCCGTCGTTGAACAGGGTGACCGCGGCTTCCGCCTTCGAGTCGTGCCCTGCGGGCGCATGGATCCAGATCCGCCGTGTCGTCCCCGGGTACGCGGCGCTGTCGTCGAGCGCCAGCTCGATGATGCGCCCTGGCTGGACGCCCGGTCGCGGCGCGGAGTCAGGTCCGTATTCGTACGCCACCTCGTCCTGGTCGATGGCCAGAGGGGAGTGCGGCATCGTCGGCATCCGACGAGTCTACGGAGCGCTCTGGCCACTCCCCACAATCACGGAACCCAGTGCCACCGATTGTGGGAACGCATTCCACAATCGACTGCTCCGGCGCCCTGCGTCCGCATAGAATCGCGGCAGCAACGACGACGTTCGGGAGGACGGCATGGAACGCGACATCTACGACGAGGACCACGAGGCATTCCGCGATCTCGTGAAGGACTTCGTGAAGCGACACGTCTCGAATGAGGCCATCGAGCGGTGGGATGCCGCGGGCGAGATCGACCGCGACACCATGCGCGCCGCCGGCGAGGCGGGTCTGATCGGTCTGTCCGTCCCCGAGGAGTTCGGCGGCGCAGGGATGCTGCAGGACTACCGCTTCCGCACGATCGTGATGGAAGAGGTCATCGCGGCCGGTGCCGGGTCGCTCGCGGGCGCCTTCGGCATCCAGGACGACCTGGCCGTGCCGTACCTCGTGCACATGGGTACGCAGGAGCAGAAGGAGAAGTGGCTTCCGCGGATGGCCACCGGTGAAGTCCTTGGCGCGCTCGCCATGACCGACCCCGGCGCCGGCAGCGACCTGCGCGGGATCAAGACCAACGCCAAGAAGGTCGACGGCGGCTACATCCTCAACGGCGCGAAGACGTTCATCTCGTCCGGGACGACGGCCGACGTCGTCGTCACGTTCGTCAAGACGGGCGAGGGCAATCGCCCTGATGCCTTCAGCCTGCTGCTGGTGGAGAAGGGCATGGAGGGCTTCGACCAGGGCAAGAAGCTCAGCAAGATGGGCTTCCACGGCTGGGACACCGCTGAGCTGAGCTTCACGGACGTGTTCGTCCCCGACGAGAACCTCATCAGCGGCACCGAGGGGCAGGGGTTCATCCAGCTGATGATGAATCTGCCGCTCGAGCGGCTGTCCATCGGCGTCGCCGCAGCCGCCGCCGCGCAGGCGGCCATGGACTGGACCGTCGCGTACACGAAGGACCGTGAGGCATTCGGCGAGCGCATCGCCGATTTCCAGAACACGCGCTTCCGCCTCGCCGACATGGCCGCGACCACCGACGCGATGTGGGCCTACATCGACCGTGCACTGCTCGCCTACAAGGACGACAAGCTCAGTGCCGAGGATGCCGCGAAGGTGAAGTTCTGGGCGACCGAGCGCGAGTGGGAGGTGCTCGACACCGGAGTGCAGCTGCACGGCGGGTACGGCTACATCATGGAGTACCCGATCGCCCGCGCCTTCACCGACGCCCGCGTCCACCGCATCTACGGCGGCACCAACGAGATCATGCGGGACCTCGTCGGCCGCCAGATCGTCGGCAAGCGCTGACGCCGCCCTGCATCGAGAACGCCTCGAGATCTTCGGATCTCGGGGCGTTTTCGCGTTCTGCGGCACTCGAGAAACTCTTTTGCTAGTCAGTGTTGCCAAGTACCGGTACTCAGTGTTACTTTGTACTGGTAGTCAGCGACACAGAGTAGATCGGAGGTGATCGCATGGCAAACCAGATGACAGAGATGCTCAAGGGCTCGCTCGAGGGCATCGTGCTCGCGATCCTGGCCGAGCAGTCCGCGTACGGATACGAGATCACGGCGCGGTTGCGGGACCAGGGTTTCGCGGACATCGCGGAGGGCACCGTCTACGCGCTGCTCGTCCGCATCGAACAGAAGGGCCTCGTGGACGTGGAGAAGGTCCCGTCCGAGAAGGGCCCGCCGCGCAAGGTGTACTCGATCAACACGCAGGGTCGAGAGCAGCTCGCCGAGTTCTGGAGGACCTGGAGCTTCCTCGCAGAGCGCATCGACCGGCTCCGCCACACAGACAGCAACGACACCGACAGCACGACCACCGAAGGGAACTGATCATGGCATCGAAGTGGATCGAAACGGTCACCGGATCGCTCGAGCAGAAGAAGCAGTACAAGCAGGACAAGGCCCGCATGGAGGCTCTCCCCGAGCCGTACCGCGTCGCCGCGACCGCGATGCACCGGTACTTCATGTACTACGGCGGCATCACCAACGGCGACACCCTCACCCAGATGTTCACCGACCTGGTCGATCTCTGGGAGCGCGCGGCCGTCGACGGCACCCCGGTGCAGGAGATCATCGGCGATGACCCGGTGGACTTCACCGAGACGTTCGCGAAGTCCTACCAGGGCAAGGAATGGATCGACAAGGAACGGGCCCGTCTGAACAAGGCGTTCGACGAGGCCATCGGAAAGGAGAAGCGCTCATGACCACGGCAACCATCCAGGTGCGCGGCATCCGCAAGTCCTTCAAGGACCTCGAGGTGCTCCGCGGCGTCGACTTCGACGTCGCCCCCGGCAGCATCTTCGCCCTGCTGGGCTCCAACGGAGCCGGCAAGACGACGGTGGTGCGCATCCTCTCGACCCTGCTGAAGTCGGATGCCGGCACGGCGTCCGTCCACGGATTCGACGTCGCATCGGCGCCGAACGACGTGCGGGAGTCGATCAGCCTCACCGGGCAGTTCGCGGCCGTCGACGAGGTGCTCACGGGGCGTGAGAATCTCATCCTGATCGCCAAGCTGCGCCACCTGAAGCATCCGGGCGAGATCGCCGACGACATGCTCGCCCGGTTCTCCCTCACGGAGGCCGGCGGACGCAAGGCGGGGGAGTACTCCGGCGGCATGCGCCGACGGCTCGACATCGCCATGAGCCTCGTGGGGAACCCGCCGGTGATCTTCCTCGACGAGCCGACCACGGGCCTCGACCCGCAGTCGCGCATCGAGGTGTGGGACACGGTGCGCGCGCTCGCCAGGAACGGCACCACGGTGCTGCTGACCACGCAGTACCTCGACGAGGCCGAGCAGCTGGCCGACCGCATCGCGATCCTCCACCGGGGGGTCATCATCCAGAACGGCACCCTCGACGAACTCAAGCGCCTGCTGCCCGCGGCCAAGGTCGAGTACGTCGAGAAGCAGCCAACGCTCGAAGAGGTCTTCCTCGCCCTCGTCGGCGAAGACGCCTCCACGGCACAGACAGAAGGGAACGCATCATGACCTCGCACGCCCTCGCAGACACCGGTGTGCTCACCGGTCGCTCGCTGCGTCACATCCTGCGCAGCCCGGACACCATCATCACCACGGCGGTCACACCGGTCGCCCTGATGCTGCTGTTCACGTACGTGTTCGGCGGGGCCATCAACACCGGCACCGACGAGTCGTACATCAACTACATGCTCCCCGGCATCCTGCTGATCACGGTCGCATCCGGCATCGCGTACACCGCGTACCGGCTGTTCCTGGACATGCAGGGCGGCATCTTCGAGCGGTTCCAGTCGATGCCGATCGGGCGGTCCAGCGTGCTGTGGGCGCATGTGTTCACGTCCCTGGTGTCGAACATCGTCTCGATCGCGATCGTCATCGGCGTCGCGCTGCTGATGGGGTTCCGCACCGGAGCATCCTTCGGGGCATGGCTGGCCGTCGCCGGCATCCTCATCCTGTTCACCCTGGCACTGACCTGGGTGGCCGTGATCGCCGGCCTGTCGGCGAAGACGGTGGACGGGGCGAGCGCGTTCAGCTACCCGCTGATCTTCCTCCCGTTCATCAGCTCGGCGTTCGTTCCCACGGACACCATGCCGGGTCCGGTGGCCTGGTTCGCCGAGAACCAGCCGGTCACTTCGATCGTGAACACGATCCGGGCGCTGTTCGCCGAGCAGCCCGTCGGATCCGACATCTGGGTCGCGCTGGCGTGGCTCGTCGGCATCCTGGTGGTCGCCTACTTCGGTGCGATCGCGGTGTACCGCAAGAAGCTGCGCTGAGTCGTCGCCTCACACGAAGTGCCGGTCTCCCGTGAGGGCGACCGGCACTTTCCTGTTGCGGGAACTCAGCGTCGCCGGCCCACCCCGGCGGCCTTCAGCCGGTCGGCGATGAGGATGCCGAGGGCGGTCGTGCCGAGGCAGCTCGCGAACGTGATCGCGAAGAACGCGATCTGCGCCCACATGCCCAGCGTGTCCATGCTGTACGTGAACCAGGAGAGCACGACGTAGGCGACGGCGGCGAGCGCTGCACCGACGTAGTGCAGCCACGTTCCCCAGTACCGCCACAGCACGAAGAGGAACGGCAGCTCCGTGAACGCCGCCCACCACAGATTCGTGGCGATGCTCCCGAAGCCGTAGCCCGAGAGCGGCACGAGCACCAGTCCGGCGATGAGCCCGACGAGCATGCCGACGAGGGGGCGGCGCAGCAGGCGCAGCGCGATCACCGACGGCAGCAGCCACAGGCCGGCGATGGCCATGCTGAGGATCGTCGTCGGCGGGAAGGCGAACAGCACGGTCGAGAGCCAGTTCGCCGGTGCGAGCATGAGCCCGCCGGCGACGCCCAGGGCGGCGCACGTCAGAAGCAGAGTCGTGGGGAACCGCCGCGGGGACACCGGTCGAGCAACGCCCTGCCCGCTCACGACAGCGGCTCCGCGGCGGCCTCGCGCGCGGCCTTGGATGCCGGTGATGCGGCGCCGATCTTCCAGTACCCGCAGAAGCTCACCTGGTTCTTGTCGACACCGCGCTCGGACACGAGCTGCTTGCGCACTCCGGACGCGAGCCCCTGTTCGCCAGCGCCGTACGCGTGGAACGGCGCGGCCGGCAGATCGGTGTCACGCAGAACCGCCAGCGCGAGCGTTCCGGGCAGGACGTCGTGCGGCCGCACGATCCAGGCCACGTCGAGCCCGGAAGGATGCGGGAACTCCAGCGCATCCTCCTCGGAGGGCACCTCGATGATCACGGTCCCTGTCGCCGAGGCGGGCAGCGAAGCGCTGATCCCGGCGATGGCGGGCAGGGCGGTCTCGTCGCCGACCAGCAGCACGCGGTCGGTGCCGCGCTCCGGGTTGAACGTCAGGCCCTCATCGATGATGAGGACGTGCTCACCGGGCTGGCACGTCTCGGCCCAGCGCGACGCCGGCCCTGCGGTGCCGTCGGCCGCCGACCCGTGCAGGACGAAGTCGACGTCGATCTCGGCATCCGATCCCGCCGTCGCCGGACGGTACGCCCGGACGGTGTAGTTGCGCATCACGGGGCGCTCGCCGTCCGGGATGCGCAGGAACTTCAGGTACCCGAGCGTCTTGTTGGCCTTGGCGGGTACGCGCTCGAGCCCCGCTTCGCCGCCGATCGGCAGGAAGAGCCGGAACCACTGGTCGTAGCCCATCGGCTGGAACTTCCCGATCTCGCCGCCGCCGAGGGTGACGCGGATCCAGTGCGGGGCCAGCTGTTCGGTGCGCAGCACGGTCAGGTGGGTGAGGTCCGCCGATGCGGGCTTGACCATCTTGGAGTAGGCCATGGGTTCCTCTCAGTTCAACTGCCAGGGAAAGGTCACGACGAAGACCGCAGCGGATGCCGCGATGAACGCGATGACGAAGACGGTGTCGCGAGGGCGGAAGGGGACGAGGTGCCGCTCGGTCCGGGTGGGATGCGCTCCGAACGCGCGGGAGTCCATCGCGAGCGCGACGCGCTCCGCATGCCGGATCGCGCCGGCGAGCAGCGGCACGATGTAGCCCCAGCCGCGGGCGATGCGCGCCAACGGCCCGCGGCCGCCGTGATGCCCCCGGACGCGGTGCGCGGCGCGGATGACCGCGAGCTCGTGCCCGAAGCGCGGCACGAAGCGGTAGGCGGCCAGCGCCGTGTAGCCGATGCGATACGGGACGTGCAGCTGCTGGATGCTGGCGCGAACGAGATCCGGACCCGTCGTCGTGAGGCCCCCGATCAGGGCGAGGGCGAGGATGCTGCCCAGGCGCAGTGCTGTCGCGAAGCCGATCTGCAGCGCACCGCTGTACAGGGTCCACCCGCCCAGCTGCAGCAGAGGGGAGGTGGCGTCGACCAGCGCGGCATCCACCCAGAGCGAGAAGCCGAAGCCGATGGCCAGGAGACCTGCCGGGACGGCGGCGAAGAGCAGCACGGCGCTTCGCCGCGTCAGACGGGCGCCGACGAGGATGAGGGCATAGCCGAGGATCAGGAACGCCGCCGGAGTCACCAGATCCCGCACGAACACGAGCAGGAGCATGGCCGGCAGGACGGCCGCGATCTTGGCGAGCGGGTTCAGATGATGCAGGAAGCACCGGGCGGATGCCGGGGCGACCGCGGCATACGGATCGATCGTGCGAGCGGGGGCGGTGGCGGTCATCGCGCGCCCTCCGCGACGAGGCCGCGCAGGTGCGCAGGAAGCGCGCGTTGGAGCGCGGGCAGACGCAGGCCGGCCGACTCGAAGACGCCGTCGGCGGCGAACAGATCGCCGGTGCGGCCGGCGGCGTGGACCCGCCCGTCCGCGAGGATCACGGTGTGCGTCGTGCGGTCGGCGACCAGCTGCAGGTCGTGCGTGACGATGACGATCGTGGTTCCGTCGGCGCGGAGATCCGCGAGCAGCCCGAGCAGTTCGGCGGCACGCGCCCTGTCCTGCCCGAACGTCGGCTCGTCCAGGGCGAGCACGCTCGGACGCGTGATGATCGCCGTGCCGACGGACAGGCGGCGCTTCTCGCCGCCGGAAAGGAGGAACGGGTGCACGCCCGCCTTGTGCTCGAGGCCGAACCGCGCGAGCATCTCGTTCACGCGCTCGGTGATCTCGGACTCGTCGACGTGCCGCAGCCGGAGCCCGTGCGCGAGTTCGTCGAACACGGTGTGCGCGATGAACTGGTGCTCGGGGTTCTGGAAGACGAACCCGATGCGTCCGGCGATCTCCCGAGGCGATGCCGTGGCCGGGTCGAGCCCGGCGACGTCGACCTGCCGCTTCGGGGGAGCGACGACGCCGGCGAGTGCCTGGATGAGCGTGGTCTTGCCCGCGCCGTTCGCGCCGACGATCGCCGTGAGGGAACCGGCGGGGATGTCGAGGTCGACGCCGTGCAGGATCTCGCTCTTCCCGCGGCGCACGGTGAGCCCGCGGGCCCGGATGAGGGGACTCGCGCTCGCCCCGTCGTTCGTTGAGCCCGTTTCGACTCGGTCGACTTCGTCGTCCTCGCTCGACGAACGAGCGGCGGGGAGCGCTGCCGCCAACTCCTCCGGTGTCAGCGGCAGCGGCACGTCATCGGCCAGGATGCCGCGTGCCCGCAGCATCCGCCCCGCCAGTGCTGCCGCCGGAAGCCAGACGCCCATCGCGAGCAGTTCGTCGGTGCGGCCGCGCAGGATCTCGCCGACCGGGCCGTCGAACGCCAGCGCGCCATCGCGGTCGAGCACGAGGACGCGGGTCGCGAAGCGCATCGCCGCATCGAGGTTGTGCTCGACGAGCACGATGGCACGCTCGCCCTCGGCGATGAGATCGCCGAGGGCGTCGTACACGTCGTCGATGCCCTGAGGGTCGAGGTTCGCGGTCGGCTCGTCGAGCACGATCAGCGGCGACCCCATCGCGAGCGCGCATGCGATCGCGAGGCGCTGGCGTCCGCCGCCGGAGAGCCGGTCGGGGTTCCAGTCCCGGCGATTCCACAGCCCGACGCGACGCAGCGCGGCCTCGGTGCGTGCGAGGACCTCGGGTACGGGGAGCAGCAGGTTCTCGAGCGCGAAGGCGACCTCGTCCAGCAGGGTTCCGGTGACGAGCTGGGCATCCGGGTCCTGGAAGACCATGGCGACGTCGGTGCTGAGGTCGGCAACGGGTGTAGCGATCGTGCTCCGTCCGTTCACCTCGACGGATCCGGTCATGTCCGCGGGCACGGATTGCGGGATGAGCCCGTTCAGCGCCAGCGTGAGCGTCGACTTCCCCGAGCCGCTCGGACCGAGGACCAGTACGACCTCGCCCCGCTCGATGTCGAACGAGACGTCGCGCGGCGAGGGGTGCACCGCACCGGCGTGGGTGAGCGAGAGGTCACGCACGCGAAGCAGGGGCGCGGATGTGCGCACGGAAGAACCCCGGGGTCGGCGATCGGTACCCGTCTAACTTAGCCCAGCCTTACCTGACTCGCACGCCGCAGTGTCACCGCTGCTGCGCGACGCCGGCCTTGCGCAGGGCGTCGCCCGTGGCCAGGCCCGCGTACGTCCAGGCGACAGGTCCGACCACGAACATCACGAGGTAGACGACGTACGCCCACGGCTGGAACTTGTCGATGTCGGCGGCGAGTCCGATCGGCACGGCGAGGATGATGCCGACGATGACCGCGGAGACGAGGAATCGCCAGACGGCCCAGCTGCGGTAGCGGCCGATCGCCGTCACGCCTTCCTGGATCGCCCCGATCAGCAGCGCCGTGCCGAGGTAGCGCAGCGCCCAGGCCGGAGCGATGGCGCTGGAGACGAGCGCGGCCAGGAGGTGCGTGATGATCGCGACACCAGGGCGTCGCAGCAGCGCCTGGGCGATGACGCCCGGGAGCACGTGCGAGCCGAGGACGAGTCCGTAGAGGACAGGAACGGTCGCGGACACCGCAAGGCTCAGGTAGCCGGCGACCCCGCCGAGAATGCCGGTCGCGACCCCGATCGCGGCGCAGACGAGCAGCACGCGCGTTGGCAGGGCAGGACTCTTCGGCACCGAACCAGCCTATCTGCGCGGTGGTGGGCGAGCGCCGCTCGTCGCCCAGCCGATGCCGCTCGTCGCAGACGTCGCGGAGACGGCGCGCGAAGCATCCGCACTGCTCCTAACGTGGGGTCACGCAAAGACGCGCACCCCAGAGGAGAACCATGTCTGCATCCCAGCCGCGCCGCAGCGGCGCGGGCGTCGTCGACGACGAACCCGAGATCATCACCGATCAGTCCCTTCCCCCAGTGTCCCTCACCGAGGAGCAGGACGAGAAGACGAACCGGTGGACCTGGCCGAAGATCGTGCTCTGGTCCGCGATCGCCCTGCTCGGAGCGCTCGCCTGGACGATGCTCGCCATCGTCCGCGGCGAGACGGTCAACGCGATCTGGTTCGTGTTCGCCGCCGTCTGCACCTACTTCATCGGCTACCGCTTCTACTCGAAGGTCATCGAGCGGTACATCACGCGCCCCAACGACAAGCGGGCGACGCCCGCCGAGGTCCGCCAGGACGGAAAGGACTACGTCCCCACCGACCGTCGCGTCCTGTACGGCCACCACTTCGCAGCCATCGCCGGCGCCGGCCCCCTGGTCGGACCCGTCCTCGCGGCTCAGATGGGCTACCTGCCTGGCACGATCTGGATCATCGTCGGCGTCGTGCTCGCCGGCGCGGTCCAGGACTACACGGTGCTGTTCTTCTCGATGCGCCGCGGCGGACGCACGATCGGTCAGATGGCGCGCCAGGAGCTCGGCAAAATCGGCGGATCGGCCGCCATCATCGCGTCGCTGCTGATCATGCTGATCATCGTCGCGATCCTCGCCCTCGTCGTCGTGAACGCCCTCGGCGAGAGCCCGTGGGGCGTCTTCTCCGTGGCCATGACCATCCCGATCGCGCTCTTCATGGGCGTCTACCTGCGCTTCCTGCGTCCTGGCAAGGTCACCGAGGTCTCGATCATCGGATTCGTTCTGCTTCTCGGTGCCATCATCGCCGGCGGCTGGGTCGCGAGCACCGAGTGGGGCGTGGCGATGTTCCACCTCGACCGCGAGGTCATCGCGTGGGCCATCATCATCTACGGCTTCATCGCCGCGATCCTGCCCGTGTGGCTGCTGCTCGCCCCGCGCGATTACCTGTCGACGTTCATGAAGATCGGCGTGATCGTCATGCTCGCGGGTGCGATCGTGCTGGTGCGGCCGGAGATCACGGTGCCGGCGGTCTCGATCTTCGGCGAGAACGGCATGGGGCCGGTGTTCGCAGGCCCGCTGTTCCCGTTCCTGTTCGTGACGATCGCGTGCGGTGCGCTGTCCGGCTTCCATGCGCTGATCTCGTCCGGGACGACGCCGAAGCTCATCGAGAAGGAGCGCCAGTCGCGCTTCATCGGCTACGGCGGCATGCTGATGGAATCCTTCGTCGCGATCATGGCGCTCGTCGCCGCGATCTCGATCGACCAGGGCATCTACTTCGCGATGAACGCCCCGGCGGCGGCTACCGGCGGCACGGTCGAAGGCGCGGTCGCCTTCGTGAACTCGCTCGGCCTCACCGGGGTGAACATCACGCCGGAGCTGCTGACGAACACGGCGGCCGCGGTCGGCGAGGAATCGATCGTCTCGCGCACCGGCGGTGCACCGACCCTCGCGCTGGGGCTGGCGACCATCATGCAGCAGGCGCTCGGCGGTGAAGCGCTCATGGCGTTCTGGTACCACTTCGCGATCATGTTCGAGGCACTGTTCATCCTCACCGCCGTGGACGCCGGAACCCGCGTCGCCCGCTTCATGCTGCAGGACACCATCGGCGCATGGGTGCCGAAGTTCCGCGATGTCTCGTGGCGCCCAGGCGTGTGGATCTGCACGGCGATCATGGTTGCAGGCTGGGGATGGATCCTCATCCTCGGCGTGACCGATCCGCTCGGCGGCATCAACACGTTCTTCCCGCTGTTCGGCATCGCCAACCAGCTGCTGGCGGCGATCGCACTCGCCGTGGTGCTGGCGATCGTGGCCAAACGAGGCAGGAGCTACGTGAAGTGGCTGTGGATCATCGCGCTGCCGCTGGCCTTCACCGCTGTGGTCACGATCACGGCGTCGATGTACAAGATCTTCTCTCCTGTGCCCGCGATCGGCTACTGGGCGAACCACTTCAAGTACGTCGCCGCGCGCGACGCCGGAGACGACTCGCTCGGCGCCCCCGAGGTCGTGGATGCCGTCATCCGCAACACCGCCGTCCAGGGCACCCTGTCGATCATCTTCGTCGTGCTGACGATCATCGTCATGGTCGTCGCCATCATCGTCACGGTCAAGGCGATCCTGAACGGCGGCGGCGAGAACACCGAGGACGCCCCCGTCGCCTCGCGGCGCTACGCACCGGCCGGGTTCATCCCGACCGCCGCGGAGCGCGACCTCGAGAAGCGGTGGGAGCCGATCCTCGCGGAAGAGCGCAAGGCGGCGCGTCACTGACATGGCCGACACGACGATGCGGACGGATGCCGTGGCCGGCCCGATGCGCGCGATCATCGCGTTCATCGGGAGGGCCGGTCGCGGCATCCGCTGGTATGTCACGAACCTGATGGGCGAGGTCAGACGGGCCGGATCCACGCCGACGCGGGAGAGCCGGTCGAGCCGCGCCGACCTTCGGCATCCTGTCCGGCACGTCGATGGCCGCGCCGCACGTCGCTGGCCTCGGTGCGCTCTACCTGTCGGAGCGTCCGAACGCGGCACCGGCCGAGATCAAGTCGGCCCTGATGACGACCGCGTCGAACACGGTGCTCGCCGATGGTTCGGAGAACACGAACCCGTTCGAGCAGGGCGCAGGCCAGGTCGAGCCGACTCGCTTCTTCGAGCCGGGGATGCTGTACCTCAACGGCGCAGCCGACTGGGCGGCGTTCCTCGAGGGCAAGCAGCTCGCCGAGTTCGACGGCATCGACCCGATCGACGGGAGCGACCTGAACCTCGCGTCCATCTCGATCGGCACGCTGACCAGCGAGCAGACCGTGACGCGCACCGTCACCTCGACCGCTGCCGGCACCTACACGGCATCCGCTGAGGTGGCCGGGCTCGACGTGACCGTCGAGCCGTCGACGCTCACGTTCGGCGCGGCGGGCGAGACCGCGACCTTCACGGTCACGGTCGACAACGTCAGCGCCCCGGTCGAGCAGTGGGCCACCGGTTCGCTGACCTGGACGGGTGAGGACCGCGAGGTCCGTTCGCCCATCGCCGTGTTCCCGGTGACGGCCGATGCTCCGGCCGAGGTGGCCGGCACGGGTGTCGACGGCAGCACCACGGTGGAGGTCACTCCCGGTCTGACCGGCGAGCTGCCGCTCGCTCTGTCGGGTCTGACGCCGTTCCAGCTGCTGCTCGACGAGGCGAACCCCGTGGCGGGACACTCGGGTGACGAGAACTCCGGTGACGAGAACAAGAACGTGTCCTGGATCGTCGATGTGCCGGAGGGGACGACGCTCGCGCGTTTCGATCTCGACTCGTCGGATGACGAGGGAAGCGATCTGGACCTCACGGTGTACCGCGTCGTGAGCCCCGATGATCTGCGCTACTACCAGGTGTGGCAGTCGGCCACGGGGTCAGCGGACGAGCAGGTCACGGTCGCGGCTCCCACGGCAGGCACGTACCGCGTGGTCGCGAACATGTACTCCACCACCGGGCCGATGACGTGGGACATGTCCTACGCCGCGGTGCAGCCGGCCGGTGAGGGGGCGTTCACGGCGACGCCGAATCCGTTGGATGCGGTGCGGGGAGTGCCGACCGGCTACGACGTGTCGTGGTCGGGTCTGGCCGCCGGTACGCGCTACCTCGGGGTCGTGCAGTACGGCGACTCGGCGGTGCGCTCGGTCGTGACGGTCGACGCGCAGTAACAGTACGAGCAGGCGGGGCGGATGCTGCGGCATCCGCCCCGCCTTTCTCGTTCGTTGTCCTCGTTCGGTGCCCTCGTTCGTTGAGCGAGGACGGCGGAGCCGCCACCCTCGTTCGTTGAGTGAGGACGGCGGAGCCGACCGAGTCGAAACGCGCCGAACCGCTGAGATCCGTTCGAGAAAACCCGGCCCGGACCCTTGCCCGATCTCGTAGTTATGTTCTAAACTGGAGTATGGCATTCATCACCGAGGATCGAACGGCACGCGAGGATGCGCTGCTGGAGTCCTTCGAGTCGGTGAACGCGCAGATCGCGTCGTTGGAGGCCGAGCGGGCGCGCCTGCTCGCCGAGCGATTCGACATGCTGCTCGACGAGGACCCGTTCGGATCCGCGCATCATGACATCTCGCTGCGGTCGCTGGTGGCCGAGTTCGCGGCGGTCTCGCACCTCTCCGCCGCGTCCGCGAATGACTTGCTGCACCGCGCGCACACGTTGACGCACGAGTTCCCGCTGGTCTGGCGGGCGCTGCGCGACGGGGCGATCACCTCCCGCCACGCCGACGCGATCGTCACCGGCGCGTCGGCGCTGTCCGCGCGGTCGGATGCCGAGATGACCGAATACCAGGGGCGGGTGCTCGAGGTCGCGGTCTCCGAGAGCCCGGGTCGCACCCTGGTGCTGGTGAAGGCGATCGCCGCGTCCATCGCGCCGACCACGGTCGCCGAACGGTACCGGCAGGCGCTGTCATCCCGGCAGGCCCGCACCTATCCCCTCGACGACGGCATCTCCCAGCTCGTGCTCTCCGGCCCGGAGTACCTCATCCAGGCCGCCTACGACCGCGCGACTGAGACCGCCACGCAGATCATCGCCCAACGCCCCACGGTCGGGCCGGCCGAGAACGACGACCGCACCCTCGACCAGATCCGCGCCGACGTCATGCTCGAACTGCTCCTCGCGAGCGAACTCGGCAGCGCCGCCGGCACCCCGGCCGAAGCGATCCGCGCAACCATCCAGGTCACGATCGCCGCCACCACTCTCGCCGGCGACGACGATAAGATGGCCCACCTCGACGGATTCGGGCCGATGCTCCCCGAACACGTTCGTCCCCTCGCCGCACGCGCCCCGCAGTGGACACGCCTGTTCCTCGACCCGGCCGGAATGCTCACCATCACCGACACGTACACCCCATCCGCATCGATGAAACGCTACCTCCGCGCCCGCGACCAACGCTGCCGGTTCCCCGGCTGCCAACGCGCCGCACGACGCTGCCAGATCGACCACAACCACGACCACGCCAAGGGCGGACCCACCGAACTCTGCAACCTCTGCTGCTTCTGCGTCAATCATCACGCGCTGAAGCACCCAGATCTGCTCGACCGACACCGATGGTCGGTCACGCAGCTCCCCAGCGGCGTCATCGCCTGGACGAGTCCGATGGGACGCACCTACATCGACGAACCACCACCACGCGTGATGTTCGTCTGAACATCAGCGCCCGCGCCCTTTCGTTCGTTGAGCGAGCGGCTCCGGCTGCACGCGCCCGGAGGCTCCGCGGGACGCGAAGTGGTCTGCGGAGCCGGGGTGGGGATCGAAAGGCGTCAGGCCGCTGAGATCCGTCGCCCGCGGCAGATCCGCCGCCGGTCTCAGATCCGCCGGCGACGCGGCATCAGGCGCACGTGCGGCAACTCGGGCGCCGGAATCCGCTCGTCGCCGTGGGTCACGACATGCCCGAACCGTGACGAGCCCGCTTCCCAATCGTCGCGAGCGTCAGCGATCTCCTCGTGCGTACGCGCGGCGAAGTTCCACCACATCACCAGGTCCTCTTCGAACGGCTCTCCGCCGAGCAGGAAAAGCAGAGCCCCCGACTCGCTCGTCACCGACACCGCATCCCGCGAGTCGCCGAGATAGAGCATCAGGTTGCGCTCGAAGACGACACCTTCGACGGCCGCGTCTCCTTCGACCAGCACGACGGCATGCTCCCAGACCCGATTCAGCGGAAGCTCGACCGTGCTGCCGGCCGGCACCGCGATCTCGGCGCCCACGATGGGCGTGTACACGGTCGCGGGGGAGCGGACGCCGGCGAATTCGCCGAGCACCACGGTGGCCTCGGCATCCTGACCCAGAGCAACGTTCGGAAGCGACGTGTGCTGCTCGAAACCCCCTGATCCGAGGCGGGCCGACGCGGGCAGAACGACCCAGAGCTGCAGCGCATCGAGCGGGATGGGATCCTCGCCGAGCGAGTACTCGGAGTGCGAGATGCCGTTTCCGGCGGTCATGAGGTTGAGCTGGCCTCGGCGCAGCGTCACGTCGCTGTCGACCGAGTCGCGGTGCCGCATGTCTCCGACGAGCGGCCACGTCACCGTCTGCAGGCCGATGTGCGGGTGGGGTTCGACGCGCATGCGCACCGGCCCCGGCCCGAACCGGTCGAGGAAGCACCACGCGCCCACCGTCGGCAGGTCCTTGTTCGGCAGCGTCCGCAGCACGTTCATCGCCCGGACGCCGCCGAGCGGCACCTCACGCGGTTCGAGCGGGATGCTGCGTTGGCCGATCATTCGCCCGGAACCTGCGGCCAGCGGATCTCGGCACCCTCGACATCGTGCTTCTTGAGATAGGAGGCGATGTACGGGCAGTACGGCGCGATCGTATCGCCGGATGCCGCGGCGTCCGCCAGCGCATCGGCCGCGAGCGCACCGGCGAGGCCTCGGCCCTGGAAAGCCGGGTCGACCTCGGTGTGCGTGAAGCGGATCTCGCCGGGGCGGCGCTCGAACTCGGCGAATCCGGCGAGCGTGTCCCCGAGGCGGATCTCGTAACGGGAGGCCTCATCGTTGCGGGTGACGGTGATGTCTTCGGTCATGGCTGCTCCTTCACGTCTGCCTCCACACTAGGACGCCTGTGGAGGACTCGGGCGGGTGTCGGTCCGGCCGGTTACGCTGGAGGGATGCCGCAGACTCCCCGTGACCCGTACGAGGACCTGCCCTACGCAGACGAGCCCTGGGACAATGCGTACCCGCCCGAGCCCATGGACTGGGAGCCGCAGGCCGACGGCTGGGAGCCGCCGCTGGACTGGGGCCCTGGGCCGTCGACGCCGGTCGGCGCTGCGCCCGCGGCATCCGCGCCCGCGGCCACGCCGTCGCGCTATCCGAGCGCGCTCGAGGCACTGCACACCGTCTTCGGGTACGACGAGTTCCGCGGGGATCAGGCGGCGATCGTCGAGCAGGTGATCTCCGGCGGCGACGCCGTCGTGCTCATGCCGACCGGTGGAGGCAAGTCGGTCACCTACCAGGTGCCGGCGCTCGTGCGCGAGGGCACAGGGCTCGTGATCAGCCCGCTGATCGCGCTCATGCACGACCAGGTCGACGCACTCCGCGCCAACGGGGTGCGGGCCGCGTACCTGAACTCGACCCAGTCGCCGAGCGAGCGCGCGCAGGTGGAGCGCGACTACGTGACCGGGCAACTGGATCTCATCTACGTCGCCCCCGAGCGGCTCTCGAGTCCCGCGACGACGGCGCTGCTGCAACGCGGAACCCTCAGCGTGATCGCGATCGACGAGGCCCATTGCGTGTCGCAGTGGGGTCACGACTTCCGCCCCGACTATCTCGCGCTCGGTGATCTCGGGGAGCGCTTCCCCGGGGTCCCGCGCATGGCGCTCACGGCGACGGCGACGCACGCCACGCACAAGGAGATCACCGAGCGGCTCGACCTCGGCCGCGCCGAGCACTTCGTGGCGAGCTTCGATCGCCCCAACATCCAGTACCGGATCGTTCCGAAGGTCGAACCGCGCAAGCAGCTGGTGGCGTTCATCCGCTCGATGGATCCCGGAGCCGCGGGTATCGTCTACGCGCTCAGCCGGAAGTCTGTCGAGCAGACCGCGGACCATCTCGCCGCGCAGGGCTTCGACGCGCTGCCCTATCACGCGGGTCTCCCGGCTGAGGTGCGCGCGGCGAACCAGGCGCGATTCCTGCGTGAAGACGGCGTCGTCATGGTCGCCACCATCGCGTTCGGCATGGGCATCGACAAGCCGGACGTCCGCTTCGTCGCGCACATCGACCTGCCCAAGTCGGTCGAGGGCTACTACCAGGAGACCGGTCGCGCAGGGCGCGATGGCGAGCCCTCGATCGCATGGATGGCGTACGGGCTGGGCGACGTCGTGCAGCAGCGGCGGATGATCGACCAGAGCCCAGGCGACCGCACCTTCAAGATGCGGCTGGGGCAGCACCTCGACGCCATGCTCGCTCTCTGCGAGACCGTCGAATGCCGTCGGCAGAACCTGCTCGGCTACTTCGGGCAGGACTCGCAGCCGTGCGGCAACTGCGACACCTGCCTCGAGCATCCAGAGACCTTCGACGGGCTGATCCCCGCGCAGAAGCTGCTGTCGACGGTGGTGCGCCTCAAGCGCGAGCGCAATCAGGCGTTCGGCGCCGGCCACCTCATCGACATCCTCCGCGGGGCGTCGAACGACCGCATCCGCAAGTTCGGGCACGATCAGCTCGCCACGTACGGCATCGGCGCCGACCTGTCCGAACAGGACTGGCGAAGCGTCGTGCGTCAGCTGCTCGCCCGTGGCATCCTCGTCGCGCAGGGCGACTACGGCACGCTCGCGCCGGGGGATGCCGCGGCCGGCGTCCTGAAGGGCGAGATGCCCGTGCCGCTGCGCAAGGACACGATCGGTCGCGTGAGCACCGCCAGAGTGCGCAAGTCCGCGGCGGCGGCATCCGTCGCGGAAGGCGATCAGGGACTCTTCGAAGCTCTGCGGACGTGGCGGGCCGAGGCGGCGCGCGAGCAGGGCGTGCCCGCCTACATCGTCTTCGGCGATACGACGCTGCGTGCGCTCGCCGAGCGCCGCCCGGCGACGCTGACCGATCTCGACGGGATCACCGGCATCGGTGCGAAGAAGCGCGAGGCGTACGGCGATGCCGTGCTCGCGGTGATCGCAGCGGCGTGATCGGCCGCGGCTCACGCCCCCGGTAGCACGTCCTCCAGGTGCGCAGCCAGATGCTCGGCGACGTCGATGGCGTTCCGGTCGTACAGCCACTGGTATTGCAGGCCGTCCCACAGTGCGACCAGCCAGATCGCCTCGTGCTCCGGGTCGCGATGCGCGGGCAGCGCGCCCTCGGCCTGCGCGGCGCGGAACAGCTCGGCGAACTGGTCGATCGTGCGCGTGAACCGATCGCGGAAGTACTCGTGCGCCGGATGGGATGCCGGCACGGCTTCGCACGACAGCACGGCATACACCTCGATCAGGCCCGGCGCCGTCTTCGCGTTGTCGGCGGCGCCTTCCGGCATCGCCCGCAGCTCCGCCGCCGCGGTGGCCGCCGGCGCATAGGAAGGGCGCGACTGGATCGTCCGGTCGCGTTCGGCGAGCACGGCCCCGAGCAGCGCCTCTTTCGTCGGATAGTGGTGCATGAGCGACGACTTGGAGACGCCGACCTTCTCCGCGATCTCACGCAGGCTCGTGTCGCCGTAGCCCTCGGCTGCGAACAGCGCCATCGCATCCGTGACGATCTTGGCGCGCTTGATGCGACCGGACGCGTATCCGGATTCGTCCTCCGCCGGGAAGAACGCCGCAAGCGGACGGAACGCCGTCTCGGCGCCGGGCGGCGATTCCTCGGGTGAGCGCCAGCCCACCGGCAGCGCCCACATCGCCTCGCGCTCCTCGAGCATCGACACGACGTCGACGCGCTCGGGCAGATACTGCTCGAGCAGCTGCAATCCATCCCAGGCCGCCGTCATCCGCACGGCTTCGCCCAACGGGTCCCGATCGTCGGAGACGGTGCCCTGCAGCACGGCATCCTCCATCGCCTCGCCGGTCATCGCGGTGATGCGGGCGTAGCGCTCGCGCATGGCGTCGTGTGCGGGATGCGACGGTGTCGACGCCTCGCCCATCAGCGCGGCATACAGGGCGAGGTACCCGCGCGTGCGCTCATTGCGCTTGGCGATCTCGATGAACGGAAGCGCGCCCGACTCTCCGGCGGCGACGACCTCCTCGTACACCTCGGCGTTCGCGTCCTCCAGACTCTCGACCACCGTGGCGAGGAGCTCATCCTTGGTCGCGAAATGCTTGAGCAGCCCTGGATGACTGACGCCGGCGGTCACGGCGATGCCGCGCAGCGATGTCGAGCGGTAGCCGTAGGCGATGAACATCTCGCGTGCGGCGTGAATGATGCGTGCGCGCGTCTGCTCGGTGCTCGCCTTGCGAGCCCGTGGTACGGCAACGATCATCCGGTCCTCCTCCGTCATCCTACCGACCTCGAGTTACCACGCAGACGTATTTGAGTTACCACTCGGTCGGGTTTGGTGTATTCTTCTGAATGCAGCCGCGTCGCAGAGGACAAGCGGCACACCCGAGAGGACCCATTCCCATGACAGAGATGTCATCCGCCGCGAACGTCGCGGCCGTCGGCACGACCGGATTCAAGGCGCCGGGAACCACCCCGCAGAAGACCCCGCGCGGCTATACGCCCGCACTCGCCGGCGTGAACTTCGGTGTGTACCTGTCCCTGCTGACGCCGGTCATGGTCGCCATGGCATTCAAGATCCAGCATCTGGATGCCGCGAACGCCGACGCCAATCTCGGACTCGTCCTCGGCGTCGGCGCCTTCTTCGCCCTGATCTGCAACCCGCTCGTCGGCAGGCTCTCCGACCGCACGACGTCGCGGTGGGGCATGCGCCGCCCGTGGATCCTCGGCGGCGCGATCGTCGGGCTCGGCGGCTTCGCGATCATCGGCGCGGCGACGTCGGTCTGGGTGGTCCTGCTGGCCTGGTGCCTCGTGCAGGGCTCCATGAACGCCGTCCTGGCAGCAGCGAACGCGACCATCCCCGACCAGTCGCCGGTCGCCAGCCGCGGCAAGGTCTCCGGTGTCGTCGGCATCGCGACCCCCCTCGGCATCCTCGCCGGCAGCTTCATCGTCAACTTCCTGCCCGGTGACTTCGAGCGGTTCGTCGTGCCGGGGGCGATCGCCACCGTCCTGGCCGTGGCCTTCGTGCTGGTCCTGAAGGACCGCCGACTGGAGCACAAGCCCGCCGAGAAGTTCACGATCGGGATGTTCTTCGGCTCGTTCATCTTCAACCCGCGCAAGAACCCCGACTTCGGCTGGACCTGGCTCACCAAGTTCTTCGTCATGTTCGGCTACGCCGGCATCGCGACCTACCTGCCGTACTTCCTGCAGGCCAAGTTCGCGCTGGGGGAGCAGGAGGCGGTCACGACGATCCTGTTCGCGAACATCGCCTCCACGCTCGCCATGGTGTTCTCCTCGCCCATCGCCGGCATCCTGTCGGACAAGTTCGGCAAGCGCCGTCCGTTCGTCGCCATCGCCGGCGTCGTGATGGTGTTCGGCCTCGTGCTGCTGGCGATCGCGCCGAGCATCGCCGTCGTGATCGTCGCCCAGGCCATCATCGGCTTCGGCGCCGGATCGTTCCTCTCGGTGGACCTCGCCCTGGCGACCCAGGTGCTGCCGAACCCCGAGGACACAGCCAAGGACCTGGGCGTCCTGAACATGGCGAATGCGCTGCCGCAGTCGATCGCTCCCGCGATCGCACCCACGATCATCGCGATCGGTGCTGCGACGCCGCTCGGCGGCTACACCACCTGGTACCTCTTCGGCGCTCTCGTCGCGCTGGCCGGTGCCGTGCTCGTCTACCGGATCAAGGGAGTCAAGTGATGACGGATGTGATGAACCAGCAGAGCCAGGCGGATGCTGTGAACGACCGCCCCTGGCTGGATGCCTCGCTCGCGGTGGACGACCGCGTTCAGCTGCTGCTGGATGCGATGACGGTCGAGGAGAAAGCGGGCCTGTTCTTCCACACCATGATCGCGATCGCCGACGTCGATGAGGCGAACCCCGCGTTCGGCCTGCCGTCGGCACGGGAGTTCGTCGAGGCGCGCCACATGACGCACTTCAACCTGCTCGGCGCGGCGCCCACCGGGCGCGAGATCGCCGCGTGGCAGAACGAGATCCAGCGCCTCGCGGCATCCACTCGCCTCGGCATCCCTGTGACGCTGTCGACCGATCCGCGGCACTCGTTCAGCGACAACCCCGGTGCCGCGATCACGGCGGGTCCGTTCTCGCAGTGGCCGGAGACCCTCGGTCTCGCGGCGATCCGCGACGAGGCGCTCGTCGAGCGCTTCGGCGACATCGCGCGTCAGGAGTACACCGCGGTCGGGCTGCGCGTCGCGCTGCACCCGCAGGTCGATCTCGCCACCGAGCCTCGCTGGGCACGGCAGACCGCGACGTTCGGCGAAGACGCGGAGCTGGCGGGGCGCCTCGGCGCCGCGTACATCCGCGGCTTCCAGGGCGAATCGTTCGGCCCTGGTTCGGTGTCGACCATGACGAAGCACTTCCCCGGCGGCGGCCCGCAGCAGGACGGCGAGGACCCGCACTTCGCGTACGGCCGCGAGCAGATCTATCCCGGCGGGCAGTTCGAGCTGCACCTGAAGCCGTTCGAGGCGGCCTTCGAGGCCGGCACGCGGCAGATCATGCCGTACTACGGGATGCCGGTGGGCACCGACTACGAGGAGGTCGGATTCGGGTTCAACAAGTCCGTCATCACGGGGCTGCTGCGCGAGCGCTTCGGATTCGACGGTCTGGTCTGCACCGACTGGGGCCTGATCACCGATGCCGAGATCTTCGGCGACCACCACCCGGCGCGCGCGTGGGGCGTGGAGGAGCTGTCTCCGAAGGAGCGCGTCGCCAAGGTACTGGATGCCGGAGCCGACCAGTTCGGGGGCGAGGCCTGCCCGGAGCTGCTGCTCGAGCTCGTCGCTGACGGCACGATCGCCGAGGAGCGCCTGGATGCCTCGGCGCGCCGGATCCTGCGCGAGAAGTTCGAGCTCGGACTGTTCGAGAACCCGTTCGTGGACGAGGACGCCGCGGACGGCATCGTGGGCCGTGCCGACTTCCGTGCCGCGGGGGAGGCGGCTCAGCGCGCCTCGGTCACGGTGCTGACGAACGAGGGGGTGCTTCCGTTCGCCCGCGGCGTGAAGCTCTACGTGGAAGGAATCGCGCTGGACGTCGCGGCATCCTTCGGCGAGGTCGTGCAGACTCCGGCCCAAGCCGACATCGCCGTGCTGCGGCTGCAGGCTCCGTACGAGCAGCGGGCGACGGCGTTCGAGAACTTCTTCCACGCAGGGTCGCTCGCCTTCGCCGCTGACGTGATCGAACACGTGCGGTCGGTCGCGGCATCCGTGCCGACGGTCGTCGACGTACTGGTCGACCGCCCGGCGATCCTGACCGAGATCGCGGATGCCGCGGCATCCGTGACGGTGAACTGGGGCGCGTCGGCCGAGGCTCTGCTGGATGTGCTCACGGGTGCGGCGGCGCCGGAGGGGCGCCTGCCCTTCGACCTGCCGCGGTCGATGGCAGCCGTCGAGGCCTCGCGGCCCGACGTCCCGTTCGACACGGCCGACCCCCTGTTCCGCTTCGGGCACGGTCTCGAGCTGAGCTGCGTCGAAGGCGGCGCAGCGGAATGAGGCGTCCGTAACAATTCGGCACGTCCCAGAGGGCGCATCCGCGGGTTTCCGTGGGTGCGCCCTCGTCGTTCCTGCCGCGGAGAAGTGTTTTCTGTGTGTTCGCTGGACAGTGGGCCGGTATACCGCAATACTGACCGGTACACGAGCTCTGTCGACGAGGGGTCGACGCCTGGGGAGGGTCTTGTGGCGCGGCATCGTCCGCATCACGGGAGGGCACTGAATGAATAGCAAGGGGATAGCTCTGCGCAAGCGCAGAGTCGCGGGAGGGCTTGCCGGCATCACAGCCGCGGCAGTCGTCCTTGGAGGCGGATTGGCGCCCATGGCGGCCCATGCGCTTCCGACCGATGATTCCGAGTCGTTGGGGCAGGTGATCCGCACCGAGCTTCTGGGCGGGGACATCCTCGACGTCTCCCAGGCGATCAGCGGCAATCCGAGCGACGTGGGCCCGGAGGTGACCCCGCTCGACGTCAGCCTTCTGGGTGCGCTGACCGTCGATCTCGGAGGTGGCCTTCAGCTGCCCCTGATCTCGGGGCCGGGTGGCGCAGGTCTTCTCGACCTGGGCGACTTCGGCACGCTGAGCTCGTTCGCCGCATCGCCGGCCGCCACCTCTTCGACCGCGAGCTCGGGTGCCATCGGCGCCGACGGAGCGATCGCGATCGACCCGGACAACCCGGCCGCGTTCGAGAACGCGACCGTGAACCTCACCGACCTGCTCGCGCAGCTCGGAATCGACGGCATCACGGACCAGGTCGTCGACAACCTCGGTCTCGAGGTCGGCGCGCTGGCGTCGACCGCAACGGGCACCGGCACCACCGACGTGGCCTACGACTCGGAGTACGTCCTCACGGATCTCGGGCTCGAGGTCTCGAGCCCGCTCGTCGCAGGCTTGGAGACGACCGTCACCGGCGCCGTCCAGGGCGTGGGTGCAACCATCGACGCCGCACTGGCGAGTGACGGCGTCGTCGGCGCCCTGCTGGGCAACCTCGATCTCGACCTGAGCGTCCTCGGCATCGGCGTCGCCGTGTCCACGGGCACGATCGGCGTCAACGGCCTCGACGCCGCCCTGACCGGTCTGGCGAACACGCTCATCACGGAGCCGCTCGTCGACCCGAACGGCATCGTCTCGATCAGTCTCGCTGACGGCACGGTGGCGATCGACCTCGCGCAGGTCGCGGGAGCGGACGGTCTGAACGGTCTCGATCCGAACACGCTGCTCCTCGATGACGCCACGATCAGCGCCATCACCACGGCGGTCTCCGAAGCGCTCGGAACGCTGAGCACCAAGGCGACTGCCGCCGTGACGACGCTCCTCAACAGCACGTCGGTGACGCTGACCCTGGATGCCGAGCTGTCAGCACTTCTGACCTCGGTGGATGCGGTCATCACCGTCGACGCGACCCTGGGCCAGCTCGCAGGAACCGACCCCACTCCGCCGACGGTCGACCTCGACGCCGACGCAGGTCTGCTGGATGTGCTGCTCGGTCTGGTCGGACTGTCGCTGGCAGACCTTCTCGACGGGCTGGTCGAGCCGCTCGCGCTCGCACTCGTCGATGTACTGGGTACCGCTGTATCGGGAGTGATCACGGGAGTCGGGCCGGCACTGGCCGACACGCTGACCGACCTGGTCGACCCGGTGCTCGCCGGCCTCGACCCGCTGCTCGGCGCTCTGAACCAGATCGTGGAGATCACGATCAACGAGCAGGAGCAGCCTGGTGTTCTGGGCGCGGAGTCGTTCACGGTGAACGCGCTCAGCCTGGAGCTGCTGCCCGGCCTCGGTGCACTGAACCTCGACCTCGGTTCTTCGACGGTGCGCGCGTCTGCTGCTGCGGTTGCAACCATCGATGCGGCCTCGACGGTCCCGCCCGGCGGCAACCTCGCCGTCACCGGTGCCGACTGGCCCGCCAGCACTACGGTCACGCTGCAGTTGACGGACCCGACCGGTGCGCCGGTCGGCGAACCGATCACGGTCGACACCGACGCGAACGGTGCGTTCACCACGACGTACCCCGTTCCGGCCGATACCGAGCCGGGCACCGGCTTCACCATCACCGGCACCGCCGGCGATGTGACGGCAGAGGACACGGTCGAGGTCACGGCCGCCGATCCGGGCGATGTGAACACCAACGCGGCGGCTTCGGCATCCGCGTCGGCGGACGCGACGGCCGACGGCGACCCGTCCGCACAGGCGGCGGCTGAGGCCGCGGCACTGGCTGACGCGACCTCAGCGGCGACGGCGGCGGCGAACGCAGACGCGACCGCGGCTGCAGAAGCAGCGGCGACCACCGACGCTTCGACGGCCGCTTCGGCGGACTCGACGACGGACGTGAACGCTCAGGCTGCGGTTGCTGCTCAGGCCGCGGCGCAGGCGGATGCCTCTGACGACGTCGCGGCTGCGGCAACGGCTCTGGCCGAAGCGAACTCGTCGGTTGCGGCTCAGGCTGCAGCCACGGCTGATTCCTCGACCGACGCCTCCTCCGAGGCTTCGACGAACGCGAACGCGGCCGCTTCGGCATCCGCTTCTGCGAACGCCGACGCCACGACGGATGCTGTTGCAGAGGTTGCGGCGCAGGCGGCGGCGTACGCCGACGCCACGGCGGAGGCAACGGCAGCAGCGGACTCCACGGCTCAGGCCGCGGCTTCTGCGGCAGCCACGGCGACGTCCTCCGCGACGGCGACGTCCGACGCCACGTCGGCGGCGAATGCGAACGCCGCGGTGGCAGCTCAGGCTGCCGCTCTGGCCGACGCCTCGTCCGACACGGCTGCAGAAGGCTCCGCTGCGGTGAACGGCAACGCATCCTCGGCGGCTGAGGCCGCGGCGATCGCCAACTCGTCCACCGATGCATCGGTGGCTGCCACGGCAGACGCCGACGCGGACGCCGATCCGGCGGCTGCGGCTGAGGTCAACACCAACGCCACGGCTTCGGCTGCGGCATCTGCTCAGGCGGACGCCGACAACGACGCCGCCGCACAGGCTGCTGCGGTTGCGGCCGCTCTGGCCGACGCCTCCACGGCTGCCGATGCTGCTGCGACGCCCGACGCGGAGGCCGCTGCGGCATCCGCTGCGACGGCGACCGCGACCAGCGCTGCTTCGGCTGACGCGACCACCGACGCCAACGCTTCGGCGGCTGTCGCCGCTCAGGCCGCGGCTCAGGCGGACAACTCGGCGAGCACGACCGCTGACGCCACCGCTGCTGCGGAGGCCGACACGGCTGCCGCTGCTGCGGTCGCTGCGACGGCCACCTCGTCGAACGACGCGTCGGCAACGGCTGCGGCTGACGCCGTCGGCTCGACGACCGCGACGGCGACTGCGGACGCTGACGCCGATCCGGCTGCTGCGGCTGAGGTCAACACCAACGCCACGGCGTCGGCTGCGGCTTCGGCTCAGGCGGATGCCGACAACGCCGCCGCCGCGCAGGCTGCTGCGGTTGCGGCTGCTCTGGCTGACGCATCCACGGCTGCGGATGCTGCGGCGGACCCGAACGCGGAAGCAGCTGCCGCTGCCGCTGCGACGGCCGACGTCACGGCTGATGCCTCGGTCGACGCGACCTCCGAAGCCAACGCTGCGGCGGCTGTCGCCGCTCAGGCCTCGGCCCAGGCGGACAACTCGGCGAGTGCGGCTGCGGACACCTCGGCGGCTGCAACGGCTGACGCGGATGCGGCAGCAGCAGCTTCGGCGGCTTCCACGGCGAACTCGTCGGCGGCGGCTTCGGCCAACGCTGCGGCGGACTCCACGGCGACGGCGGATGCCACTTCGGCTGCTGCGGCCACCTCCACGGCGACGGCTTCGGCCAGCGCCTCGGCGGACGCCGACCCTGCGGGTCAGCTCGGCATCACGGTGAAGGTTCCCAAGCTCGAGCGCGGAGACCAGCAGACCGCCATCGGCACCGGCTTCCAGCCGGGCGAGGTCGTCACCGGTGTGATGACATCCGCACCTGCCGCGCTGGGGACTCAGGTCGCCGACGCAGAGGGTACGGTGACCTTCACCTGGACGATCCCGGCCGGCACCGACCTGGGCACGCACACCGTGACCCTGACGGGCGCCGAGTCCGGCAGCGTCGCGGGTACCTTCGAGGTCGTCGCCGATGGTCTGGCCACGACCGGATCGGACGTCCCGTTCGGCTGGATCGCGCTGGGAGTCCTGCTCCTCATGCTCGGTCTCGGCACGGCACTGGTCGCCCGGTCTCGGCGAGCGGTCGCTGCGGCAGAGTAAGAGCACGACACACTGTCAAGGTCGGGGTCGTCCTGTGGACGGCCCCGACCTTCAGTGGTGAAATGGATGAGGCATGAGCACGAAGATCGATGAGCCAACCGATGCGCGGGAAGCGCAGGTGACGGCGGACGCCATCGCGGCGCAAGCGTCGCGCCCGCGCCCGACATGGTGGGTGAGGCTGATCGCCTTCGCCGCGTGCCTGCTGACGCTGTGGCATATCTTCGCCTCGTTCCTGTGGATAGCGCCCTACTCTGCGTTGCGCGAGATCCCCTCCCAGGCAGTGCTCTCCGGTTACATGCTCCCGCTCTTCGGGCAGTCGTGGAGCGTGTTCGCACCGGAGCCGATCAACGGCGACTACCACTTCAACGTGCGCGCCGTGATCGAGAAGGACGGCGAGGAGATCGAGACCGGCTGGGTGAGCGCGACGGATGTCGAGTTGTCGATGATCCGCTACAACCTCTTCCCCCCGCGCGCCGGCATCCAGTCCAGCGAGGTCGCCAGCGGACAGATGAACGCCTACAACAAGCTCGACGAGAAGCAGCAGGCCGTCGCCGCCCTCGACTTCGCCGCCGAGGACTGGGAGGAGTGGATGGCGCGCTCCTTCGAGGAACTCGATGAAGGCGCATCGACCGAGGCCTACATGCGCGAGGAGCATCTCGCGACCGCCTATGCGACGCAGGTCGCCTACGCGATCTGGGGCGACGACGTCGTGCGCGTGCAGTACCGCGTCAGCCGCCAGAACGTCGTCCCCTACGCAGAGCGCAATGATGCGGGCGCGCAACGGCCGGATCCGACCTTCTCGACCACCGGATGGCGAGGTCCGGTCGAGGAAGAGGGGCAGAGCCGGGACGACTTCGGCGATGTCTTCCGCCACCAGTTCGAGAGCACGCAGAAATGAGCGCGTCCATGCCCACTCGTGTGCTGACGTTCGCCGGGTCGATGATCTCGGGGTTCTGGGCGATGGTGATCACCGCCATCGACCGGATCTCCGCATTCGTGGATGATTGGCTCTTCAACGGCAAGAAGGCGCTGTACGGCCTCGCGGTGACCCGCATCCTGTTCGGCATCACTGCGCTCGGGCTGCTGATTTCCAACTTCAGCACGCGGCTGTACACGTTCGGCCCCGGTTCGGCCTGGAACGGCGAGCTCGCCCAGCCGGTCAGCGACTTCCCGAAGATCTGGGTCTTCAGCGCTTTCCACGCCGCGATGGGCAACGCCGCGCTGTACACGGTCCTCTACCTGCTGCTGGTCGGTCTCGCGGTGCTGTTCACGATCGGCTGGCGCTTCCGCATCGTGCTGCCGCTGTTCTTCTGCATGTGGGTCGGCTTCATCGAGGCCAACGACATGGTCGGCGACCAGGGCGACAACATGTTCCGCATCGCGCTCGTGATGCTGTTCTTCGCCGATCCGGCCGCTCGGTGGTCGATCGACGCCCGACGGCGGGCGAAGAAGGGGGAGTGGTTCGCTCCGGGCAGTCAGCCGGCGCTGATCGGAACGATGCTGCACAACCTCGCTCTCGTGGCGCTCACGGCGCAGGTGTGCTTCGTCTACGCATCCGGCGCGCTCTACAAGGCCGGCGGAGACCCATGGGCGAAGGGTTGGGCCGTCTACGACCCGCTGCACACGGCGCGCTTCGGCACCTGGCCGGTGTTGAGCGATCTCGTGACGACATGGGGCCCGATGGTCGTCGCAGCCACGTGGGGATCGATCCTGCTGCAGGTGGCGTTCCCCCTCATGCTGCTGACCCGTCCGACCCGCCTGATCGGCCTCATCGGCATCCTGTCGTTCCACATCGGCATCGCTGTGCTCATGGGTCTGCCGTGGTTCTCGCTGACCATGATCGCGATCGACTCGATCTTCATCCGGGACCGCACCTGGAAGCGGCTGAGCACCGGCGTCGTCAGACGGTGGGAAGCCGCGAAGGCGGCTCCACCGCCGCAGGCTGCGCTGAGCTGACGGCCGCGGCGGTCAGTCGGGTGCGTACTCCTCCGTGTGCACATGCGCGGTGGCAGCATCGCGCAGCAGCTTGGACACCGGGCAGCGTGCATGCGCGGCATCCAGGATCTCCCGGCTCTCGCCCGGTGAGGCTCCCTCGACGGAGAGGTGGGCGTCGACGTGGAATTCGTATCCCGGCCCAGGGGTGACGGGGCGCAGCTCGACCTCGACGCGCACCGCCGTCCGGCGTGCGCCGGCGACGATGACCTGCGCCGTACCGTTCAGGCAGGTCGCCCACGCGAGAGCCAGCAGCTGTTCGGGGTTGGTGGCCGCGGCATCCGGATCGTTGCCGAGCGGTGAAGCGACGGAAACGGACAGGCCGCCGGGGACGGAGCTGACGCCGTCGGCGCCCGTGCGATTGACGGCTGCGGTCCGGTAGGTCGCGTGCATGAGTCCACCGTAAGCCCGTCGTGAGCAGGGCGAATGTGGGGAACGGACAATTCAGCGCGACCCCGCCCCCGGGAGCGTTTGGCGGATAGCCACACCGCGCTTTCCTCCCCGTTGGAGGAGTCCTACCATCGAAGCAATCCTGATTCCCTCTGAGAGGAACACCAATGGTCGACGCTGCCGTCCGCCCCCAGGCCACTGCCGCCGAGAGCACACCCCGCATCGACGTCGAGCGCGTGAACGACATGCTGCTCGGCACGTGGGCCGACGTGCGTCGCCAGGCGCGCGAGATGATCAAGGACTCGGCGTTCTGGCGCAACGACGAGCTGGGCAAGGACGAGCACCGCGAGCGCGTGCTCAGCCAGTTGCACCTGCTCGTCGAGAACCGTGCCGTCCACCGCGCGTTCCCTAAGCGCTTCGGCGGCGAGGAGAACAACGGCGCCAATATCGCCGGCTTCGAGGAGCTCGTCGCAGCCGACCCCAGCCTGCAGATCAAATCCGGCGTGCAGTGGGGGCTGTTCGGATCGGCGATCCTGCAGCTGGGCACCGCAGAGCACCACGAGAAGTGGCTCCCCGGCGTCATGGACCTCTCGATCCCCGGCGCATTCGCGATGACCGAGATCGGACACGGCTCGGACGTCGCCGCCGTCGGGACGACGGCGACGTACGACCCGGCGACCGAGGAGTTCGTGATCCACACGCCGTTCCGCGGAGCGACCAAGGAGTACCTCGGCAATGCGGCTCTGCACGGCATCGCTGCCACGGTGTTCGCTCAGCTCATCACCGACGGCGTGAACCACGGCGTGCACTGCTTCTATGTCCCGCTGCGCGGTGCGGACGGAGAAGACCTCCCAGGGATCGGCCGCGAGGACGACGGCCTCAAGGGCGGCCTGAACGGCATCGACAACGGGCGACTCAGCTTCGACCACGTGCGCGTGCCCCGCTCGAACCTCCTGAACAAGTACGGCGATGTCGCCGCTGACGGCACGTACACCAGCTCGATCGACAGCCCCGGTCGGCGCTTCTTCACGATGCTGGGCACGCTGGTCCAGGGGCGCGTGTCCCTCGACGGTGCGGCGTCGTGGGCATCCGCCCTGGCGCTGAAGATCGCGATCACGTACGCGACGCAGCGCCGCCAGTTCGACGGTGCCGACGGACACGAGGTCGTGCTGCTCGACTACGGCAAGCACCAGCGCCGCCTGCTTCCTCGGCTGGCGACCACATACGCGCAGATCTTCGCTCATGACGAGTTCCTGCAGAAGTTCGACGGCGTCTTCTCCGGTCGCACGGACACCCCGGACGACCGGGAGGATCTCGAGACCCTGGCGGCCGCGCTCAAGCCGCTGTCCACCTGGCATGCGCTGGACACCCTGCAGGAGGCCCGCGAGGCGTGCGGCGGTGCCGGGTTCATGTTCGAGAACCGCTTCGTCGGTCTCCGCGCCGATCTCGACATCTACGTCACCTTCGAGGGCGACAACAACGTGCTGCTCCAGCTCGTCGGCAAGCGACTGCTGACGGACTACGCCAAGCAGTTCCAGGGCAAGGATGCCGCGGCGCTGGCGAAGCTCGTCGCTTCGCAGACCGCGGGCAAGGTGTTCCACGGTGCAGGGCTCCGCCAGCTCGGCCAGGCCGTCGCCGACCTCGGCTCGACGGCGCGCTCCGTCGAGAACGGACTGCGCGAGGAGCAGCAGCACGAGCTGCTGGCCGATCGGGTGCAGCAGATGGTCGCCGATATCGCAGGACGCCTGCGCCCCGCCGGCAAGGACAAGGCGCTCGGCGAGAAGCTCTTCAACGAGAACCAGGCCGAGCTCATCGAGGCGGCGCGCGCGCACGGCGAACTGCTGCAGTGGGAGGCCTTCACCGACGCCGTGCGCGGCGTCGAGGACGCCGACACGAAGCAGGTGCTCACGTGGCTGCGTGATCTGTTCGGACTGCAGCTGATCGAGAAGCACCTCGCCTGGCATCTGATCAACGGTCGGCTGTCCACGCAGCGCGCCGCCGCGGTATCGAGCTACATCGATCGGCTGTGCCGCCGGCTTCGCCCGCACGCGCTGGATCTCGTCGACGCGTTCGGCTATGAGCCGGAGCACCTGCGCGCGCCGATCGCGAGCGGCATCGAGCAGCAGCGTCAGGATGAGGCACGCGCCTACTATGCCGAACTCGCGGCGTCGGGTGAGGCTCCCGTCTCGGAGAAGGCGCTGAAGGCGAAGAAGGCCTGACCGAGCGGTGTCGGAGGCGCGGCATACGCTGGCAGCATGACATCTCTCGCCACCGGTGCTGATGGTCGTGTCCGTTGCGCCTGGGTCGGAGCGGATGCCGAGTACGAGCGCTATCACGACGAAGAATGGGGCAGACCGCTGCACGGCGATCGCGCGCTGTTCGAGAAGATGTCGCTGGAGGGCTTCCAGGCCGGGCTCAGCTGGATCACGATCCTGCGCAAACGCCCACGGTTCCGAGAGGTTTTCGCAGGTTTCGATGCGGAGGCCGTCGCTCGCTTCACTCCGGACGACGTCGAGCGGCTGATGGGGGACGCCGGGATCATCCGCAACCGCGCGAAGATCCTCGCTACGATCGGCAACGCGGGCCTGGTCTCCGAGATGGCGGACGGCGAGCTCGACGAGCTGATGTGGTCCTTCGCGCCGGCCCCCGGCATCCGTCCGCGCAGCTTCGCCGATGTGCCGGCCGTGACGGCCGAGTCGACCGCCATGAGTAAAGAGCTGCGGAAGCGGGGGTTCCGCTTCGTCGGTGCCACGACCATGTATGCGCTGATGCAGTCCGCAGGCATGGTGGACGACCACGTCGAGGGGTGCTGGCGCGCCGACTGAGTCGAGCACGGGGAGTTCTCCCCATCGCGCGGCATCCAGGTGACGTGGTTAAGATGACGCGGGCACGCTGTGTGTTGCATGCGGCGCGCCCGCGTCCCGATCCGCCCGAGGGCCGTCCAGGAGGAATCGTCGAATGAAGCTGCTGAGCTGGGTACGAGCGCGGCCGAGGACGCTCGCGTCGACAGCCGTGGTCACGGCGGCCGCGGTGACGATCACGACTCTCGCGCTGACCTATGACGGCAACCCGACGACCGAGGTCGATCTGAACGACGGCGGCGTGTGGGTCACGAAGTCGTCGAACCTGCTGGTCGGTCACTTCAACAACGAATCCGAGGTCCTCGACGGCGGCCTGCGCACCACCGGCGAGAACTTCGACATCCTCCAGGACGAGGCCGACATCGTGGTGGTCAACCGCGACGACTCGACCGTCGCTGCGATCGACCCCGCCCAGGTGAGGCTCGGCGATGCCACGTCGATCCCGGGGAATGCCAAGGTCGATCTCGGTGCCGGGACCGTGGCGATCCTCGACCGCGAGTCCGGTGATCTCTGGGTGGAACCCGTCAGCGGCCTCTCCGGCTTCGAGTTCGTCAGCGCGAAGCCCGTGCTCGAGCTGGGGCGCAACGCGGATGTCTCGGTCGGAGACGACGGCACGGTGTACGCGGTCTCGCCGTCGAAGTCGGCGCTGTTCACGGTTCCGGTGGATCCGCAGGGCGACCCGCTTGACCCGACCTCGGCGGCGGTCGACGGGTTGAAGAAGGAGAGCAGCCCGTCGGTCACGGCGGTCGGCGATGTTCCGGTGGTGCTGGACCCGCAGGCCGGCGTCGTGTCGACGCCTGGCGGATTCGCGACCGAGATTCCGGGGGCTGATACTGCGGTGCTGCAGCAGGCGTCCGGAGGCGCGGATGCGGTGACGGTGGCGACGGCGTCGGCGTTGTTGCGGGTGCCCCTGGATGGTTCTGAGGCTGTGGCGACTGAGGCGGGTGCTGAGGGTGAGCCGGCGGCGCCGGTGTCGTTGCTGGGGTGTTCGTATGGGGCGTGGTCGGGTTCTGGTCAGTTCGTGCGGGAGTGCCCGGGGGATGATGCCGATCTGGTGGATCAGGTGCCGGAGGTGAAGCCGGGGGCGAGTCTTGCGTTCCGGGTGAACCGGGATGTGATCGTGCTGAATGATGCGGTTCAGGGTTTGGCATGGACGGTGACGGACAGTCTGCAGCGGGTGGACAACTGGAATGACATCACTCCTCCGGAGGGGGAGACCGAGGAGGAGGAGAACACCACCGAGGAGACGGTGGAGACCTCGTTGCCGGAGCGGAGCGAGCAGAATACGGTTCCGATCGCGGAGGATGATTCGTTCGGTGTTCGGCCGGGTGGGACGACGTTCCTGCCGGTGCTGGACAACGATACGGATGCTGATGGTGATGTGCTGGTGGCGGCGGTCAAGGGGGATCAGCCGTCGGTGGGGGATGTGCAGCCGATCAACAATGGCAGTGCGTTGCAGATCGCGGTGCCGGAGGATGCGTCCGGTTCGGCGTCGTTCGTGTATGAGATCGACGACGGTCGTGACGGCAAGGACACAGCGAGCGTGTCGGTGTCGGTGCATGACTGGAGTGTGAATTCGGCGCCGGAGCCGAAGCGGAAGAGCACGCTGGCGGTGGAGGCGGGTGGCACGGTGTCGTACAACGTGCTGCCGGACTGGATCGACCCCGACGGCGACGACGTCTACCTGAAGGACGTCGCGGCTGCCTCGGGCGATGAAGTCGACTTCACGACGGATGGCCAGATCACGTATCACGCGATCGCGAGCCCGCCGGGGCGGCAGGAGATCCAGGTCGTCGTCGCGGATGGATCCGGCGAACTGACCAACGGTGTCATCCAGCTCGACATCCGACCGGTGGGGTCGACGCTTCCGAAGACCAACGCCGATCACGTCGTCGCGAAGGTCGGCCAGCAGATCACCGTCTCGCCGCTGAGCAACGACACCAGCTCGAGTCGCGAACCCCTGCGACTGACGCGCGTCGAGGAGCAGCCGGGCGTCACCATGGTTCCCGACTATTCGAACAAGACCTTCACGTTCTCGGCCTCGGTGGCCGACGTGTACTACGTGCAATACCACGTGACCGCTGGCGTGCCGGCGGCTGTCGGACTGGTGCGCATCGACGTGCAGGAGCCGACGCAGGAGGATCTCGCGCCGATCGCGGTGCGCGATGTCGCCCTCCTGCCGACCGGCGGCGAAGCGCTCGTCGGCGTGCTGAACAACGACACCGACCCGTCCGGTGGCGTCCTCGTCGTGCAGTCCGTGACGGTGGAGCCGGGTAGCGGCGTCTCCGTCTCGGTGCTCAATCATGAGACCCTGCGCATCAGTGACCAGGGGGCGCTCGACGATCAGGTCCGCATCAAGTACCGCATCTCGAACGGCACGAAGACCGCGGAGGGCGACGTCGTCGTGATCCCGATCGCGGCGCCGGACAAGCTGCTCCCGCCGGTCGCGAACGACGACACGGTGGTCGTGCGGGCCGGCGACGTGGTGACGATCCCGGTACTCGACAACGACACGCACCCGAACGATCTGGCGATGCACGTGGAGCCCGAGCTCGTGGAGCCGTTCATCGATCCGGAGGACGGCGAGGCGTTCGTCTCCCAGGACCAGGTCCGCTTCCGCGCAGGCCCTGAGGCCAAGACCGTCTACGCGACCTATAACGTGATCGACGAGAACGGCCAGGTCGACGCGGGATACATCACGATCCAGGTCCTCGCTGTCGACGAGGAGAAGAACGCGGCGCCCCGCCCTCGCGACATCACAGCGCGCACGCTGAGTGGCACGACAGCGAACATCGCGATCCCGTTGGACGGCATCGATGCCGATGGCGATTCTGTGGAACTGCTCGGGCTCGATTCGAACCCGAAGAAGGGTCTGGTCACGGTCGAGGCGAACTATCTCGTCTACGACGCGTTCGAGGACTCGACGGGGCTGGACACGTTTACCTACAAGGTCCGCGACAAGCTCGGCAAGGAAGGCACCGCGACCGTCCAGGTGGGGATCGCGCCCAGCGAGGAAGTGAACCAGTCGCCGTACGCGGTGAAGGATTCCGTTGTGGTGCGGCCGGGGCGTGAGGTCGCGGTGCCCGTGTTGGCGAATGATTCGGACCCGGAGGGTTCGAAGGTCGCGTTGGTGAAGAACGGCCTGACGCTGCCGGATGATGTGGCTGGTCTGGACGCGCGGGTGTCGGGTGATCGGGTGCTGGTTCAGGCGCCGGATGCCGAGGTGGAGACGTCTTTGCAGTACACGATCGTGGATGAGCGGGGTGCCGAGGCGAAGGCCGTCGTGCAGGTCACGGTGGACGAGGACGTGCCCCTGCTGTTCCCGATCGCGCGTGATGATCGGGTGAAGTCCACGGATATCACGGAGGAGGCGACGTTCGATGTCGATGTCCTTGCGAACGATGAGGATCCGGATGGGACGACGGATGCCCTCGAGCTCGATGTCGAGTCCGGGGGGACGGTGCTGGATGACCGCACGGTTCAGGTGACGATCGGTGAGACGTCGCAGGTGATCCGGTACACGATCACGGATGAGGACGGGCAGGAGAACGCGGCGTTCATCTTCGTGCCTGCGCGGTCCGAGGTGCCTCCGGTGATCGAGGCCGGGAAGTCGATCGAGGTCGTCAGTGGGGAGACGGTGGAGATTCCGCTGGCGGAGTATGTGACGGTGTCCGGTGGTGGTCAGGTGGTGATCACGGAGGCGGAGAAGGTGAGTGCTGCGCATTCCAATGGGGCGGCTCTGATCAAGGATGAGCGGACTCTGGTCTACACGTCCGCGGATCGGTATTTCGGTTCCGACGCGTTGAGCTTCGAGGTGACGGACGGGACGGGGCCGGATGATCCGGAGGGGACGAAGGCGACGTTGTCGATCCCGATCACGGTGCTTCCGCCTGCGAATCAGCCGCCGACGTTCACGGGTGGTCAGGTCAATGTCGCTCCGGGTGAGGCGGCGGCGGAGATCGATCTGGCCGAGCTCGCCGATGACCCGGATCCGGAGGATCAGGGCAAGCTCTCGTTCGATTACGTGAGCGGTGCGACGGAGGGCATCTCGGCGCGCATGGACGGCACGAAGCTGCTCGTCGAGGCATCCTCCAACACGCCCAAGGGCACCGCGGCCAGCCTCACCGTGCGCATCACCGACGGTCACACCGATCCCGTCACCGGAACCGTCGGCGTCACCGTGACCGCCTCCACGCGTGAGCTGCCCACTGCGGTTCCCGACACGTTCGAGGAGGTCGATCAGGGCGAGACGATCACCGTCCCCGTGCTGCAGAACGACTTCAACCCGTTCGCCGGCGAAGGCGAGCTGCGACTTATCTCCGCGGAGCCCGAGAGCGGCGAGGGCGAGCCGGCGATCGTCGGGGACAAGATCGAGGTCACCGCGGGCAAGGATTACGTCGGCACCGTCACGATCCGCTATCGCATCGGTGATATCACGGAGGACCCGGACCGTGAGGTCGACGGGAAGATCGTGCTGAAGGTGCAGGGTGTGCCGGATGCGCCGGGCAAGCCGACGGTGTCGAGTGTGCAGGATCGCAAGGTGGTGCTGTCGTGGTCGCCTCCGGCGAACAACGGCGCGAAGATCGAGGGCTATACGGTCCGCTCGGTGCAGGGTGATGCGTATGAGAAGCAGTGCTCGTCGACGACGTGCACGCTGGATGGTCTGACGAACAATGTGAAGTACCTGTTCCAGGTGACGGCGAACAACCGGGTCGGGGAGTCCGAGCCGTCTCCGTCGTCGGCGGAGGCGCGTCCGGATGCGCGTCCGGATACTCCGGCGGCTCCGACGCTGGTGTTCGGCGACAAGGAGTTGAAGATCGCGTGGAAGACGCCGTCGACTCCTGGGTCTCCGGTGCAGTACTACACGCTGGAGCTGTCCGGCGGTGTCGGTGCGGGTCAGAAGACGAACATCACCGGCAACAGCTACACGTGGACGGGTCTGGAGAACGGGGCGGAGTACACGGTCCGCATCCGTGCCCACAACCTCGCCCCCGAACCCTCCAGCTGGAGCGGACCATCGCTGGGCGAGATCCCCGCCGGGCCGCCGCTTCAGCCGGCACCTCCGACCACGAGTCTGCTCTCGCCGGTCGGCGATCGCGCACAGATGCAGGTGGCCTGGGTCGCGCCGAACAACAACGGCGACGCGATCGACGGCTACCAGCTGCAGGTGCTGCGCGGAGGGACCGTCGTGCAGACGATCGCCGTGGCCGCGGGCAAGACCGCGCAGGCCGTGGTCGTGGACACCTCGACGACCGCCTACACGTACAAGGTGCACGCGCAGAACAAGGCCGGGTGGGGTGCATGGTCGGATGCCTCGGCTCCGCGTCGCGCCGCCATCAAGCCCGGCACGCCGGGCACACCGTCTGTGCAGGCGGGCGATCATGTGCTGATCGTGGATCCGAACTCGTACCGCCTTTCCGAGGCCGAGTTGAACGGCGCATCCGCCGGCGAGGTGAGGTACGACTACAGCCTCAACGGCGGTACATGGCACGTCAACGGGCCGGACGCCGGCTTCAACTGGGACGGCAGCTACATCATGGCGAGCAACGGCACGCCGTACACCGTGCGCATTCGTGCCGTCACCACCGTCGACGGCGTGGAGTACGTCTCCGACCCGTCCGGATCGTCCGCGCCGCAGACGCCATTCGGCATTCCTCCGGCGCCGAGTGCCACCGCCGTCAACAACGGGACGACGGTGACCTTCAACTGGAGTCCGACGGGCGACAACGGCGCATCGCTCGACGCCGCGCAGATCAGCATCAACGGCGGCGCATGGCAGAGCGTCGCGACCACCGGCGCCACGACGACCGGAAGCGCGTACGCGACGACGCATTCCATCCGGGTGCAGGTGCACAACAAGGCCGGCTGGTCGGCCGAGGCCACCGCATCCGCGCGGACGAGCGACCCGCCCCCGCCGCCGCCCGCGCCCCGCGCGTGGGTGGAGAACGGTGCGTACGTCGGAAGTGACGACTGCTTCGACGGCTGTCACCGGTTCAACCTCAACACGAACGAGACGTTCCCCTACGGCTCGCACACCGTCGGATGCTCCAGCACGCCGTTCGGGGATTCGTGGCGCACCTACACGCTCACGTTCGGCGCGAATGCCGACTTCGATCTGTCGTGCCACCACGGGGACCTGACCAGGGAGCCACCTCACCAGGTCTGGGTCACCATCGATGGCACAGCCTACGAACGTCGAGATTGGTAGCGCCGCGGCGCCCACCCCACAGTTTCCCCACATTCTCACGTAAGGATTCCACTCATGACGATGACCCCCGAACAGGCGGCCTGGTTCCAGGGCACCTTCCACCGCCTCGTCGACAACATCGACAAGGCGCTGCAGGGCAAGCGCGAGATCGTGAGCCTCGTGCTCGCCTCGATGCTCGCGGAAGGGCATGTGCTCCTCGAGGACGCCCCCGGCACCGGCAAGACCAGCCTCGCCAAGGCCCTCGCGGCCACCGTGCAGGGCACGAGCGCGCGCATCCAGTTCACGCCCGACCTGCTGCCCTCCGACGTCACCGGCGTCACGATCTACGACCAGCAGGCGCACCGCTTCGAGTTCCACAAGGGCCCGATCTTCGCCTCGATCGTCCTGGCCGACGAGATCAACCGCGCCTCGCCGAAGACGCAGTCCGCGCTGCTCGAGGTCATGGAGGAGTCCAGGGTCACGGTCGACGGCGTCACCCATGAGGCCGGTCGTCCGTTCCTCGTGATCGCGACGCAGAACCCCGTCGAGCAGGCCGGAACCTACAAGCTCCCCGAGGCGCAGCTCGACCGCTTCCTCATCAAGACGTCGATCGGCTACCCCGACCTCGCCGTGACCGAGAGCATCCTGGCCGGGGCGTCCGACCGCAACCCGTCGGCGAGCCTGTCCGCGATCATCACCACGAGCGCTGTGGCCGACATGGCCGACCTCGCCGCCACGGCTCACGTCGAGCCGGCGGTGCTGCGCTACGTCGCCGAGCTGACCGAGGCGACTCGCAACGACAAGAGCGTCCGCCTGGGTGTCTCGGTCCGCGGCGCGATCTCGATGGTCCGCATCGCGAAGGTGTGGGCTGCCGTGCACGGCCGCCACTACGTGCTGCCCGACGACATCAAGTCGCTCGCGCACGCCGTGTGGCAGCACCGCCTGCTGCTGGATGCCGAGGCCGAGTTCGCCGGCACGACCGCCGATGTCGTGGTCGCCCGCGCGCTCGAGTCCGTCGCGGCGCCCCAGGCGCGAACGGCGGCGTGATGACAGCGGAGGCCCTCCCCGTCGACCCTTCGACGACCGCACGCGATGCCGGCTGGCGCGACATCGCGGCGGTCCTCGGCGCGCGCGCGTGGACGCGTCTCCGCTTGATCCTCTCCGCCGTCCGCCCGCTCGCCTGGGTGCTCATCGGCCTCGCCATCGGGCTCTGGATCATCGGGCAGGTGTTCGGATGGTGGGAGCTCACCGTCGCCGCGGTGATCATCGCCGTCACGGTGGCGCTGTGCGCCCTGTTCCTCATCGGCCGCACCGAGTACGACGTCGCCCTCGACCTCGCCCGCACCCGCGTGGTGGTGGGTGAGCGCGCGGTCGGCGCCCTGACCCTCGCCAACAACAGCGAACGCGCCATCCTGCCTTCGCGCGTCGTGCTCCCGGTCGGCTCGGGGCGCGGCGAGTTCGGCATCCAGCGCCTTGCGCCGGGGGAGCAGGCCGAAGAGCTGTTCGCGATCCCGACCCAGAAGCGCAGCGTCGTCGAGGTCGGTCCGGTCAGCGTCGTCCGCGGCGATCCGCTCGGCCTCTTCGAGCGCGCGCACAACCGCGACCAGCCCGTCGACCTCTACGTGCACCCCAGGACCGTGCTGTTCGACGGCCAGTCGCTCGGCTTCCTGCGGGACCTCGAGGGGATGCCGGCATCCGACCTGTCCCGCGATGACGTGTCCTTCCACGCGCTGCTGGAGTACCAGCCCGGAGACGACCTGCGCCACGTGCACTGGAGATCGACGGCCCGCACCGGCGTCATGATGGTGCGCCAGTTCGAGGAGACCCGTCGCTCGCACTTCGTGATCGGGCTGTCCTGCAACGCCGCGGAGTACGCGGAAGAGGAGGAATTCGAGCGCGCCGTGTCGATGGCGGGTTCGGTGGGACTCCGCGCGCTGCGTGATTCGCAGCGCGTCGACCTGCGTGTGCAGGGCCGTGAGCTCCCCGCCGGCACCGGCAAGCAGCTGCTCGACTCGCTGTCCACCGTCGAGCAGTCCAAGCCCAAGGACGGCGGCGTCACCCAGCTCGCCGGAGTCCTGTCCGCGACGATGGCGCTCGCGAGCTTCGTCGTGCTCGTCACCGGGTCGAAGACGCGGACGGAAGACCTCCGCGCGGCGTGCGCCCGGGTTCCGTTCGGCGCACGTTCGCTCGCGATCGTCGTCGATCTGAAGGCCGAGAACCCGACGCTGCGCCGCATCGGTGAGGCGGACGTCGTGACGGTCGCCGCGCTCGAGCAGCTGCCCATCGCCCTGCGGAAGGTGCTCGCATGACCTCTCCCGCTCGGATGGCTCCGCGGCGTCTGGCCGTCGACCTCGGCGCGTCCGCTCTCCTGCTCGGCGTCGCGATCGTGGGGTTCTGGCCCACGTTCGCCGGACCCAGTTACCTGCCCGCCGCGATCGGCGCCGTCGTGCTCGGCCTCGGAATCGCGGCCGTCAGCGCATGGCGTCGCTGGGGCATCCTCATCATCGCCGGCCTCACCCTCGGCGTGTACTTCGTCTTCGGCGGGGCTCTCGCGCTGCCGTACACGACGATCGCCGGCTTCATCCCGACCATCGACACGCTGCAGCGCCTGGCCGTCGGCACGATCACGTCGTGGAAGCAGCTGCTGACGACGGTCGCCCCTGTCGCGGCATCCGACGGGCATCTCATCGTGCCGTTCCTGCTCCTGCTGGTCGCGAGCGTGCTGACCGGCTCGCTCGCGCTGCGTCTGCGCCACGTCGGCTGGGCGCTGATCCCGGCCGGGGTCGCGGTGATGTTCGGCATCGCACTGGGCGTGCCGTCGCCGGCCGCACCGATCGTGCAAGGTGCGGTCTTCGCGCTCGTCAGCGTCGGCTGGCTGTCGCTGCGCCAGATCTGGGCACCGCAGAACGCCGCGGTGTCCGTGAGCGAGATCGATCCGGCGCGCGCATCGCACATGCGCTGGCGTCGGGTCGGCGCCGGGGCCGCCGTCCTCGTCGTCGCCGCCGGCGCCGGCGTCGCGACGAGCGCCTTCGCCCAGCCGTACGAGCCGCGGCACGTCTTCCGCGACACCATCATCCCGCCGTTCGACATCCGCGAGTACCCCAGCCCCCTGCAGTCATACCGGAAGGTCGTCCGCGACGACAGCGAGCACACGCTCTTCACGGTCCATGGCCTCCCCGAGGGATCCCGCATCCGGCTGGCCGCCATGGACGATTTCAACGGCCAGGTCTACAACGTCTCGGATGCCGGCAACGGCTCGTCCGGCGCGTTCACTCCGCTGCGCGGCAACATGTCGGTGGATGCCGAGGGCGACAGGGTCACGGTGAAGGTCGAGATCGGCGAGTACGACGACGTCTGGATCCCGATCACCGGGCAGGTCAACGAGTTCGCGTACACCGGCGACCGCGCCGAGGAGCTGCGCCGCTCGACGTACTTCAACGAGTCCAGCGCGACGGCGATCAGCACGATCCCGCTGGCGCAGGGCGACACCTACACGCTCGAGACGACCGTGCCGGTCGAGCGCGACGACGCCGATCTCGCGAAAGCCGAGTTCGGATCGGTCACGATGCCCAAGCAGAGCAACGTCCCGGAAGAGCTGGCCTCCCTCGCGGCGGAGCAGACCGAGGACGCCGAGACGCCGATCGAGAAGGTCGCGGCGCTGGAGACCTTCCTCGCCGAGGGCGGCTTCTTCAGCCACGGGCTGCAGAACGAGGTCATCTCGCGCGCCGGTCACACGTCCGAGCGGATCACGACCCTGATCGGCGGCGATCAGATGATCGGCGATGACGAGCAGTACGCCGTCGCCATGACGCTCCTCGCCCGCGAGCTCGACATCCCCGCCAGGGTCGTCATGGGCTTCTACCCGGACGAAGAGGATGCTGCGAACACGACGTTCGCCGCATCCGGCGAAGACGTGCACGCCTGGGTGGAGGTCAACTTCGCCGGCCACGGCTGGGTCGCGTTCGATCCCACCCCGCCGGAGGACAAGGTCCCCAACGACCAGAACACCAAGCCGCGGGCCGATCCGAAGCCGCAGGTGCTGCAGCCGCCGCCCCCGCCGCAGGAGCCGGTCGACCTGCCGCCGACGCTGCCGGACGACCGCGAGGCCGAGGAGGACGACTTCAACCTCGCGGGCCTCATCGGCACGATCCTCGTGGTCGGCGGGATCTCGCTGGGCGTCATCGCGCTGCTGGCGTCTCCGTTCATCGTCGTCGGCGCGTGGAAGGCGGCCCGTCGCCGCTCGCGCCGGGCCGCCGAGCGCACGAGCGACCGGATCAGCGGCGGATGGGACGAGCTCACCGACCGCGCCGTGGACTACGGGGCGCGGATCACCGCCGGTGCCACGCGCGCCGAAGAGGCGGGGCAGGTCATCGAGAAGATCCCGGTCCCCGCTGTGACGGTGCTCGCGCAGCGCGCGGATGCCGAAGTGTTCGGGCCGAGCGATCCGACGCCGGAACAGGTCGACGCGTTCTGGAAGGAGGTCGACGCGATCGTCGTCGGCCTCAGCAAGGATGCCGGTTTCTTCACGCGCCTGAAGGCGCGCCTGAGCCTGCGCTCGCTGCTCAAGGACTCGTCGGTCACGGCGCGCTTCACGAGCCTCAAGAACGCCGCGACCGCGCGCAAACGGCCCGAACCTGGCACCATCGACAAGAACAGTCCACTCACATCCGAGAGCGAGAGCGCATGACGATGCTTCCCTTCGGGCAGGTCGCCCCGATATCCCGTCGTGCCGTCGCGTACGTGATCGACGCACTGATCGCCGGAGGCCTCGGCGTCGTGCTCAGCGGCATCGTCGTCACGATCGCCGTGGCCACCGGCTCGCCGGAGGGCATGCTGCTGGTGCTCGCGATCGGCATTCCGGTCGTCGTGGCACTCGAACTGGCCTGGATGCTGATCTACACGTACATGCAGGTCGGCACGGGGTCCATCGGCATGCGCGTGCAGGGCGTCCGGCTCGTGGATGCCGAGAACGGCGGCTCGATCGGCTTCTGGCGCGCGCTGCTGCGCAACGTGATCTTCGGCCTCGCCGCCTCGATCGTGGTCGGCTACTTCTCGCCGCTGTTCGATGGGTCAGGACGCTTCCAGGGCTGGCACGACAAGGTCGCGAAGTCGCTCGTGATCGACGCGCGAACGGCCTCGCCCGCAGCGCCGCCCACTCAGGCGATGCCCGTGGCGCAGCCGTCCGGTCAGGGGTTCGCCGGGCAGCAGCTGTCGACGCCAGGGTACCCGGACCCCGCAGGACCGCCCGCGCCCCAGGGCGCGATCCCGGCCCCGCCGCTGCCGTTCGGCGGCCAGGCCCCGGCGCAGCCGTCGTTCGAGCAGCCCGTGTACCCGGCCCCGGCGCCGGATCCGTACGCCGCGCCGGCTCCCAGCGCACCCGCTCCGCTCGCCCCCGAGCCGGCCGATGACCTGGACGAGACCATCGTCCCGCCGCGTCCTCCGCTGCCGGTGACGCCGGCTCCGGCTGCCCCGCTGCCCGCCGATTCCTCGCTGATCGCCTTCGTTCCGGGGATCACGCAGGACGCTCCGGTGCGCCCCACGGCTCCGGAGCAACCAGAGTCGGCCGGCGTCGCGCCCGTCGCGCCAGCGCCGATCGCGCCGGGGCCGGAAGGCGTCGAAGACGAGGCGCCGACGGCGGAGAACCCGGCTGTCCCGGCATCCGTCGTCCCCGTCGCGCAGAACCAGAACCAGATCGATGACGACGACCTCGAGCAGACGCGCATCAGCGTCCCGGGGCATCGGCTCGTCTTCACGTGGGATGACGGCACGCGCGTCTCGGTGTCGCGGCGCACGATCTTCGGCCGCAACCCTGCCGCCGAGGACGGTGCGATCACGGTGCCGGTGCGCGACGAGACCCTGTCTCTGTCGAAGACGCATTTCGAAGCGGCGGCCGAGACGATCGGCGGCTGGGTGATGGACCGCAGCTCGACCAATGGCACGATGATCATCCGCGACGGCATGCAGATCCCGTGCCCCCCGGGTGAGCGCGTCGGCATCAAACTGGGCGACGTGATCTCGATCGGAGACCGCATCGTCACCGTCGGAGGCTACGAATGATCCCGGCCATGATCGTCTCCACCGGCTCGGCGACGCACGCGGGCAACCGGCGACCGCTCAACGAGGACTCGCTCCTCGCGAGCACGCCGGTGTTCCTGGTGGCCGACGGCATGGGCGGACACGAGGCCGGCGAATGCGCCAGCGCCGCGGTCGTCGAGCAGTTCTCCCGCTTCATCGGCCGACCCGACCTGACGCTCGACGACGTCCGCACAGCGCTCAGCCGCGCCCGCACCGCGGTCGATGCGCTGTCGACGTCGGGCAACGGCCGAGCCGGGACGACGCTCAGCGGCGCAGCGATCGCGTCGGTCGACGGCATGGGCTACTGGCTCACCTTCAACATCGGCGACTCCCGCACCTACCGGCTCGCCGGTGGCGAGCTCGAGCAGATCAGCGTCGACCATTCGGTCGTGCAGGAGCTGATCGACTCCGGCGAGCTGTCGATCGCGGATGCCGCGTCGGATCACCGTCGAAACATCATCACCCGCGCGATCGGCGCAGGCAGCACCGGAGAAGCCGACTACTGGATGTTCCCCGCCGAGCTCGGGGACCGGATGCTGATCTGCTCTGATGGGCTCTCCTCCGAACTGGACGATCAGCGGATCCGCGACATCCTCATGACCGAACCGGACCCCCAGACCGCCGCCGACGTGCTCGTCGATGAAGCGGTCAGGGCCGGGGGGCGCGACAACGTGACGGTCGTCGTCGCCGACGCCGTGCTGGTCGCGTCCAAGCCCGGTCGTCCGCTGCAGGCGGACGACGACATCGATGCGGACACGCGACCGAGAGAAGCCGCCGCAGGAGGGATGCGATGATGCACACGATCTATCGACCGGGCCAGTGGAACACTCTGGTCGCACCGGGGGCGCTCGTCGCCCTGCCGTTCGACGCGTCGGAGGCGCTCACAGCGACCCTGTGGGAGCGGCTGAACGCCGAGTGCACGCTCGCCGTCGTGGTGGATGCGATCACGGACAGCGTCGGCGGATCGTTCTCGGCGATGCCGCCCTTCATCGCCGTCGTCATCGAGGGAGCGAACGCGCGCGTCGCGCTGCGCGGCGACATCACGGTCGACGTCACCGGCACGGACGGCGTCCAGTCGCTGACGGGTGCCGACGTCCTGACCTGGAACGAGCGCTTCATCCCCGGCGCGACCCGCATCGTGCTGCGCCTCGACGACGCGGCCGGCGCGCCGGAGCTGCCGGTGATCGGCGGCGTCATCCGCGCCGCCGAGGTCATCGCGGACGTCGAGCCGTCCGACGCGGCACCGTCCGATGACGCGTCGACCGAGTCCGCTCCCGACGCACAGGCCGCGGACGCACTGCTGCCGGGCGCTGCGGCGGTGGCCGCGCCGGTTGCAGAGCCGCCGACTCCGACCTCCGAGGATCTGGCCTGGCCGCCGATCGACGCCGACGCGGATGCCGACGCGGATGCCGACGCGGCAGAGCCGCAGGAGTCGGAGACATCCGCCGAGGCTGCCGAGTCCGCGCCCGACGCGGCGACCGAGGCCATCGCCATCGATGAGCCGACCGACGACCCCGAGCCGACTGGAGCATCTGAGGCCGAAGTGTCGGGGCTTGACGCGTCCGGACCCGAAGCATCCGAGCCCGGAGCATCCGGACCAGCCGAGCCCGAGCAGGAACCGCAACCCGCCGACGGCATCAGCGGCGAGACGCTCGTCCCGGCCGAGCAGACCCTCGGGTCTGACTTCGACGAGTTCGAGCAGCTGTTCGGCGACACCGTGCACTCCGTCCCGTCGCCGCCGGCCGCGCCGGTCGAGGGCGACCACGACGGTGCGACGATCTCCGTCGCCGAGGCGCGTGCGCTCCGGGGCGACCTGCCGCCGGTGCCACAGCTCGAGCCGGAGGCTCCGACCGCGCTGCTGCCGACGGTCGGAGGCGGACGGATCCGCGTCTCCACCGGCCAGGTCGTCGACCTCGACCGCACGGTCGTGATCGGCCGCCGCCCCCGTGCGCCCCGCGCGTCCGGCGCGAGCCTGCCGCACCTGATCGCCGTGGAGAGCCCTCAGCAGGACATCTCGCGCAGCCACCTCGAGGTCCGGCCGGAAGGCGACACGGTCGTGGTGATCGATCTGCACACCACGAACGGCTCCACCCTGCTGCGCCCCGGCGCGGACCCGGTGCGCCTGCACCCCGGCGAGCAGACGCTCGTGCTCACCGGTGACGTGATCGACCTCGGCGACGGCGTCACCGTCGCCTTTGAGGACCTCCCGTGAATCGACCCCCGTCGGCGCCGCCCGAGCTGCCAGGCTTCACGTACGTGGAGCCGCTGGGCACGGGTGGCTTCGCGGACGTCTTCCTGTACGAGCAGCAGCTGCCGCGGCGTCGCGTCGCCGTCAAGGTGCTGCTCGCCGACCGCATCGCGAGCGCGTCCGCACAGGAGTTCACCGACGAGGCGAACGTCATGGCGATGCTGTCGACGCATCCCGCGATCGTCACGATCTACCAGGCCGGCGTCGCCGGTGACGGTCGGCCGTATCTCGTCATGGAGTACTGCCCCCGGCCCAACCTGCAGTTGCGTGCTCGCCGCGAGTCTTTCTCGGTCGCCGAGGCGCTGCGCGTCGGCATCCAGGTCGCGGGGGCCGTCGAGACCGCGCATCGTGCCGGAGTGCTGCACCGCGATATCAAGCCGGCCAACATCCTCGTGACCGAGTACAACCGTCCGGCGCTGACCGACTTCGGCATCGCCTCGACGACCTCGGCCATGTCCGAAGCCACCGGGATGTCGATCCCGTGGTCGCCTCCCGAGTCGTTCGGCGACCCGCCGACGAGCGGCACCCGGTCGGACGTGTGGGCGCTCGGCGCGACGCTGTACACGCTGCTCGCCGGTCGTTCGCCGTTCGAGCGCGCGGGGGAGCGCAACTCCAGCGCCGACCTGATCGAGCGCATCGAGCGCGCGCCGCTGCCGCAGTTGGGCCGCCCCGACTCTCCGGCGAGCCTGCAGCGGGTCCTCGAGCGCGCGATGGCCAAGAACCCCGCCGACCGGTACCCGAGCGCCGTCTCGTTCGCCCGCGCGCTGCAGAAGGTGCAGATCGAGCTGTCGCACTCCGTGACGCCCGTCGACATCGTCGACGACCACCCGGTCGAGCAGATCGAAGATGATGACGACGGTCTGACGCGTGTTCGGCAGGTCGTCAGCATCGACCCGGATGCCGGATCCACACGCCCCTCCGCGCTGACCCAGCCGTTCGCCGGTGGTCCGCTGGGAACCCCGGCACCGGCGACGTCCGCCATGCCGGTGTTCGATCCGCCCACCGCGGCATCCGGATCCGACGCGACGGTCGTCCGGGGGCCTGCGACGATCTCGCCGCAGCCGGCACCGGCATCCGCCGAAGACCGGACCCTGCTGCGTCCGCCGCGGGTGCTGACCGCGCAGGCCGCACCTGCACCTGCTGCGGCATCCGTGCCGACGGATGCCGAGGCGAAGCCGCGACGCCGGACCGGTCTGCTCATCGGCGGGGTTCTCGGAGCGCTGGTGCTCGTCGCCGCAGCCGTGGTGGGGATCACCCTCGTCGCGAACACGCTGAACGCCGCACCGGATCCGCAGGAGACCGAGGAGGTCGTGGATCCGAAGGAGGTCATCCCGGTGGGGACCCCGGAGATCACCGAGCTCGCCGGCGCCCGCAACGGTGCGCAGGTGACCTTCACGTGGACCAACCCGGATCCGAAGGACGGCGATTACTACATCTGGGAGCAGGTCGTGCTGTCCGGCGAGTCGAAGAGCGAGAAGGCGAACGAGCCGACGGTGACCTTCACTCCGCAGGGCGCGGGCGAGGTCTGCGTCGAGGTGTCGCTGGTGCGTGCGGACGGAGACTTCGCGGAACCCGTGCGGGGGTGCGTGGATTGATGGGATGGAATCCGACGGCATGATCTGGGAGATCGACGACAGCAAGCCGAAGATCGAGGGGCTCGACTCCGTGGGGCGACCCGATCCCGCGTACGCCGCTGCGCTCGGTCTGCTGCGCGCGCCGTTCGGCCGGCGCAGCCTCGCCCTGGTGTGCGACGTCGCGCTCTGGATGCTGCTGCAGCTGCCGCTGTGGCTCGGAGCGGTTCCGCTGCTCCTGAAGCTCGCCACGGGCGCGATCTCGCCGTACGGGTTCCTGAACCACCCGGGCTTCATCCTGGCCGTCGTGATGGCGAGCGTCTCGAGCGTGCTCTCCCTCATTCTCCTGATCGTGCAGTGGGTGCAGCACGGTCGTCAGGGACGCACGATCGGCAAGGCTATCGCCGGCATCCGCAGCGTCGACGTGCGCACGCTCGAGCGACCGGGTGTCGGGCGCGTGCTGCTGCGGTTCCTGATCTTCGGCGCATCCGGAATCGTGCCCGTGCTGGGACCTGCGCTGCTGCTCAGTACACCGACGTTCGACCCGGAGGGCCGCGGCCGAGGCTGGCATGACAAGGCCACCGGCATCTGGCTGGTCGATGCGCGCCGCGGGCTCAACCCGTACGACGAGAAGCGGATGCGCGTGGCGCGCAAGATGGTCAAGGCGGAGCCGACGAAGGGCCGCTCGACCCTGCCGTCGCTGGCGACCCACGCGACCGCGGACGCGCAGCCCGCCTATCGGCCGGGCAACCGGATCAGCGCCGGCGTGCTCGGCGTCGCCCGCCCGTATGCGGCGAACGAGCGCCCCGAGGTCGGACTCGCGACGGCTGCGGCCGAATCCGTGCAGGTCGAGACGGGCAAGCCCGTGCTCGGCGGCTACCGGGGCGAACCGGCATCGACGCCGGCCCCGATACTGCCGTCGATGGGGAGGCCGGGCGGGATGCCGGGACCCGTGCCGACGTCCACGCCGCGTCCGCAGCAGGCACCGGCTCAGGCTCCCGCGCCCCGGCCGGCTCCCGCAGCTCGGCCGTCACCCGCGCCGCAACCCGCGCCCGCGCCGCTGCCGACTCAGCATGCTCCCGCATCGCAGCCGGCTCCGGCTCCCGAGTCCCACCCTTCCCCCGCGCAGCGCATGCCCGCGGCGCGCTTCGGGCTGCGGCTCGACACCGGCGAGAGCATCCTGGTGTCCGAACCCGTCCTGCTGGGGCGCAACCCGGATGCGACCGAGCACCCGGAGGCCCGGCCGATCGCTCTGACGGACGACAGCAGATCCCTGTCCAAGACGCACCTGCTCGTGCGTCCGGTCGATGGCGGGCTCGAGATCATCGACTGCCGCTCGACGAACGGGTCCGGGCTCGTCAGGGCCGGTGTCGAGTACGCCGTCGCCGCAGGCATCCCTGTGCGCACGGTCGACGGCGACGTGATCCGGCTCGGCGACCGCGTGGCGTCCGTGGTGCGGGTGTGACGGTGGGCGAACAGATGTGCGCTGGCGAGCCCAGCGGGATTGAGGAATACGCATGAGGCTCAAGCTGACCCTGCATCGTCCGGCAGGGGACCCCGTCGACATCGTGATCACGACCGACTCCACGGCGACCGCGGGCGACGTCGCGCGCCACGTCGCCGCTGCCGACCCGACGCGCTCGACGCCCGTCGCCGATGGCGATGTGCTGACGCTGGCCGTCGCGCCTCCGACCGGCGAGCGGCTGGTCCCGCTGCAGCCGGACGTGCCGATCGGCGAGGCGGCGGTCGGCTCCGGGTTCGCGGCATCCATCCTCAACTACGGGCCCGACTTCGCCGGTGCGAACCGGCGGGAGAGCGCGGGCGTCCTGGTCGCGACGGCCGGCGCGCTCGCCGGCCAGGAGTTCCCCATCACCACCGGCCACGTCTTCGTCGGCCGAGAAGCCGGCAACGACGTCGTGCTCTCGGACCCGATGGTGTCCAAGCGGCACGCGAGACTCGAGGTCGGCACGCACATCGAGGTCGTCGACCTGAACTCGGCGAACGGCGTGCTGGTGGACGGTGTCGCCGTGCAGCGCGTGCGGGTCGAAGAAGGTGAGCCGTTCGTCATCGGCGGCACCACGCTCGTGCTGCGTCTCGCGCGATCATTCGACGGCTCGACGGCCGAGGAACCGATCATCGAGCGCGGCGGCGGGCTGCTGTTCAACCGCAGCCCCCGCGTCGAGGTGCGGTACCCGGGGACCCAGTTCAAGCCGCCGCGGCTGCCCACCGAGAAGATCGGGAAGATGTTCCCGTGGCCGATTCTCGTCGCGCCGATCCTGATGGGATTGGCACTGTACGCCTTGAATGAGAATCCGCGATCGTTGCTGATGGTCGTCATGACGCCGCTGATGGCGTTCGGCAATATCATCAATCAGGCCGTGCAGAGCAAGAAAGGCACGAACCACGAATTCCTCCTGTTCGAGCGCCAGTACGAGCAGCTGGAAGAGGACTTCTTCCGCGGTAAGCCCGAAGAGGAGCTGGCGCGCAACGCCGAGGCGCCGCCCGTGGCCGAGGTCTTCGACCACGCCATGCGGCTCGGGCCGCTGCTGTGGACCAGGCGACCGGAGCACTGGAACTTCCTCGGCCTCCGGCTGGGCAGCTGCCGCCTCCCCGCGCGCAATCAGATCGACGACGCTGACGCACCCGAAGGCCTCCCGGAGTTCATCGACCGCATCGACCGGCTCCAGGAGCGCTACGCCTTCGTCGACGACGTGCCGGTATACGACGCGCTCGCCGACTCCGGCTCGATCGGCATCGCCGGCCCCCAAGCACCGGTCGCCGACGCGATGCGCGGGATCGCGGTGCAGCTGTTCGGGATGCACGCTCCCAACGACGTCGTCGCGGTCGCCTTCGCCGACGCGGCCTGGACGCCCGAGCTGGACTGGCTCAAGTGGATGCCGCACACCTCGAGTGAGCGCAGTCCCTTCCGCGATGTGGCCCTCGCCGACTCGGCGCCCACCGGCGCCGCGCTGCTCAGCACGCTCGAGGAGTACGTCGCCCGCGCCGCCGCGACCGAGGGCGCGGGCGAACCGCGCGGTCCGTTCAAGGAGGACTGGAACCCGATCCTGTACGGCACGGACGTGTCGCGGGCGGCCGGCGAGCACAAGAGCACGCCGAGGGTGTCGGTCATCGTGTTCGTGACCAGCGACGCCCCCGTCGATCGCGGACGCCTGACCGATGTGCTCGAGCGCGGTGCGGATCACGGCGTGCATGCGGTGTTCGTCTCGCCCACCGTCGAGTCGCTGCCCGCGGTGTGCCGCAGTTACATCGACGTGACGACAGGGCTCGAGGACGCGACCGTCGGACTCGTCCGCAACGGCGAGAACTTCGAGCACGTCCGTGTGGAGGGCGTCTCCAACGCGTACATGCACATGCTGGCTCGACGCCTCGCGCCGGTCGTCGACGCGAGCACGGTCGTGCACGACTCGTCCGACATCCCGACCGCGGTCATGTTCCTGCAACTCGTGGATCCGGCGATCGCCGAGGACCCGCGCGTCGTGATCGAGCGATGGCGGCAGAACAACACGATCCTCGATCGATCTCCGAATCCGCGCCCGCGCATGAAGAAATCCGGGACGCTCCGCGCGATCATCGGGCAGGGGCCGAGCGACGCCATGGCGCTCGATCTGCGCACACATGGCCCGCATGCCCTCGTGGGCGGAACGACCGGTGCCGGAAAATCCGAGTTCCTGCAGGCGTGGGTGCTCGGCATGGCGGCAGCGCACAGCCCCGATCGCGTCACGTTCCTGTTCGTCGACTACAAGGGCGGATCCGCGTTCGCCGATTGCGTCGAACTGCCGCACTGCGTCGGACTCGTCACCGATCTCAGCCCGCACCTGGTGCGGCGCGCGCTGACGAGCCTCCGCGCCGAGCTGCAGCACCGCGAGCACCTGCTCAACCGCAAGAAGGCCAAGGACCTCCTCGAACTCGAGAAGAGACAGGATCCGGAGACGCCGCCCGCCCTCGTGCTCGTGATCGACGAGTTCGCGGCGCTGGCGTCCGAGATGCCGGACTTCGTCGACGGCGTGGTGGACATCGCGCAGCGAGGGCGCTCGCTCGGCATCCACCTCATCATGGCGACGCAGCGTCCTGCCGGCGTCATCAAGGACAACCTGCGGGCGAACACGAACCTGCGCATCGCACTGCGCATGGCCGACGAGTCCGACTCGCGCGACGTCGTGGACGATCCGATCGCGGCGAGCTTCTCGCCCGCGCTTCCCGGTCGCGCGATCGCGAAGACGGGGCCGGGGCGCCTGGTGCCCTTCCAGTCCGCGTACGCGGGCGGATGGACGACCGACGACGACGCCGCGGTCGCGGAGGTGCGGGTCGCCGAGCTCCGCTTCGGCGCGACCAGCGAGTGGGAGGCGGATGGCCTCGCCGAGTCGGATGTGCACGAGGAGGACCTCGGCCCGAACGATCAGAAGCGCATCGTGTCGACGCTCATCAAGGCGAGTGCCGCCGCCGGCCTGCCCCGGCCACGGCGCCCGTGGCTCGACGACCTGTCACCGCTCGTCGACCTGAGCGATCTGCCCAACGAGGGCGACACGCGCGTTCCGATCGCGCTCGTCGACGTCCCCGAGAAGCAGCTGCAGCAGCCGGCGGTCTTCTCGCCGGACCGCGACGGCTCGCTGGTGATCTACGGGACCTCAGGCTCGGGCAAGTCGACCCTGCTCAAGACGATCGGCACCGCGGCCGGGATGCGGCCCGACAAGGGCCGGGTGCAGGTGTACTGCCTCGACTTCGCCTCCGGCGCGCTGTCCGCGCTGTCCGCGCTGCCGCACGTCGGCTCGGTCGTCGACGGTGCGGATGCCGAGCGCATCCAGCGGCTCTTCCGAACGCTCGATCGTGAGATGGACCGCCGCTCCGCAGCCTTCGCCTCGGCCAGCGCCGGCTCCGTCCAGGAGTACCGCGAGCTCGCCGATGCGAATATGCCGCGCATCGTGCTGCTCATCGACAACTACCCCGAGTTCAAGAAGGACTGGGAGATGGCGCCGGGACGCGGGCCGTTCTACCGGATCTTCATGCGCATCCTCGGCGAGGGACGCACCCTCGGTCTGCACGTCGTGATGACCGCCGACCGCGGCAACGCCGTGCCGAGCGCCGTGGCGTCGAACATCTCGCGCCGCGTCGTCCTGCGCATGGGGGACCCCAGCCAGTACATGCTGCTCGGTGTGCCGCGCGACGTCCTCGACGAGCAGTCCGCGCCGGGGCGTGCCGTCATCGACGGGCACGAGGCGCAGATCGCCGTCCTCGGGGGCACGTCGAACGCCGTCGAGCAGACGAAGGCGCTCGCCGCCCTCGGCGATCGCCTGCGCGAGGCGGGCGTGCGCGATCTGCCCGAGATCGGCGCGCTGCCGACGATGGTCCCGGTGGCCGACATGCCGGCCCAGGCCGACAGGATGCCGGTGTTCGGCGTCGCGGACGACACGCTCGCTCCTCGCGGCTTCGAGCCGATCGGATCGTTCGTCGTGTCCGGGCCCCCGGCATCGGGCAAGACGAACGCGCTCAAGGCGCTCGTCGTCGCGATGGAGCGCTTCGACCCGAACGTTCAGCTGTATCACTTCGGCAGCCGCAGAGCAGAGCTCAAGGACTTCCGCCCCTGGGTGCGCAGTGCCACGAAGGCCGAGGACGAGAAGGACCTCGCCGCCGAGCTCGCCGAGCTGGTCGTGAGCGACGCGCAGCGTCAGCGGATCATGATCGTGATCGAGGACATGCCGCACCTCGCGGACGGCCCGGCGGATCGGCCCATGCGCGCGCTGCTGCAGGCGATGAACAACAGCGACCACCTGCTGGTCGGCGAAGCCGAGATCACCAGGGCGAGCGGCAGCATCGGTGTGCTGGGCGAGTGGAAGACCGGGCGCCAGGGCATCGTGCTGAAACCGGACACCTACGACGGCGAGTCGATCTTCAAGTCGCCGTTCGGCCGGGTCAAGAGATCGGACTTCCCGGTGGGGCGCGGAATCTTCGTCCAGTCCGGTCGTGCGGTCACGATGCAGATGCCGTTCGTGCCCGATGCGCCAGCCCGCGGGTGACCGCGTGGGGAGAACTGCCATGGGTAGTTCTCCCCGTATGCCGGTCGACGTTCATTGGCTAACCTCGACGTAAGAGGCCGCAACGGCCTGAAGACGACAAAACGCTGGGAGGCGGTTCTCATGGCCGGACATGATTTCGGGGCAACATACAGCGAGATGGAGAGCGCGGCTTCGCGTCTCCGCGACGGTCGCAGCACCGTCACCGACACGCTGAAGGAGCTGCAGGCGGTCATCGATGACCTCGTGCAGGACGGATTCAAGACCGAGAACGCGTCCGACGCGTACTCGACGGCCTACAACGAACTGACTTCGTCGCTGGACGACGCAGCAGAGGCCGTCAACGACATGGCCGACGCGCTCGACCGCATGGCGGACTCGATCCGCGACAAGGACGCGGAGCTCGCCGGCGGCTGAGCCCGCACTGCTGTCAGAGAGGTCGTGGCGCCTGTCCGGGGGGGACGGGCATCACGACCTTTCGCATAGAATCACCAAGACGAGCGGAGGAGAGCGCTGATGAGCGGTTCACAGCCCTACTGGTACAACCTGAGCACCCAGATGGTCGTGCGCGCGGACGAGCGCCCGTCGGAGGACACCCTCGGTCCGTTCGGCTCGGCGCAGGAGGCGGAGGAGTCTCCTGCCGTCCTGCTGGAGCACGCGCGCGCGTGGCTGGAGAGCGAAGAGAGCGAGCCGTACCGCGAGATGGCCGCCGAAGCCGACGACGGCACCGACTACGTGTGACGGCGAGGTCATGAGGGCGCATCGCCGCATCTCGGCGACGCTGATCGTATTACTCGCGGCGGGCCTGGCCGCCTGCGCGCCTGCGCTGCCCGAGACCGTGATCCCCGGCTCGGCGATCACGGTGGGCTGGACCGGGGAGCTCACCTCCACGAACGCAGCCGCCGCGCCGACATCCGGGAACGTCGACATCGCCGAGATGATCCGCGCCGGGTTCGGCGATGTGATCGACGGCGAGTTCGTCCCCGATGAGGGCTTCGGCACGGCGAGCATCGTCGGCGACGACCCGTTCACGGTCCGCTACGACCTCGCAGAACCGACGTGGTCCGACGGCATCCCGCTCGATGCCGCCGACCTGATGCTCGGCTGGGCCGGGGCATCCGGGTACTTCCCGAAGCAGCAGGAGGATGCCGAGACACCCGTCGAGCCGCAGATCGCCGAGGAGACGCCGGCGGTCGACGAGTTCGCCCGCGCGATCGACGTGACCTTCCCGGCGCCCGATATCGACTGGCAGCAGCGCGTCCCCGTGCCGGTCCCTGCACACGTCGTAGGGCAGCGGGCGCTCGGCATCGACGATGCGATGGAGGCGAAGCAGGCGGTCATTCGGGCGATCGAGGAGGCGGACACCAGCGCTCTCGAGAAGATCGCCGAAGTCTGGAACGACGACTTCGCGTTCACCGACGCCTCGGACGTCCCCGCCGACCTTCTGATCTCGAGCGGCCCGTTCACGATCGACGAGATCGTCGCCGACGAGGCAGGGCAGAGCGTGACGCTGGTGCCCAACGGCGCGTATCGCGGTCCGGTCACGCCGCAGATCGCCCGGATTGATCTCGTGCCGCCGGGAGACGACCCGGTGGGTGCGATAGGTCAGGTGCTGGATGTCGCGCAGGTCGCGCCGACCTCGTCGAACCGGGCGCCGATCCACGATCTCGAGCGCCAGGACTTCACGGTCACGACGACCCACGACGGCACGCTCTGGAGTCTGCTGCTGAAACCTGCGGGTGTCTTCGCGGGGCAGCAGGCGCGGATCGCGTTCATCCATGCGCTGCCGGTGCGTCCCATGGTCGATCGCGGGGCGGGCGAGTGGGCGTCCGCCTACACGGCGAGCACCGCGATGCTGGCGGCTCCAGGTTCGCGCGCATTCGACATCGTGAACGAGGACTCCGGTTTCGCAGAACTGCTCGGCGACCCAGGCGACGACCCAGCGCTGCAGCGCGAGTTCGCCGGAGTTCCGGACGGTGCCGCGGTCTGCGTTCTGTACGACCGGCACAGCGAGTTCGCGTCCGGTGCGTTCGCCGCGCTGCGGGAGAGCGCGGCGGAGTCGGGCTGGAACGCGATCGACTGCGGCAGCGATGATTTCAGTGCGGCTCTCGCGCAGGGCCGATGGGATGCCGTGATCGCCCGGGTGCCGATCCCGCAGACGCCGGAGCAGATCGCCGCGCAGTGGGGCAGCGGTGGCTCGGCATCCGTCACCGGCCATGCGGATGCGGATCGGGATGCTCTGATCACCGAGCTCGCGCAGACCACCGACGTCTACGAGGCGCGAGAAGTGCTCGCGCTCGTCGAGGCCTCGATCGTGCGCGCGGCGGTGGCGCTTCCCCTCGCGGCGAACCCGCGGATCACGATCGTCGACAAGGACGTGACCGGTGTCGCGCCCCGCAACGGCGTCGCGGCGCCGCTGACGTACGGCGCCGTGCAGTGGGCGGCCGTCCCGTGAGCGGCACCTCACGGAGCGGTTCCGTGCAGGACTGGGCGCGCTTCTGCCGGCTGCTGGACGACGACTCCGAGTTGCTCGCTTCGGTGGAGACCGCCGCGGCGGATCCGGATGCCGACCCCTGGCTCGCGGTCATCGACGGGCTGGACGACGCTGGAGCGCTCGCGTACCTCGAGACGCAGGACTTCGGCGGAGAGCTCGTAGATGCGCTGGCAGGACTGCCGCGCGTGTTCCGCACGTCCGTCGACCTCGGGCCGGTCGCCGACATCGACGATCTGCCCGATGCGATCGCCGCGGCCGATCTGCTTCTCGCACAGCACGACCTGCGCGTCGTGTTCCTCGAAGAGGACTCGGATGCCTTCCCTCTCGTCGTCGTCGCGGCGTCGGATGCCGAGACGATCGTGGACCTGGCGGCGCAGCTCGGGCACCAGGCGCGCGTGTTCTGAGCATGGGTTGTTCTCCCCATCGCGGCGGCTCGATCCCTGCCCGTAGAGTTCTGGAGGAGGTTGCGCCGTATGGGAATGATGTTGCCGAATGAGCTCATCTGGGTGATGGAGAAGCTCGGTTTCGAGTGGCCGGATATCGATGAGGACGAACTGCGCCGTGGCGCGGGGATCGTCGGCGTCTTCCGCGACGAGCTGGAGACGAAGATCCAGGTCATGGATCGCAAGGTCAATGGCGATCTCGCGACCGCCATGCGCGGGCAGGCCGGGCCTGCGTACGTCGGCGCCTGGAACGCGAACCGCTCCCAGAACCTGCAGGGGCTGATCGATCTGCTCGGACCGGTGCCGTCGGCGATGGACATCGCGGCGGACGCCGTGTTCGCGCTGAAGATGAAGGTCATCGTCGACGTGACGACCACGATGATCGCGCTGGTGGGCATGCTGACGAACCCGATCACCGCGGTCGGTGCGGGTCCGATGGTGCTGATCAAGAAGAAGCTGCTCAATGCGGTGGTCGACATCGCGATCGAGCAGCTGTTGAACCAGCTGCTGCCCATGGCGATCGAGCCGTTGGCGGAGCAGCTGCCCGGCGTGATCATGGCGGCGCTGGATTCGCCCATCGTCGAGGCCGTCGCGGGCGACCCGGACGAGTTCTACGCGGACCTGCAGGCGCTGGAGCAGGCCGAGGGCGAGATGCAGCAGCACGCCTCGGACGTCGAATCGCTCACGGACCGGCTGATGGCCGATCTGTCCGGCCTGAACATCACGGGAGACTGACATGGGCAAATTCGGTGACGACGCGATCCGGCCCCTGCTGCGATCGCTGGACGACATGCCGGTGCACATCAAGCAGCTGGCAGAGATGTTCCGCAAGCACGGCGCCGCTTCGAAGCGGAACACGAGCGAGGTCCAGAATCTGGACTCCGCCGACGTCACGCACCCGCTGCAGGACGGGTGGAGGGGTGACTGGACACCCAACGACGTTGTGAAGGCGGGAAAGGGGGACCGGCCGAACCCCTCCGAGTACCTCGACAAGGACTACATCGACAAGCACCTCGATCAGTTCGCGAACGGGGCGACGCACTTCTACAAGAAGGACTCGTTGGACGGGTACGGCCCTGGCAACAACATGGCCGACGATGGGAGCAACACGACGTACGTGTTCCCCACCGATCAGCTGCAGAATCTGATGAACCAGGTGGACAGTCCCGAAGACCTGGGAGAGGCACTGGGGCTCGGGCGCAATTTCTTCGCCGGCGGCGATGTCGTGATGCGCGACTTCGGTCCTCACGAGCTCGACGGACTCCGGATGCCGTCGGGCAACGAGGGCGGCACCGACACGGACAAGTGGATCCCCGGCGGCTACCTGCCCAGTGGCATTCCTGAAGCCGTGATCGACATCCCCGACTTCGCCAAGGGAACGAACAACGGCGAGTTCTACCCGGGCGACTCGTACAACCCTGGTGAGTGGCCCGGTTCGTCTCGACCCTTCAGCTTTTGAGGCGGTGATCGTGCGTGAACCTTGATCGAGATCTCTTCCGGGACCAGCCGGCCGCATTCCGCCCGGCCTCCGTCGTGGAGGGAGCGCTCCTGCCATACGAGGGCCGTTCGCGGGTCCGGCGGGCTGATGGCCCGTGGGAGGACGCGCTGAGCATCCCCGAAGACGGCTGGCTTCCTCCGGGCGTCCCGGTTCTCGTGCGCGGTGACGCGCGGATCCTGCCACTCGCGTGGCTGGGCGATCCCAAGAGCGGAAGCAGAAGCGTCACGGCAGAGGAGATCGCCGAGTTCGCGACCCAGATGGAGGGTTCCGGCTACTACTGGGCTCGCAGCGGATCCACGCTCGCCGAACTCGATGAGCATCGAGGTGACAGCATCGCTTCGTACGCGCGTGCTCTCGGCCAGGCCGCGGCGACGAAGGCGACGTTCTGGACGGTCTCGACGACGGTGGGGATCGGGCTGGTCCGGGCCGGCGACGAGGAAACCGGAACAGCGTCGCTGGCGCTGCACATCGTGCCCGCGAGCTGGGTGTCCGAGACTCGGGCGACGAAGCCCGTGCGAGGAATCGATCTGGCGTGGTCTTGGTCGGAGGTCGTAGACCTGCACCGGGCTCGGGTCGGCGACGATGCATCTGGCGCCGCGGGGTGAATCCACGGGATCAGTGCATTGGCGCATCCGGGTACGGCATCGTCGAGGCCATCGAGACACGTCTGCTCCGCGGAACGCGGCAGGCGTACCCCGGGGATCATTGGCTGACCGACGGTGTGCCGGTGCTCTCACGCGGCGAGGCATGGATCGTGCCGTTGTGCGGGGAGTCGCGTCGCGACGGCGTGAGGGCGCACGATCTGTGGATGAGTGTCCGCAGCGCGTGCGAGTTCCGGCAGGGGATGCAGATCGGTGTCGACCTCCGATCGGAGGCGCCGCGGAACCCGTATGCGAAGGAGCTGGCACGAACGGGCGTCAGGCGGGCCGACTGGTGGGCGTTCGGCGGGTTCGCTGCGGTGCTCGCCGTCTACGGTGAGCCGCTCCCCGCTCCGGTGAGCAAGATCGCGCTGCACGTGGTCCCAGTCGGGTGGGTCTCGGCGCGTCGGCCGACTGCGGCCAAGAAGATGCCGGCACTCGATCTGTCGTGGTCGTGGGCGGACGTCGTCGCGTTCGGCGAATCGGACGCAGCCGGTAGCCTGGTAGAGCACAAGACGGAGGGTCAGGGATCGTGACGAGCGCGTTCGGGAATGTCGAAGTGAGCGGTACCGCTCGCGTGTACGGGGCGAGCGAGCTCGGCGTGCTGTCGATCACGGCACCCGGTGAGGCGCACCCGCGCGTGGAGTACGTCGGCGGTGAGATCTTCGTGGGCCTGAACGCGACCGGCACCGGGGCCGCGATCACGCAGGGCGACGCGCAGGCGTGGTCTCGCCCGTTCGCTGACGCCGTCGCCGCGGCAGTCGCCTCGGCCGGTCCGCTCCCGGATGCCGTCGACGGCGTGATCCTCATCACGGACGAGTCGCTCGCCGCGGCCGTGCTGGTGGAACCGGCCCGGTTGGCTACGGTGTCCTTGGCGGGCGACCCGGTGGTGTTCGTGCTGTCGCGTGAGCGGCTGGCGATCGTCGGAGCGGATGACGAAGCGGCTGTCGGACGGGTGCTGGACCTGGCCGAGGAGCTGTTCGAGGCAGAAGCGCCGCTGGTGTCTGCGCATCCGATCGTCCTGACCGCGGACGGATGGGCGCCGTTCGGATGGTTCGAGAAGTTCCCCGCGCTGGAGCTGCGGATCCAGCGCGCCCTGCGTCTGTTCAGCGTTCGCGCGTACGAGGCGCAGACGGCGGCGCTGCAGCGTCCCGACGTGCGCTACATCGATCCGAAGATCCGAGTGCTCGAAACCGGTGCGACGACGACGTTCGCGGCATGGCCGAAGGGCACGGCGTCGCTGCTTCCCGTGGTCGACAACGTGATCGTCGCGGATCCGTCGGGTGCGCTCAGCGTCGCCACGATGGACCAGTTCCTCGATGCCGGCGGCGATGCGATCATCCGGACCGGCCTGTCACCGGCACGCTACTTCGTGCCGGGCGAACCGCCCCGCGACTGAGGAATCCGCGCACGTCCATGGGTTGATCTCCCCATCGCGGCATCCCCGGTCGATGGCTAGCGTCGAACGCGGAGGTGATCGCCGTGGGAATGATGCTGCCACTCGAGACTCATCTGGATCATGGACAAGATGGGTCTCGAGTGGCCCGACATCGATGAGGATGAGGTCCAGAAGGCCGCCGTGCTCGTGCGGGGGTACCGCGACGACATGGAGACGCTCGTCCAGACCGCCGACCGTCGCATCAACGGCGACATCGCGGCCGCCATGCGCGGACAGACGGGTGCAGCACACGTGACGGCGTGGAATCGGACCCGCTCCGAGAACGTGCAGCAGCTTCTCGACGTGCTGGGGCCCGCGGCCGTCGGAATCGACATCGCCGCCGAGGTCGTGCTCGCACTCAAGGTCAAGGTCATCGCCGAGGTCACGCTCACGCTCATTCAACTGGTCCCGCTGCTGGCTGCCGGTCCCTTCGGTGCCGGCGGTGCGGCTCTGCTGATCCTCGCCCGCAAGAAGCTGTTCTCGATGCTCATGGAGGCGACGCTCGAGAAGGTCATCGGGGAGGTCCTGCCCCTGGCGGTCGAGCCCCTCGTGGACCAGGTCCCTGGCCTCGCGATGGCGCTGCTGGACTCGCCGGTGGTCGAGGACAACATCGGCGACGTGGACGAGTTCTTCGCCGACCTCGAGGCGCTCGATCAGGCCGCCGACGACATGGATGCCCACGCCGCCGACGTCGAAGACCTGACCGATCGCCTGCTCGCCGACCTCGCCAACCTGCAGATCTCGGGGGACTGACATGTCGATGAAGAAGGTCATGCGCGACATCATGGATGCCGTCGACGGAGCCGGTCACGAGTTCAAGAAGGGGTTCTCGGGAGCGTTCCGCAAACGCGGCGGAAAGCACCGTGCCGATGCCGACGCCATCCGTGGGGTCGATCGTCGAGGCGCGGACCACGTGCCGAAGCATCGTGCGGACAAGCCGACGTCGCACGCCAAGAAGTACGACGTGCTCGAGGACGTCACCCGTGGACGGGACTACCAGCTGTCCGGGAAGACGCCGCGCCATCGCGATGCGGACTACGACCCGGCGCGGGATCTCGGCGGCGCCGTCGGTCAGGCCGTGCGCGAGACACCGGGAGAGATCTGGGACGAGGTCAAGGGCATCCCGAAGAAGGCAGGGAAACAGGCGGTCGAAGAGCTCTACGAGGACGCGATCGGGCAGGACAACCCGGACAAGTACGGCAGAACAGGGCAGGGCGACTCGCGATTCCTCGCCCCGGCGAGCGAGGCCGCCGTGCTGGAAGGCATGAGCAACGCGGAGATCGCGGCCCGCTTCGGGCTGCCGGCCGGCTCGCTCGACGACGCGGCCGTGAAGGTCGCGCCCATCCCGGGTTCCCGCTTCGTGAGCGTCGAGATCGACGTCCCCGGCGAGTGATGCGCTGCGTCTGCCGCGGCGCATGGGGAGTCCTGCCCATGGTGCTTCCGGCATCCCTTCCGTATGGTCATCGCAAGGAGGTGCGATCGTGGGCATGATGTTGCCGAACGAGCTGATCTGGGTGATGGAGAAGCTCGGTTTCGAGTGGCCGGACGTGGACGAGGACGAACTGCGCCGAGGGGCGGAGATCGTGCGGGTCTTCCGCGACGAACTCGAGCAGAAGCTCATGGCGATGGATCGCAAGGTCAACGGAGATCTCGCGGCGGCGATGCGCGGGCAGGCAGGCCCGTCCTACGTGGCGGCCTGGAACGCGAATCGTTCGCAGAATCTCGACAAGCTGCTGGGGCTTCTGGGCCCGGTTCCGACGGGGATGGACATCGCCGCTGACGTCGTCTTCGGACTGAAGATCAAGGTGATCGCGGACGTGACGACGACGATGATCACACTGGTCGGCATGCTCACGAACCCGATCACCGCTGTCGGCGCCGGCCCCATGCTGATCATCAAGAAGAAGCTGCTGAACATCGCGGTGGAGATCGCCATCGAGCAGGCACTCGAACAGATCCTCCCGATGGTGATCACGCCTCTCGCCGAAGAGATCCCTGGGGCGATCATGGCCGCGCTGGACGCCCCGATCGTCGAGGCGGTCGTGGGAGACGCGGACGAGTTCTACGCCGATCTGCAGGCGCTCGAGCAGGCGGAAGGCGAGATGGAGATGCACGCGGGCGATGTGGAGTCGCTGACGGACCGGCTGTTCGCCGATCTCGGCAGCCTGAATCTGACGGGGGACTGACGAATGACCGGAGTCGGGGACGCGATCATCCGTCCGATGAAGAACTCGCTCGATGAGCTGCCGGTGCATGTCCGGCAGCTCGCGGAGATGTTCCGCGGGCACGGTCAGCGGCAGGCGCGCAACAGGAACGGGACCAACGACGTCGACAGGTTCGACGACGGTGTGGTGACGACGCGTGGCGGCAACTCGAAGGCCACCCACTTCGCCGACAACGGTCGACCGATCTCCGAACGCGGCACGATCACCGAGGACTTCGGCGGCGGCGACCGCGGCGACAATGCGACGGATGTCGGCAATCTCGGTCAGTCCACGGATGACGGCGGTCACCTCGGCGCGCACCGTTTCTACGGTGACACACCGGATGAGGGCATCGCCCCGCAGGCCTCGAATCTCAACCGCGGGCCCTGGAAGACCATGGAGAACGAATGGGCTGACTGGGTGAACAAGGGTTACGAGGTGAACTACGACATCGGCGTCCACCCGCCCGGTGCGGTGCGTCCGGACAAGTTCGAGGTCGAGTACACGGTCACCAACCCGAACACGGGCGAGGTGGTGCGCGACCATGCGCACGTCTTCCGGAATGATCACGAGCAGAGCTTCCCCCGCATCCCGAACCGGAACATCCCGCACGCACCGACCGAATAGGATCGTCTCATGTCAGTGGAACCCGTTGTCGGCCTCGTCCGCTCCCTCGTCGAGAACATGCGAAGAGTGGATGACGACTGGGCGTCCTTCGCCATGGTCCTGGAATTCTCGGGCGGCGAAGTCAGCGGCTCCTACGGATACGTGTACTCCGCCGACGGCAAGCCGTCCGCCACGTCGGCGCGTCCGACGCGCATCGAGCCGGCGGTCACGGCGTACATGGAGTCGTACTTCCAGCCCGACGACGCGCTTCCGGTGAAGATCCTGATCCAGTTCGATCGCACGAGCGGAAACTACGAGGTCACGTTCGAGGACACCGATGTCACTCGCTGGCAGGTGACTCCTGCGAACATCGACACGATCCGTGAGGAACTGCGCCCCCAGTTCGCCTGAGCACCGCCCCATGGCAGGATGGACGCCGAGGGGGCTCACGTGACTGAATCGACATCTGCGACGGAGACCGATCCGCTCGACCGGTCCACGGAGGACCGGCAGCCGGTCCCACTGCGTCTGGAGTTCGCCGGGGAGTGGCACGACATTCCCGAGGAGCGCTCCTTCATCATCGGGCGCGAGGGCGATCTCGACATCGACGACAACCCCTACCTCCACCGGCACTTCCTCGAGCTCCAGTACCGTCACGGACTGTGGTGGCTCGCGAACATCGGCGTCCGCCTGGCGGCCACCGTGTCGAGTGCGGGCGGCGCGGTCCAGTCCTGGCTCTCGCCCGGCGCACGGATGCCGCTCGTCTTCGAGCGCAGCGTGATCGTGTTCACTGCAGGACCGGTGACCTACGAACTCAACCTGCACACCGAGCAGGCGCCGTACGAGGTCTCTCGTCAGGTCGAGGCGACGATGAGCGGGGAGACGACCGTGATGCCCGCCCGCTTCACGCCGCTCCAGAAGCAGCTCATCCTCTCGCTCGCCGAGCCGATGCTGCGGCGGGAGGGTGTCAGCATGAACGAACTCCCGTCATCGAGCGCCGCCGCCAAGCGACTGGGCTGGACGATCAGCAAGTTCAATCGCAAGCTCGACAACGTGTGCGACAAGCTCGACCGTATGGGAGTGCAGGGCCTTCGCGGCGGGCCGGGCAAGCTGGCGACCAACCGCCGCGCACGCCTGGTCGAGTACGCCGTGACCTCTCAGGTCGTGACCCGCGCCGACCTGCCGTTGCTCGACGATGAGTCGCTGCGGAACCAGCCGGACCCCGACGGCGACTGAGCGCGCGGTCAGCGCATCGCGTCCGCGAGGTGCCGGGAATCCTGGCTGAGCACCTTCACGATGATGCCGCGCTGACGCAGGTCCGCCACGGTGCGGCTCTCCTCGTCGCGGTCGCGGCCCAGTGCGTGGACGTTCGCGACGACGAGGACGTCGCCCTTGTTCAGGGTCGAGATGAATCGGGTCAGCCGGTCGCTCCAGCTCTCCAGGATCTCGGGAGCCGGATGCCGGAATCCCTCGATCGGGACGCCGAAGCGCGTCAGCTCATCGCGCTGCGTCACCACCGACGGCATGCCGTCGCGTGCGACGACCAGTCCGACCAGTCGTGATCCGCTCGGGCGGGCGTGCCACCAGTCGTGGTTCTGCTGCAGCTCGGTGAAGCACTTCGGGCACTCGGCCGCCGCGTGCGGCAGGTGGACCGGACTCGTCAGCGCACCGCCGATGTGCATGGCACCCGTCGTCAGGTCTGTCGTCTCGCGCATCGGTGCACCTCCGGGTTCCATTCTGCCCTGCCCGGGGCGCACATCACACCAGTCCGAGCGCGCGGACCGCCTCCCGCTCGTCGACGAGCTCCGCGACGGATGCCGAGATGCGGGCCTGCGCCCAGGCATCCGGCTCCAGACCCTCCACGATCTGCCACTCGCCGTCCACGGAGCGCACCGGGAACGAGCAGATCAGCCCCTCGGGGACCCCGTATTCGCCGTGCGATACGACGCCGGCGCTGGTCCAGTCCTCCGTGCCCCGCACCCAGTCCCGTACGTGGTCGATGGTCGCGTTGGCCGCAGAGGCGACGGACGACGAACCGCGCACCTCGATGATCTCGGCCCCGCGCTTCGCGACCCTCGGGATGAACGTCGACTCGAGCCATCCGCTCACGTCACCCACTCGCGCAGCGAGCGCGTCGGATGCCGATCGGCCGTCGACTGTGGCGTGCGAGATGTCGGGGAACTGGGTCGCCGAATGGTTGCCCCAGATCGGCACACGGCGCACGGACGACACCGGGGCGTCGAGGGCGAGCGCGAGCTGGGCCCGCGCGCGGTTCTCATCCAGTCGGGTCAGCGCCGTGAACCGTTCGGCCGGCACTCCATCGGCGGATGCCGCGGCGATCAGCGCGTTGGTGTTCGCGGGGTTGCCGACCACGGTGACCCGCACCCCGGGTGCCGCGTTCTCGGCGATCGCGGCGCCCTGCGGGCCGAAGATGCCGGCGTTCGCCGCGAGGAGGTCGCCGCGTTCCATGCCGGGTCCGCGGGGGCGGGCGCCCACCAGGAGGGCGAGGTCGCAGCCCGCGAAGGCGGTGGCCGCGGCATCCGTCACCTCGACGTCCTCGAGGAGGCCGAAGGCGCCGTCCTGCAGCTCGAGAGCCGCGCCTTCGGCGGGCTTCAGCCCCTGTGGGATCTCGAGCAGCCGCAGCCGCACCTTCTCATCGGGGCCGAGCAGGTCTCCGGCGGCGATGCGGAACAGCAGGGCGTAGCCGATCTGCCCGCCCGCACCTGTGATGGTGATCGTGGTGGTCATGTCCCGAGACTACGCCGCGCGCTACCCTCGTTTCCATGACGTTCAACCCGGATGCCGATATCTCCGGACACCGCACCAGGCGGCGTGGCCGCACCGCAGCGATCGCCGGCGGCGGAGCGGTCGGGCTCGGCGCGATCGCCGTGCTCGTCGTCAGCCTGCTCTCCGGCGGCGAGATCGACCTGTCGCCTTTCCTCGGCGGCGGCACCGGCGATCAGGGGTCGTCCAGTTCGGAGGGCACGCTGGACGAATGCGACACGGGTGCCGATGCCAACGCGAAGGTCGAATGCCGCATCGCCGGGTCGCAGGTCGCGCTCGACGAGTACTGGGCCGAGAACGTGGGCGGCTACTCCGAACCGGGCATGATCGTCGTGGACGGTCAGACCTCCACGGCATGCGGCACGGCATCCAACGCCGTCGGACCGTTCTACTGCCCCGCCGACGTCACCGTCTACATCGACCCGACCTTCTTCGATGTCATGCAGCAGCAGTTCGGCGCCTCCGCGAACGAACTGGCCCAGCTCTACATCGTCGGGCACGAGTGGGGCCACCACATCCAGAACATCACCGGCACCATGGCGGATCATCCGAACAACGGCACCGGTCCCGCCAGCAACGGCGTGCGGATGGAGCTGCAGGCCGACTGCTACGCCGGCGCGTGGCTCGGCGACATGACGGAGCAGAAGGACGCCGACGGCGACCCGTACCTGTTGGCGCCGACCGAGACGCAGCTGCAGGACGCCCTCAACGCCGCTCTCGTCGTCGGCGACGACCACATCCAGGAGATGTCCGGCTTCTCGAACCCCGAATCGTTCACTCACGGATCCAGCGCGCAGCGCCAGTACTGGTTCGCGAACGGCTATCAGAACGGTCTCGGCGTCTGCGACACGTTCGCCGTGCCGGACAGCCAGCTCGAAGCCGGGTGAACCACGCGGTAGCGTGAAACGCAGTGGCAAGTACGAGACCGGGGGGTCGAAGACGATGAACCTGGATGCGCTGTATCCACCCATCGAGCCGTATGACAGCGGCGTGCTGCTGGTCGGCGACGGCCAGCGGATCGCCTGGGAGGTCAGCGGCAACCCCGACGGCAAACCGGTCGTCTTCCTGCACGGCGGACCCGGCGGCGGAACCGCGGACTGGCACCGCCGGTTCTTCGATCCGCAGAAGTACCGCATCGTGCTGTTCGACCAGCGCGGCTGCGGACGCAGCACCCCGCACGCGAGCACGCCGGACGCCGACCTGCGGTTCAACACCACTGCGCACCTCATCGCCGACATCGAACTGCTGCGCAAGAACCTGGGCATCGCCCGCTGGCAGGTCTTCGGCGGCTCATGGGGCAGCGCGCTCGCGCTCGCCTACGCGCAGGCGCATCCGGATGCCGTGACGGAACTGATCCTCCGCGGCATCTTCACGCTGCGTCGCGTCGAGCTCGAATGGTTCTACGAGGGCGGGGCCGCCGCACTGTTCCCTGACCTCTGGGAGGATTTCATCGCGCCGATCCCTGTGCTCGAGCGCAACCGCATGATCGAGGCGTACCACCGCAAGCTCGCCGACCCCGATCCGGCGGTGCACGTTCCGGCCGCGGTGGCGTGGAGCACGTGGGAGTCCTCGACGATCACCCTGCGCCCGGATGCGGACACGGTCGAGCGCATGACCGAGCCGGATGCCGCGGTGGCCTTCGCCCGGATCGAGAACCACTTCTTCGTGAACCGTGGGTGGTTCACCGAGGGGCAGCTGATCGCCGGCGTCGACGCGATCCGGGACATCCCCGCCGTCATCGTGCAGGGGCGATACGACGTGTGCACGCCGATGATGACGGCGTGGGACCTGCATCGCGCCTGGCCGGAGGCGGAGTTCGTGATCGTCGAGGACGCCGGGCACGCGGCATCCGAACCGGGGATCCAGCAGGCACTCCGCGACGCGACCGACCTCTTCGCGGACGACTAGGCGCGCAGCGCCTGCAGGAGCGTCTTCACGAGGCCGGGGACGCCACCCGTCGCGCGGAAGCGCGTCAAGCCTTCGGAGACCGCGGCTCCCGTCCGCGACGTCACGAACCAGGGCGGCTTCGGCAGGATGGTGAACCGGCCGCCGCCGTTCGCGCCGGGCAGTGACCGCGGGAACGGGCGGAACGGGCCGCGCACGATCGAGCGCTCGACGTCATCCAGCAGCAGCGCGTTGTGTACGACGCCGATGCCGCTGCCGACGTCCTGGATCGTGCCGCCGGGGAACGCGCCCCAGGTGAGCGTCGGGGTGATGAACCCGAACGCCGTCCAGGCGTTCACGGCGATCGATCCGTAGTGCAGCGCCGTGAGCGCGCGTTCGAAACCTGTGTCGAGTGCGCGCTCTGTCGCCGGATCGATGAGGACGTTGGCGCCCAGCGTGCCCTGCAGCTTCTCGTTCGCATGCTGCACCGCGGCGTCCACGAAGTCCTGTCCGAGGCCGGGGACGCCGACGACGCCGAGGACCGGCGCGAAGTACTCCGTCGTCTCGAGCGCTTCCGCGTCGCCGGTCGAGTCGATCTCGACGAGCAGTCGCTCGCCGAGGGCGAGGGCGTCGGGATAGTCGCCGTCGGCCTGGGTCATGCGGGCGTCCGCACCGGGATACCAGATCGGCCGCTCCGGCGCCTTGGCGTACGCGTGCCGCAGCGCCGTGAGGAACTGCTCGCGCTGAGCCCAGTCGCTCGAGAGGATCACGACCTGGCCGGCGATGCAGTTGTGGCCGCTGTTCTGCAGGCGCATGGTCGCGATGTGCTCGGCGTGGAAGGTGAGATCGGCGTCCGTCCATTCGCCGGGGACGACGATGATGGGGGAGACGCCGCCGAGCTCGGCCGTGATGGGCTTCTTCAGCAGCGGGCGGTTCTCGCGGCGACGCCGCTTGCCCGCGGCATCCCGACCCCAGACGATCGCATCGAAGGTCGCGGCCGACCCGGTGATGTGGACGTGCTCGAGGCCCTTGTGCGCGGTGAGGTAGGCGCCGGCGGCAGCTCCGCCGCGGACGATCCGCAGGAAGCCGGGCTCGATGAGCGGTGCCAGCGCGTGCTCGAAGACCGGCACCAGCGCATCCTGCGTCGGATTCACCTTGAGCAGCGAGACGCGGTTGTGGGCGAGCAGTTCGTACAGCACGTCCAGCACGGGGATCGAGGTGACATTCCCGGCGCCGAGGACGAGGCCGACGCCGCCGGGCTCGTGCGGAGTGCGCTGGACCAGGCCGGCGCCCGCACGCACCTGACGCGGCGTGGTGCCCGGCGCGAGCCAGACCTCGCCGGTGAAGCCGGACAGCAGCACCTTGTCGGTGCCGGTCAGCGGGAATGCGTGCACGCGCGTGCGTCCACCCGGAGCCCGGTCGATGCGCACGCCCTCGAGAGGGTTGCGTCCATCGGCGATGCGGGTGAGCGTCTCGAGGTAGGCGTCCAGGGCACCGAGTGCGCTGTACGGACCGCTCAGCCATTCCTCACCGCGCAGCGGATGGCCGCCGGTGAGGCCTTTCGAATCGGCCGCGGTGTTCGCCCACTCGTCCGCGGACGCCGCGACCGCAGCGCGCACGGCGCGCAGCAGAGTGACGCGCTGCGCGACCGACAGGTGCGACCAGGTGCGCGCTCCGGCGGAGAGCTCATCGATCGCGGTGTCGAGCGACGCGCGCTCTTGCTCGTCGAGTCCGCTCGCGGTCTTCTCCGTCGTCGAAGCCATCGTCGCCTCCCTGTCGCGTGCTCTCAGCCTATGCCGCGAGGACCGCGACCCAGGAGGTCAGATCAGCGACAGTTCGCGCAGCTTCGACTCGACGTCCGCGTTCGACGGCTCGACGTGGTGCGAAGCATCCGGGTACACCACCACGGGGATGTTCGTGCGTCCGGAGATCTCCTTGGCGACATCGGCCGCGGACGGTTCCTGGACGAGGTCGATGTAGGTGTACTCGATGCCGAGTTCATCGAGCTGCTTCTTGGTGCGGATGCAGTCGCGGCACCAATCGGCGCCGAACATGGTGATCGAGTCAGCTGCGGGAGTGGTCATGCTTCCAGGATATGACGCTCCGGCTGGGTGGGCGCCGGGATCGGGGCTTGCCAAGTTAGGTGACCCTTACTTAGAGTCATAGCGTGACTTCTGCGTGCGAGCATCTGGACGACCCCGACTGGGAGAACCTCGAGGGCGCCGTGCTCATCGCGGGCGACGCGCATGATGTGGCCGGCATCCGCGATATCTGCGCGCGGTTGCCGTGGGATGCCAACGGGGTCGTGATGATCGAAGCGGTCGCGCGTGTCCAGCAGCGCCGCATCGACGTGCCGGACGGCGTCTCGGTGCGCTGGCTGCTGCGTGGCGAGGGCATCTCCGCGCGCACGCGCGGGGAGCGGCTCGCGACCGCCGTGCATGCCTGGTGCGTGGAGTGGACCTGCAGCGACGAGCCTGCCGCGTCGTGGACGCTGTGGCTCGGCCCGCACACGCCGCCGCGGGTCGCGCAGATGGCGCGCAGCCTGCTCGGTGTGAGCACGCCTCCGGACGCGTGACTACCGCTGTCCTGCCATCGCCGGCACGGCTCCGGCCGTGAGCGCATCCAGCGCTCGCCGCAGCGCCGTGCTGGAGGTGTGCGCGGTGTACGGGAAGTACACGACCTCCACCCCGACGGCATCGAACTCGCGCTCCAGCCGCAGCCCCTTCTCGGTGCCGCGCCAGTCGTCGCCCTTGAAGAAGTGCGTGAACCCGACGTCGCGCCAGGCGTCCATCTTCGATGGCGTCGTCTCGACGTGCACATCGTCGACGAACGAGATGTGCCGCACGATCTCCGCGCGCTCGGCGGTCGGGATCAGCGCCTCGATCCCCTTCACCTCACGGAGCATCTCGTCGCTCACCACCCCCGCGACGAGCACATCGCAGTGCTGCTTGGCGTGGCGGAGCAGGTTCAGATGCCCCACATGGAACAGGTCGAAAGCCCCAGCGGCATAGCCGATACGCATCCCCATGATCTCCCCAGATCCCCAGAAAAACGGCCCCCACGGCCGTCAACGGCTCCCACAGCCGTATCCGCTCAGTGTAGCGACCGGCGCGCGGGTCCGCACGACTTTTCCACCGCGGCGCGAAACCCATAGCCGGACATGAAACGATGGATGCCGACATCCGGAGTGCGGGAGGGGGACGCGTGGCACTCGACGTCACCGTGATCGTCCCGACCTTCAACGAGCGGGACAACATCGCCGAACTCGTCGCACGTGTCGGCACCGCACTCGAGGGGCGTCGCGCCGAGATCCTCGTGATCGACGACAGCGCGGACGCGACAGCCGCCGAGGTCGAGCGCGTCGCGGCCTCCGCGCCGTTGCCCGTCCGTGTGATCCACCGCGAGCACAACACCGGAGGTCTCGGCGGTGCGGTCGTCCTCGGCCTGTCGGAGGCCGCGGCGGACATCTGCGTCGTCATGGACGGCGACCTGCAGCATCCGCCCGAACTGATCCCCGCCATGCTCGACCGGCACGCGGACGGCGACGCCGACGTCGTGGCGGCGTCGCGCTACATCGGCGGAGGCGACTCGCAGGGTCTCGGCACCGCTGTGCGCTTCGGCGTCTCGCGGGCGGCGACCTGGCTGACCAAGGCGATGTTCCCGCGGCGGCTCTCGCGCAGCACCGATCCGATGACCGGCTTCTTCCTGGTGGATCGCCGGCGGATCGACGTCGCCGACCTCAAACCGCAGGGTTTCAAGATCCTGCTCGAGATCCTCGCCCGCTCCGACGTGCGCATCGCCGAGGTCCCGATGGAGTTCGCCGAGCGTCGCCACGGCACATCCAAGGCCAGTCTGCGTCAGGGGGCGACGTTCCTCGCCCACCTGACACGCCTGCGGTTCGGCAAGATGTCGCTGTTCGCCCTCATCGGCCTGTTCGGGGCTGTGGCGAACCTCGCGATCATGTGGCTGCTGACGACCGCGGGAATGCCCTACATCTGGGCGGCGATCGTCGGGGCCGAGGCCACCATCATCGGCAACTTCCTGCTGCAGGAGCGCTTCGTTTTCGCCGACATGCGCTCGGATGCCAGGGGCCTGGGGGCGCGGTTCGCCGCGTCGTTCGCGTTCAACAACGTCGAGGCGGCCCTGCGCATCCCGATCATGGCGCTCATGGTGGAGTCCTGGCACATCTCCAGCGTCCTCGCGACCGCGATCTCGCTCGTGGTGGCGTTCTTCGCTCGATTCCTGTTCCACTCGCTGGTGGTCTACGCGCCCACGCGCGCCCGGGTTCGTCGTGAGGATGCCGAGGCGACCGGTGCTGGTGCAGAGCCGAAGCCGGACACCGCGGCTCTGCGGATCATCCGGGCGATCGACGCCGAGGCGATGAAGCCGGGGGAGCTCTAGGGGCGGGTGTACTCCAGGTGCCGGCGCCCGAGGGCGCCGTTCGCCATTCCCCACCCGCGGTACGCGGTCCGCATGCCGCGGGCATCGTCCTCCAGATCGCCGCGCAGGCGCCCCCAGGCGTGGCGAAGCCAGCCGAGCGATGCCCTGACGAGTCCGCCGATGAGCCGTCGCACCCGGATGGCCTGTCGTCTGACGGCAGAGGCTTCCAGGCGCAGATCGTTGTCGACCGCGAGGTTGCCTCCGTTGTAGGCGCGTCGCATGGCCCACTGGCGGGTGAGGCGCTCGGCGGGGACGTCGTCCTCCGCCCGCGACTCGTTGCACCAGACGATACGTCCGCCGGCGGCGACGAGCATCCGGCTGAACAGCGTGTCCTCCCCGCCGGCGAGCCCGAGCGACGTGTCGAAGCGGATGCCGAGGGAGCGGATCTGGTCGAGATCGAGCAACAGGTTGCCCGCGGCTGCGACCGGGATCTCGAGGCCCGTCGGTCTCTCCCGCCGGCGGAACACCCCGGTGCCCAGCAGCCACGGGTCGACCTCGTCGGGGAAGACGGAGATGACCCGCCCCATCACCGCAGCGCTGCCGTGCGTCACCCAGGTGCCGACGAGGGAGGACAGCCAGTGGTCGAGGGGGCGTTCGTCGTCGTCGATGAAGGCCAGCAGGCGGCTGCCCTCCGCTTCGTCCATCAGCCGGTTGCGCACCGCGGCGATGCCCGGAGTCGGTTCGATCGCGTACTCGACGCCAGGCCCTGCGGCCTGGGCGACGGCGCGGGCGGACCCGGACGGGTCGTTGTCCACGACGAGGATGCGCACGGGTCGGTCGAGACCGACTTCCGCGATCCGCGCCGGCAGCTCCGCCAGGAGCGTCGCGAGCTTGTCCGGCCGACGGAAGGTCGGGATGCCGATGGCGACGTCGAGCATCGGATCAGGCCGTCTCGGTCACGACGGCGGGAGCCGAACTGCGGATGAAGCGCATCTTGCCGCCGACCTGCGGGATGCTGTCCACGATCTCCACGGTGACCGGCACGAGGTCGCGGGTCGCTTCGCGGAGCTTGCGCGTGGCGCCGGCGATGCCGTCGGCCGAGGTCGCGGGTTCCCCGGCGATGCACCGGAGGACGACGCTGTAGTCCTCATCCTGGACGATCTCGAACTGCCTGACCGACAGCGGAGCCTCGTCGAAGATGTGACCCAGCGCACCGGCGATCGTGGTGCCGTCGGGCAGGCGCACGGCATCCGATGCCCGACCCGAGATCGCGCCGAGCCGGGGGAGGCCGCGGCCGCACGCGCAGGTGCCGGGCAGGATCCGGCTGATGTCGCCCAGCCGATAGCGCACGATCGGGAACACGCGGTTGGTCAGATCGGACACGATCACGTCGCCGTCCTCGCCGGGGGCGGCGGCGTTCCCGCTCTCATCGAGGATCTCGACCCGGCGGACGTCGGCGAAGACGTGCAGGCCGTCCTGCTCGGCGCATTCGCCTGCCATCCAGGGCACCTCCGCCGAGCGGTAGTGATCGAAGCACGCAGCGCCGAGCGCCTGTTCGATCTCGCCCCGCGTGCCGGGCGTCAGCGGTGCGGCGGTCACTGCGACCGCGCGTGGAGGGGACAGGCGGATGCCGAGGCGCTGCAGCCGACGCACCAGATCGAGCACCCCGCCGCCGTAGCCGATGAGGAACGGCGGGCGCAGGCGGTTCCAGCTCTCGGCGAATTCTCTCGCCGAGTCATCCGTGATGCGGAAGGCGTCCAGCTGGACGCGACGCGACGGCAGCCAGGCCAGATCATGGCGCAGCCGGCTCGCGCCGGTGAGCACATGTCTGGCGACGATTCCGCGGTCGTCCCATGGCTGCACTCCCCACCAATCGAACAGACGCCATTCCAGTGCTCGTGCCGGGAAGCGCAGGTCGCGCAGGATGTGCAGCGGGAGCCCCGTGCTGCCTCCGGTCTTCGATACCGAGGTGTTCCGAGCGTTCGCCTCGTCCGTACGGATCGCGGTGAGATTGTCGCGCAGCATCTGCTTGTCGACGAACGGCAGGGCGGAGAACGCCTCGTCATCACGAAGGTCTGCGGCGGTGAAGCCGTGCGCGGAATACAACTCGCGGTAGAACGGGCTGTGGGCGAACGCGAACCGGGCATGCGCAGCCGAACGCCGGCGGGACAGCTCCTCGATCGCCTCTGCGCTCAACGCATCGGCGGTCAGGAAATCGCGGTAGGCACGGATGCTGCTGCGTCCGGTGGCGGCGGTTTTGAGTCGAAACGCGGCTTCGCGGATCATGCGAGCACCTCCGCGGGTCGCGCTGCCGCCTCGAGAGGGCGCTTGTTCGCGAGCGCCGCGCGGTAGGCGTCGGCGTGCGCGGTACCCGCGTCACCCCACTCCCGCAGCGACAGGTCGGGGCGATCGCCCGGACGAAGCCTGCTCGCCGATCGCCATGCCGAGACCAGAGCCTGCCCGTCCAATTCGCCGTCGTACATGAGCACCCAGTCGCGGCCGACCTCGCGTGCGAGCGATTCGTTCACCTCGTTGCGCGGCACCAGTACCGGCCGGTCGAGCGAGAGTGCGGCCAGCACACTGCCGGAGTTGTGCATGAACCGGTAGGCCAGCACCACGAGCTCGGACGTCGTCGCGAGTTCGACGAGCTCGGCATCCGAGAGGAAGGTCAATTGCAGTCGCACGCCGGCGAGATCGGCCGTTCGCCTGCGCAGGTCGTCGCCGAGTTCGGGTGTCGACGGGCGGCCGCCGATGCTCAGCGTGAGGTCGGGCTCGATCGAGACGGCGTCGGCGTACGCGGCGACGAGAGCATCGACGCTCTTGTAGCGCCGGACCCCGCCGAAGGTGCCGAGCCGACCCGGTACCCGGTCCCGATGGAGTTGAGGCGCGTACCAGTCCCGGTAGTGGCCATGCAGGATCAGCGTGTGCGGCGTACCCGCGGGCAGGCGGGTCGTCGTGTTGAGCACGATGCGGTGGTCGGTCTGCGCGTCGATCCGGCGCAGCAACCAGGTCCGCGCAGTGTTGTCGTCCGGCAATTCGACATTGTGGACGGTTCGGACCACGGCGATCCGTCGTGAGAGGCGATGCCGCAGGCTCAGCAATGCCGTCAGTGCGTACTTGCCCGCGGACTTCCACCAGGTCGTCCCGTGCAGCTTGCCCTCCGGCCAGTGCCAGTGGAACACGTCGTAGCGTCCGAAGAGCGCCCCTGCCCAGGAGAACCGGCGGTGCTGGATCGTCGGGTCGTCGGCGAGTGCGTCGTCGAGCATCGTGATGTACGGGTTGGTCGTCGCACGGGGCGCGCGGAAGGACTGCATCACGCGCAGCGGCTCGCCGGTCATCGCGGCAGCTCCGCCGGCGTCGGCGACGCGATCGATGCCGCTTCCATGCGACGGATCGAGCTGTACCAGCGCGCAGCGGCGAGGCCGAGCACGAGGACGTTGGCCACCGCGAGCAGCGAGTACACCGCGACGAACGCGGGTTGCACCCACAGCAGCACGAACGTGAGGCACAGGAATCCGTAGTCCGTCGGCAGCACCACGAGGGAGTAGAGCGGGCTGCTGCGCCACGCCTCTGCAGGTGCCGTCTCGTCAGCGATCGGATGCTGCGCACGATGGATCCGCCGCAGGAGATCGGTCGCGATCAGGCCGAAGAAGAAGATGCTCGCGACGGCGCCGAACGAGAGCGGAACAACGAGCCACGGCAGCGGGAGCTCGAAGAACCGGAACCAGCAGATCAGGACGGCGGCGTGCAGTGTCGCGGCCTTGGTGGCGTCGAAGAAATGGTCCAGCCACTCGCCGGCCAGGCTTCCCGTCCCCGTCAGCCGCGCCAACTGCCCGTCGGCGGAATCCAGTGCGTAGCCCAGCACGAGCAGCACCGCCACGAGCGCGGATGACCACCAGGTCGGCCGGACGAGTGCGATTATCGCGATCGCCGAGAACGTCGCGGCCGCGCTGACCAGCGTGACCTGCGTCGGTGAAAGGCCGCGCGCATACGCCAGTGCGGCGAGCGGACGGCCGAGCGGGCGGTTCACGAAGCGCGAATACGCCGCGGCCCCCTTGGATGACTTCTGCGCGGCGGACAGCCGCGACATCGCGTCGGAAAACATGCTCATCGGATCCCCCAAAGATCTCGAGCGGGCGTCCAGATGATCCGGCCCCCTGCCGGATCCCGCCCTCAATTCGCGATCGCGAACCGTCTGGCGACGGCATCCCGATAGCGATGCACCACTGCGCCCCAATCGCAGCGGATGAGTACATCATGACGCAAAGAGGCCTCGGATGGCGACCCCCATGCGAGATCGATGGCGGCGGCGGCCGCGGACGGCGCGGCATCCAACGGCACGAAGCGGGCGACAGCGCCGACGTTCTCGCGGTGCACGGGGATGTCGCTGACGACCAGCGGGGCGCCGCAGGCGACCGCTTCGATCGGGGTGAGGCCGAAACCCTCATCACGGGACAGGCTGATGCTCACCGCGCAGTTCCGGTACAGCCACGCGAGCTCGTCATCGTCCAGCCGCCCGGCGAACAGCACGCGGCCGTCGGCGCGCAGCCGGTCGACCTCGGCGGGCAGATCGGCACCGACTCCCGAGTGCTCCGCGCTGCCGACCACGACGAGCGGGCTGGTCGGCGTGATGTGCGCGCTCGCGGCAGCGGCCTCGATGACGGCGAGGAGGTTCTTGCGCACGTTCAGCCGACCGACCGTCAGAGCGAAGGCCTCAAGCCCGGCGGCGATCTCCGGGCGCCGAGGATGCGCGTCGACGATCGCGGGCGGTGCGCCGAGCGCGATCGTGACGACCGGAGCGTGCGCACGGGGGAGGTGACGTTCGAGGCGATCGGCCTCGGTCTGCGACGACGTCACGACGAGTCCGGCGCGCCGGGCCGTCGGCAGCATGGCGGAGAAGTACAGCTTCTCGGAGCGGCTGAACCATTCAGGGTGCTCGACGAACATCACATCGTGGATGAACGTCGCCGACGGGCCGCTCCAGGGCGTGTAGTTGTGCGGGATGACCGCGTCGACGTCGTGCCGACGTGCGATGCGGCCGAGTTCCACGACGTTCGACAGCGCATGCGGCCAGAGCCGGGTGCCGGCGCGCTCTGCGCGGTCGGGGAGCCCGGCTCCCGACGCGTCGTGCCGCAGTGCGACGATGATCTCGTCATCCGGGAACTCCGCAGCCCAGGCGGCGATCAGTTCGCGCTGCACAGAGCGATTGGCGGCGGGTCCCCGATCCCACCAGTATCCGTCGAACAAGAGCCTCATGTTCTTCTCCCCAGGGTCGGCTATACACTACAGACGGTTCTGGGGATCGGGGGATGCATGAACGGGACGCTGGCTGTCGTCGTGGTCAATTACGGGTCGAGCGCCCTCGTCGAGAGCAATCTCGGTGCTACGGCGGATGACGCCGAACCGGCGCACGTGGTCGTCGTCGACAATTACTCGACATCGCAGGAACGCGACCGGATCCGCGAACTCTGCGCTCGCCGCGGATGGGAACTCGTCGCGCCGGCCGACAACACCGGCTTCGGCACCGGCATGAACATCGGCGCCCACCGTGCCTTCGAGCTCGGGGCGACGGAGCTGCTGCTGCTGAATCCGGACGCGCGCATCGACGCGGCCTCCGTCGACGCCCTCCGTGCGGCCGTCGCAGGACCGGGACGCATCATGGCATCGCCGATCGTCCGCAGCCCCGATGGTCGGGTATGGTTCGGCGGCCTGGACCTGTATCTCGACGATGGCACCATCCGTGGCATCAGGCGACGTGCGGACTTCCCTTCGGCGGAGCGCATCGAGTGGCTCAGCGGCGCGTGCCTGTGGATCACCCGCGAGGTATGGGATCTCGTCGGCGGCTTCGACGACGGTTACTTCCTGTACTGGGAGGACGTCGACCTCTCGGCACGGCTCCTCGCCGCCGGGGGTGAGGTGGTCGTCGTCCGCGACGCCGTCGCCTGGCACGATGAGGGCGGCACGCATCGCGGCGCGGACCAGCGGTCGGAAGCGAAATCCGCGACGTACTACTACTACAACATCCGCAATCGGATGCTGTTCGCCGCCCGCCATCTCGACGACTCCGGCATCCGCGCCTGGTCGCGCACGTCGCTGCGCGCGGCGAAGGCGATCCTGCTGCGCGGAGGGCGACGTCAGTTCCTGCGGCCGGTTCCCCCGTTGCGCGCCGCATACCGCGGTCTCAGAGACGGGCGTCGCATCGCCGTCGAGGCCATCCGCGCACACCGCACCGAGTCGAGCGCACCGCGCGCGTAGACTGCGCTCAGAACAGGAGCATCGTGGACAATCCTTCGTCGCAGACGCGCCGCCGCTGGCCGGTCATCGCGGGAATCGCCGTGCTCGTCGTGGCGGCCGTCGTCATCTGGCTGCTGATCGCTCGACCGTGGTCGACCGACACGGTGGCGACGCCGCCGCTGCCGTCACCGACATCGACCCCGACGGCCGAGCCGACCCCGTTGACGTCCGCGAGCGGCACGCCGGTCACGCCGACACCGCTGCCGACGGCATCCGACAGCCCGATCGCCCCTGAGCTCGCGCCGGTCGAACCGACGCAGCCCGCGGTGGGCTCGGACGGCGTCGTCGTCTCGCTGCCCCTGGTCGAAGCCATCGAGGGTGAAGGCGTCGCACCGGGTGAGACATCGGGGCCGGCGATCCGCGTCACCGTGCGCATCGAGAACGCGACCGACGAGCCGCTGGACACCGCGTTCATCATCGTGAACGCGTACACCGGCGCCGATCGCAAGCCGGCGCCTGCACTGACCAAACCCGGCGGCGAGCCGTTCGAAGGCACCATCGCGCCGGGCGACTCCGCCGAGGGCGTGTTCCTCTTCACGGTCGCCGCCGACGCCCGCTCGGACGTGACCATCGGAGTCGACTACCGCGCAGGCGAGGCCACCGTGGTGTTCGAGGGTGCTCTCGACTGACCCACCGCCGCACATCGGCACTTCCCCTGGAGCGTTCGTAGCGCTACACTGACGCCCGGGACCGCATTCTTGTGCGGTGAACATGCCGTGGGGACGGCTCATCTGGGGAAGGTCACGATCGTGACAGCTTTTGGGGAATCGGCGACGTCTGTGCGCCGCAGCAGGACGCGTTCACTCGTGATCGCGACGGGCATGACGATCGCGGCGCTGTTCGGTGCTCTCGTCGTCGCGCCACCGGCATCAGCGGACACCGCGCCGCCGCCCGAAACGGTCAATGCGCCGGCGACCGTGAGCGCGGACCCTTTGCCGACCGTGCAGATCAACGGTGTCGCGTGGACGCAGTCGGTCGCCGGGACGACGGTGTTCGCCGGTGGTGAGTTCACCAGCGCACGCCCGGCCGGTGCCGCCCCTGGTACGAACGAGACCTCGCGAGCGAACATGCTCTCCTACGACATCCAGACCGGGGTGATGAAGTCGTTCGCCCCGGCGGTGAACGGACGCGTCCTCGGCTCTGCGGTCTCTCCGGACGGCACCCGGCTCTACGTCGCCGGTGGGTTCACCAGCGTCGACGGCGTCGCGCGGTATCGGCTGGCCGCATTCGACACCGCGACAGGTGCGCTGATCGGCAATTGGGCTCCTGGCGCCAATGGTGCGGTGATCGACATCGTCGCGACCGACACCACTGTCTACATCGCTGGGGAGTTCACGAACGTGAACAACACGCCGCGCACCCGTGTTGCAGCGCTGAACGCGCAAACGGGTGCCGTGCTCCCGTTCAACCCTGTGCTCGCCGGCGGCTACGGTGCTCGCGCCGTTGTCGTGTCGCCTGATGCGTCCAAGGTCGTCATCGGCGGCTCTTTCACGTCGACCAACGGATCGACGAACCCGGGCCGCGGGCTCGCGGCGCTGGATGCCTCGACGGGGGCCAGCCTTCCGTGGGCGATCAACAGCGTCATTCGCAACGCCGGCACCGCATCCGCGATCTACTCATTGGCCTCGGACGGAGACAGCGTCTACGGCACGGGGTACGACTTCGGTGGCAGCAAGACCGAGGACGATTTCGAAGGCTCCTTCCGCGCCAGCTGGGCGGACGGCTCCATGGTCTGGATGGAGGACTGCCACGGTGACTCCTACTCCGTCTTCCCGTTCAAGGGTGCGGTCTACAAGGCGGACCACTCGCACTACTGCGGCAACATCGGTGAGTTCCCGCAGCTGAATCCATGGAAGCTGGACTACTCCCTCGCCTTCTCCAAGGAGCCGTCCGACCGCACCATCACGCCGGACATCTGGGGCTATCGCAGCTTCACCGGTCAGCCGGCAGGGCGTCTGCTGCACTGGTACCCCGAATGGGTTTCCGGATCGGCGACCGGCATCAATCAGGCAGGCTGGGACGTCACCGGCTCCGGGGACTATCTCCTCTACGCCGGCGAGTTCACGCGGGTCAGCGGTGTGGGTCAGCAGGGACTCGTCCGATTCACCACCGTCGACAAGGCGCCGAACGACTTCGGACCGAAGATCCTCGGAGGCGCGTGGCCGATCACGACGACATCCTTCCGCGCCGGCACCGCCCGCATCGGATGGCAGGCGAACTACGATCCCGACAACGCGCAGCTCACCTACGAGGTCTTCCGTCGTGGCGTCGCGGCGCCGGTGCACACCGTCAAGGCCGAATCGACGTACTGGGTGCGCCCATCCCTGGGATACACCGACACCGGACTCGTCGCGGGGCAGACCTACGAGTACCGCGTCCGCGTGACGGATCCGACCGGCAACAGCACGGTCTCCGACTGGCGGGCGGTGACGGTCTCGGCGACCAACACCGGAACCGCGTACAACCAGGCGATCATCGACCAGCAGCCGGTCGGCTACTGGCCGCTGTCCGAGGCATCGGGGACAGCCGCGTACGACTGGGTCGGCGCGAACGATGTGAAACTGACCTCGAACGTGACGCGCAACGTCACGGGACAGGTCGTCGGAGAGTCCTCCAAGGCGAGCAGCTTCTCCGGGTCCAACTCCTTCGGGGTCACCACCACGGCACGACCGGCACCGGACGTGTTCTCGGTCGAGGCATGGTTCAAGACCACCAGCACGAACGGCGGCAAGATCGTCGGGTTCGGCAACGCGGCCACGGGGAGCTCAGCGAGTTACGACCGGCACATCTACATCAACGGCCAGGGGCGGCTCACCTTCGGCGTGTACCCGGGCTCGGTGCAGACGATCTCGTCCGGCACCGGATACAACGACGGCGCCTGGCACCAGGTGGTCGGAACGCTCGGGGCCGGAGGAATGGAGTTCTTCGTCGACGGTGTGCGCATCGGGTCGCTTCCCGGTGTCACCAACGGCCAGAGCTACTCCGGATACTGGCGGATCGGCGGAGACAACCTCTCGTCGTGGCCGCAGGCCGGATCGACTTACCTGAACGGTCAGATCGCGGATGTCGCGGTCTACGATCGCGTGCTCAGCCGCGAAGAGGTGGATGAGCATCGTGTCGCCTCCGGACGGGAGTCGACCATCCCCGCCGCACCCGCCGATGCCTACGGCGCCGCCGTATACGGCACGTCGCCGTCGATGTACTGGCGGCTCGGCGAGTCGTCCGGAACTACGGCGGCGGACTCCAGCCGGGAAGGATTCCCCGGCGTTTACAACAGCACCAGCATCGTGCGCGGCGAATCGGGCGCGATCGACGGAACGAGCAACTCGGCCATCCGGTTCACGTCCTCGAAGAACGTCTTCGGCACCTGGAACAACCGGCAGACCGTGATCAGCTCGCGCGCCGTCACGAGTCCGTCCACCTTCGCGATCGAAGGCTGGTTCAAGACGACCAGCACGGGCGGCGGCAAGCTCGTCGGATTCGGCAACAGCAACGCCAACACGACGAACGCCAGCGGAACCTACGACCGGCACGTCTACATGACGCCGTCCGGTCAGCTGAAGTTCGGCACGCACGACGGCGCGCAGCACATCCTGGCGGCGCCGGGCACGTACCGCGACGGCAGCTGGCATCATGTCGTGGCACAGCAGTCGAGCGCCGGCATGCAGCTGTTCGTCGACGGTGCGCTGGTGGATTCGAACACCGTTTCCACGGCATCCGTCTACTCCGGCTACTGGCGCCTGGGCGGCGACACCACGTGGGAAGGCGATCCGTTCTGGGTCGGCTCCCTCGACGAGGTCGCGGTCTACGGCACCGCTCTCAGCGCTGCGCAGGTGCAGCAGCACTTCGAGGCGGGCACGACCGGCGCGGTGAACCAGTTGCCGACGGCCGAGTTCGCCTCCGCCGTCACCGACCTGTCTGCGAGCTTCGACGCTTCGACGTCGCAGGATGCTGAGGGGCCGCTCGAGGCGTACACCTGGGACTTCGGCGACGGGGAGGCGGGCACCGGCGTGACCGTCACGCACGCCTATGCCGCGGCCGGCACGTACCCCGTCAGCCTCACCGTCCGCGATTCCGGCGGCCTGGAGAGCACGACGACGCACGACGTGACGGTCGCCGCTCCCAACGCTTTGCCGACGGCATCCTTCGTGGCAGCAGCGACGGATCTGACCGTCGCGGTCGACGCGACCGCGAGCACCGATGCGGACGGGACGATCGCCACCTACAGCTGGTCGTTCGGCGACGGTGCGAACGGCACCGGCGAGACGGCAGCGCACACGTATGCGGCGGGCGGGGACTACGAGGTCTCGCTCACGGTGACGGACGACCGAGGCGGCAGCGCGACGACGACCCAGCAGGTGTCGGCGGCCGCGCCGAATGCCGCGCCGACAGCGGTCTTCACAGCGTCCACGGACGTCGAGAGCCTGACCGCGTCGGTCGACGGGTCGGCCTCGACCGATCCGGACGGCACGATCGCATCGCACGCCTGGGACTTCGGCGACGGGGCCACCGGGGCGGGAGCGACCGCCACTCACACCTATTCGGCACCAGGCAGCTATCCGGTCACGCTCACCGTGACCGACGACGACGGTGCGACGCACAGCGTCACCCACGACGTCGTGCTGATCCCCGAAGATGTGATCGCGGCGGACGCGTTCTCGCGTGATGCGACCGCCGGCTGGGGTGCTGCCGATGTCGGCGGTGCCTGGACAACCACGGGTGGTTCTGCCGCCTTCGGCGTCTCTGATGGTCGCGGCACGATCGCGCTCGCTCCGTCGCACTCCCGTGAGGCGAGGCTGAACGCGGTGTCCTCCGCGGACAGCACCGTCGACGTGCTGCTGTCCGCCGACACGGTGCCGGCCGGTGGCTCGGCCACCATCTCGGTGGCCGGCCGCGTGGTCGGCAGCTCGCAGTACCTGGCACGGGTGCGGCTGGAACCGGGCGGCGTCATCCGCCTGTATCTCCTGCGCAACAACGACGTGCTCGGAGGCGGGAGCTTCGTGCTTCCCGGTGCCTACGTCGCCGGCCAGCAGCTGCACCTGCGGATGTCCGCCCTCGGTGCGGGCACCACGAACCTCGGCGCCAAGGTGTGGGTCGAGGGGACGGCCGAGCCGTCGGCCTGGCAGTTGCAGGCCACCGACACGACACCGGAGCTCCAGGCCGCCGGAAGCATCAGCATCCGCACGTCGTCGAGCTCCGTGTCGACCGTGCCGTCGCTCGTGCTCGGCTTCGACGACCTGCGGGTCGTGGCAGGCGAGGTCGCGGCTCCGCCGGCGCCGAACCAGGCGCCGACCGCAGCGTTCGCGTCGACGGTCGATGGACTCGCGGTCGCGGTCGACGCTGCGGGCTCGAGCGACCCGGACGGGTCGATCGCCGGCGCGACGTGGGACTTCGGCGACGGCGCGAGCGCAACGGGTCTCACGGCGTCCCACGAGTACGCGTCGGCAGGGACCTACACCGTCACGCTCACGGTCACGGATGACGACGGTGCGACGGCCACGGCGACCGAGGAGGTCATCGTGAGCGATCCGCCCCCGGCGCACGTCGTGGCTGACGACTCGTTCGACAGGGAGGTCACCGGCGGTTGGGGCAGCGCCCCCGTGGGGGGAGCCTGGACGACGTCGGGAGGCGCCGCGGCCTTCGCCGTCGGCGGTGGAGTCGGCGCGATCTCTCTCGCACCATCGCACACGCGCGAGGCGCGACTGAACGCGGTGTCGACGACGGATGCCGTGATCACGACGAACTTCGCAGCCGATGTCGTCCCGGCCGGTGGTGCGATGAGCATCACCGTGCTCGGACGAGTGGTCGGCGCCTCGACGTATTCCTCACGGGTGCGCCTCGAGTCGGGCGGCGCGATCCGCGTGTACGCGCTGCGCGACGAGACACCGCTCGGCGGCGGGAGCGTCGTCCTTCCCGGTGCCTACGTCGCCGGTGACGTCATCCACGTCCGCACGAACGTGACGGGGACGAATCCGACGACCGTGGCGGTGAAGGTCTGGGTCGGAGCCGCCGCGGAACCAGCGGCATGGACGATCCAGGCGACGGACAGCACGGCCGCTCACCAGGCGGCTGGCACGCTCGGGATCAAGGCTGCCGTCAGCGCGAACTCCACTCACCCGGTCACGAAGCTGACGGTGACCGACTTCCACGTCGAGAACGGGCAGTAGACGGCGCCAGAGCCAGCGCCGCCATCAGGGCGAGCGTCGTGTAGGACGTCAGCAGCGGGCTGAAGAAGGTGTCCCAGACGCCGAGCGCGGTGAGGAAGATCAGTGCGGCCGATGCGGTCCGCAGTGAGACGTGCC